>CAZOKX010000001.1:0-30554 GCA_964580785.1 uncultured bacterium
CGGTATTGCGCTTTCTTGAGATTACATTCTTTAACTTACGACTTTCAAGATAGCTTTTGCCAATCAGATGATTAGCATTTTCTGTTTTGACAACAGAAGTGAAGTGACGTGATGAAGTAAAGCTTGTCTCAACCTTAGGACACTGTGAGTGTTGTCCTTAAAGGAGGTGATCCAGCCCCACCTTCCGATAGGGCTACCTTGTTACGACTTCATCCCAGTCATCGGCCTTACCTTAGGCGCCTCTTTCCTTGCGGTTAAGTCAGCGATTTCGGGTAAAACCAACTCCCATGATGTGACGGGCGGTGTGTACAAGGCCCGGGAACGTATTCACGGCGCTGTTGCTGACACGCCATTACTAGCAATTCCAACTTCATGTAGTCGAGTTGCAGACTACAATCTGAACTGTGATCGGCTTTTCGGATTTGCTCCACCTTACGGTCTTGCTGCCTTCTGTACCGACCATTGTAGCACGTGTGTAGCCCCAGACATAAAGGCCATGCGGACTTGACGTCATCCTCACCTTCCTCCTAGTTAACCTAGGCAGTCTCATTAGAGTCCCCACCTCGCGTGTTGGCAACTAATGATAAGGGTTGCGCTCGTTGCTGGACTTAACCAAACACCTCACGGCACGAGCTGACGACAGCCATGCAGCACCTATATAACAGTCCTTGCGGAACTTTTCATTTCTGAAAATGTCTGTTACATTTCGAGCCTGGGTAAGGTTCTTCGCGTTGCATCGAATTAAACCACATGCTCCACTGCTTGTGCGGGCCCCCGTCAATTCTTTTGAGTTTCACCCTTGCGAGCGTACTCCCCAGGCGGTATACTTATCGCGTTAGCTTCGACACAGTCAGGGTTGAGCCTAACTACATCAAGTATACATCGTTTACGGCAAGGACTACCAGGGTATCTAATCCTGTTTGCTCCCCTTGCTCTCGCGCCTCAGCGTCAGGTAAAAACTAGAAAGCCGCTTTCGCCACAGGTGTTCTTCCACATATCTACGCATTTCACCGCTACACGTGGAATTCCGTTTTCTCCGCCACTCCTCTAGTCTTGTAGTTTCAAATGCAGCTCCGAAGTTGAGCTTCGGAATTTCACATCTGACTTACAAATCCGCCTACGCGCCCTTTACGCCCAATAAATCCGATTAATGCTTGCACCCTCCGTATTACCGCAGCTGCTGGCACGGAGTTAGCCGGTGCTTCTTTACATAGTACCCTCAAGTTAGCTGGCTATTCACCAGCCTCCCTTGTTCTTATGCGAAAGAGCTTTACGACCCGAAGGCCTTCATCGCTCACACAGCGTCGCTTCGTCAGGCTTTCGCCCATTGCGAAAGATCCTCGACTGCAGCCTCCCGTAGGAGTCTGGGCAGTGTCTCAGTCCCAATGTTGGCGGTCAATCTCTCAATCCGCCTAGACGTCTTAGCCTTGGTGCGCCATTACCACACCAACAAGCTGATATCCCATGAATCTCTCTTCCACCGCAAGGCTCTTTTCAGAGTCCCCTACTTTGATAAAAAAATGATTCCACTTCTTAACCTCATTCGGTATTAGCGGCCGTTTCCAGCCGTTATCCCCAGGTCGAAGGTAAGTTATTCATGTATTACTAACCCTTCCGCCACTAAACAGCTGGTTTCCCAACTGTTTCGTTCGACTTGCATGCCTCATCCACGCTGTCAGCATTCAATCTGAACCAAGATCAAATTCTCAAAGATAAAATCTTTGACAATTTGCTTTAAAAAAAATTTTTAAGGCAAAATAAGATGATATTCTCACCTTATCCGCACAAGCTTTACTTCGCTTGCACGTCACTTCTCTTCCATTGTCAAAACATCTCTACAAGGTCTTCTGCCTCGCTTTTCCTTTTGCTTTCACTTTATCTTTCAGTTATTCTCAAAAGGAAGACAAGAACATACAAAATCTCCGCAATTTTCCGCAAACCCTATTTTAATTTTTCCGTTTTTTTGATCCTATTTTGCCCACTTTCCTCTAGGTAAATCAGAAATCCGATTTTTTTTGCTTTTGGGCTTTCCGCTTCAATTTCTAGAACCAAGGCAAAGCATCGATAACATAACTTGAAATAGCCTTACGGGAAGAACAGAGAATAGGAGCTGAACTAAAATTCCGCCCAATTAATGAATGTGGCGTTCCCAGGAACCGTAACGCTCTCTAATCATCCCTTTTCGCCAAGAAAATGCAATAGATAGAACACCGATGAGGACAGCGTTCCAGTCGACAGAATGGCCCGGCTCTAACCAAAAAAACGCAGCTAAGATAAGGCTCCCTCCGAGAAAAACATTAACAAATCGCAAGATCCTATAGACTTCCACCATTGAAACTACTCCAAAGGTGATCATAAACGGGCCTATGATATAACTAACTGTTGCTAAGCTTCCTGTAATTGAAAACAGGTAAGGACTCAGCATTAAATAAGCTCCTAAAGCGATGAGGGCAACGAGGTTCCAGCTACAACTGAAGCCCCATGCCACCTTATATTTTTTACGATTTCTAGGTTTTTTAGGGAGGCTGATCTCATTGATTTTTCCTCCCTTCCATACAACTTTCCAAAATGAATGTCCTTCGCTTACAGCTTCCCTCAAAAATTCAATTGTGGCAATGATCTCAGATCCGGAAAAGAGGATCATCACCAACATGCAGACTGCAGTTGCTAAACACCAAAAACACCAGGCTCCAACAACAACAGGTTGCAGAATGATTAAGACAATGCTGATAAGACTAACTGGAATGACAAGAAATCCAAATATCAGGACCAACCAAGGCATTGTATACCAACGTCGAGAGCTACCATGCCAACCTAATAGGAATTCCAATGTGTACCCTAGAGCTCCGAGCCCTGCATCGGAAACCGGAAAATCATGCGAGATCTTCGAAGTGATTACTCGAAGCGATCCACTATGGAAAATGGGGTCCCACATCTGATCGATATAACCAAGCTGATATGCAGCCAAATAACGTGAAAACAGCCAGCAGAGCATCGCTAAGCCAACTGTGAAAATTCGAGGCAACCAACTTGAGGGATTATATGACCATCCTTTAGGAAATGGGGCTCCCGATCCATTTTTCGATAATCGATTATTGGTAAGGGTAAATGATAGAGCGATCAAGAGAGCTCCGATCAAGGTGTCATTGATGTAGTTCAATGACGTTGGCGCCCAAAAAATAAGAGGAGCTAACTGCAGCCATACACCTGTGCCTGCGATGCACCATTGAGACCAGATACGACGTGGAGCTAAAGAAAGCAGGCTAAAAACAATGAGAAAAATCCCCGATAAAATATCGCTACAAAGAAGCGCTTTACTTTTATATTCAAAGGTCAATGGAATAGCAATTAACCAAAAACCGACGGCAACACATAACAGAGCAACCCTCTTTTTGTTCTCATTCATCAATGACTACCCGTGTAAGCGATTTTCGTCGTACCAAGCAGTATTATCTTTCTGGAGCTCGTTTGTCCAAAGAGGAATTGTGTCTTCCAACTTATGCTTAGGCTCCCACCCTAAAAATTTTCTAGCCCGTGTGATATCAAGGCAATAATGGTCGTCAGCAAAATCGATCATCCACGGTTTAATAAACGACTTTTTAACAAACGGAAGATGTTCCTGAAACCAAGCTCCGACTTTAGCAATGCGCTTCGGGATGCTCCACGTCTTCCATTCTCTTTTGTGAATAAGCCTTTGCATCTCGGCCTGAATCGCTTTATAACTCATTGTATTGGGCTCTCCAATAAGCATTGTGAGCTCGGATGGAAGGGTTTTCCGCTTTTCTACACATAACCAAAGCGCTTCGATCAGGTCGTCCATGTGAACAAATGAAGCTCCATGCGATGTATCTCCTGCAAAAAGATGCCCTTCCAGTTGATTTTCATAGATCCTCTGCAGCTGATTTGAAAGGGGTATGGAATGGCAATGATCATCATAGACACCCGCTATCCGTAAAACCACACTCGGAATATTTCCCTTCTCTTTTCGGATCAGCTCCTCAGCCTGGACCTTTGAAAAGGGATATCCCCATGCTGTTGATAATGGAGAGTCCTCTGTTATCCGCTGTCCAACACCACACGGCTCATGAACTAGCATTGAACTGGAAAAAATGAACTGCCCAACATCAAACTGCTGAAGTCCCTTTAATAGTCGCTGACTCCCTTTAACCGTTATCTGTTCATATTGAGAACTCCACCTGCTATTGAAACTGTAGTAGGCAGCCAGATGGATGACAGATGCGATCTTTCCCCCATAATTTTTCATGACATAATTGAGAGCTTCTTTAACACTTTCATCAGACGCCACATCCATAAGAACAAATTCGACATCAGGAAGGTGGCCTGTCAACATTACGTCGAAACCGACAATCCGATACTTTTCTGAAAACCGTTCTGCGGCTTTAAACCCTATTCTTCCACTACAGCCCGTGATTAAGACCACCTCTTTCTCTTCCATAAACCTCCATTGATTAAAATTTTCAATTTACATATTTTTTTGAATTTTGCAAGCAAGAGGTTATGGAATCAGCAGCGATAGTTAAAAAAAAGGCGAGTTTTATTGTACTACATATGAGCTCAACCTCCATTCGGCCCCAAGCATCAATACGCCTTCGGATGAAGGATGGGCAGTGCTTTGACAGGTCATTTAGATCAAAGACGCTCGCTAAAAAAAGCTAAAAGCTGATAAGTAAGGAAAAAAGGAATCATCTATGTGCAAGCTTCTCTGTACATCTTTATTTTGCCTCTCAAGCCTTTGTTTTGCTCAGGAAAAATCGCAGCAACCTAGTAGTGAAATTGCCCTTCAGCGGTTAATGGAGGGGAACAAGCGGTTCACTTCAGGTCAGCCTATTCACAAAAATTTAGGATTGGAAGGACTCTCTACTTTAAAAGAGGGGCAAGAGCCTTTTGCCACCATCATCGGTTGCTCAGATTCCCGCGTACCGCCTGAAATCATTTTTGACCAAGGCCTTGGGGATATCTTTGTTGTTCGCATCGCTGGAAATGTCGTCGGCCCCATCGAACTGGACTCGGTTGAGTATGCTGTCGACAAACTTCACTGCCCCCTCGTTATTCTTTTAGGACATGAGAACTGTGGAGCTGTTAAAGCAGCCTTGCTTGGACAGGAAAATGTTCCCGAGCTTGAGAACATCTATCCCTTAATTGCCCCCGCGCTGAAAAAATGCCAGGCCCAAAAAGGAAATATTTTGATGAACGCGGTCAATTGTAACGTCAAAGAAGGTGTCAACCACTTAAAATCATCGCCTTTGATTGCTAAATACATCGCTTCCAAGCAATTGAGGGTCATCGGCGGCTATTATGATTTTGACCATGGCAAAGTGACGATCATTCCCGAATAAAACCATTGATAAAAAAATAAACACATAAACTCAGCTGAGTATCGGCCCTGCGATGGCCTATCGAGTGGATATTAGCTGATCATAAACCAACCCGTGCAAGCGCGCAAAAATGCATTGGCAAGTTGGATTAATTTAAGAAGAGGCCGTGGAGTTGACAGCTGCAACTGTTGGAGCAGTTTCGCGTTGTGTAATCGCTTTAAATTGCCTCCCTAAAGCAATAACAGAGAAGATCCAAGCAATTAAGACAGCAAAAAGAATAACGGCAACATAGGGTGTTGAAAGAGCTACACTTCCCAAGAGGATGATAAAACCCTGGTAGGCAAGCGAAGACCCCGATTTTCCAATTCCAGATCCGAGACCATCGATAGCCGCTTTTCCTTTTAATTTTGAATCGAGACTTAAGGGCAAAAAGGCAAGTTCCTTTGTCGCGTCAAAAACTGAATACTTGCATGCTTTGCTCATGCAATTTTGAATGGACCCGCAATACACGGTGATTGCAAATGGGGTCATTCCAAACAAAGTTGATGAAATGGCAAAAAGAGAGTCCCCAGTAAACAAGAAAGAAAAGAAGCTGATAGCCAGAGTAGTCATGATCGCAGGCGTAAGGACCGCTGTAAATGTCCAGCCGAGGCGTGTGACCGTTAATGAGAATAGGAAGCCGCCCATCGTTGCTAAGATTCCAATGCCCACAGTGATCTTGTTCATGTGCTCGAGCATATCGTTAGGATCGGCAAAAAACCGCTTCAACTGCTCTTTCCACAATACATCGGTCAAATTGATTGCAATATTGTAGCCAAGAACAATGATGGCTAAAGGAACGAGGTATTTAGAACGGGCGATGTACTTTACGCTTTCGCGGAGAGAGAGTCGCGTTATTTCTTTTGGCTGCTCTTCTTTGCAATCTTCAACATCTACTCTTTCTTCAGGAAGGACCTTCCTGCAGATCCAGTAATAAAGGCACATTGCGCTTACCCCTAGAACGGAAACCAAGAGGATTAACTGACAAATAGTTTGAGCCCAGTGATCCGTAGAAGATGAGAGAAAAGGAAAAAAAACCCCTTCAGAAAACATGATTGCTAGGGTTCCTCCAAGAATAGGAGCAACATTAGATCCGATGTTCAAGAGACCATAGGTCCTTTTGGCCTCCCCTACCTTCGTTACATCGTTGGCAAATCCCCAATAAAGGACTGCAAGAACAACAACAGCCCACATCTCTGAAATAATGTAGAACGAAGTAAAAGACCAATTTCGGATCAAAGCGATCATGCCTTTAAACCCCTTTGGAAGGACCGAGGTTAACAGGTCCCCTATACTATCCAAATGGAGTTTGTCACTATTAGGGTACAAAACAAAAGCAAAGAGGAGAAAATAGGTGAGAAAGCAAGAGATCAAAATATAGAATACGGTCTCTTTTTTGAACCAGCGCCTAAGGCGCGTGTAAAACCAGGTCGAAATAAAGGCCGCAGGCAACATCCCCCATACCTTGATGAAAGGGATAACCTCTGCCCCTGAGTTCTTTGCTGTTAAGATAATGGTGTCTTTGAGATTGCGTAAAACACTGTAGCAGACACAAAGCAGAAATAGAAGAATCAGCATCGAAACTACTTTTTTGACCTCGGAGCGGTGCACGGGCCAAAATAGAGATCTAAAAATGCTAAACTGATGGTTGTCTTTCTGCGTCATACCCTTTTACACAAATGCCCTATTTTATAATGCAATCCGAGATTTATACCAAGCCTTAAATTTTATCGGATGTATCCAAAAATTGTACCCAAGTTAGCCAATTATGCTTTTGATCTGCCTAAATATCCAAATTTATAAAAATAAATATTATTAAAAATGCAGGCTTTAAATTAAATAATACTTTTATTTTATTAAAAAAATTATTTTTATAAATGAACCCGCCTCACTAATCTTTCAATCAAAAAAAACAATCAGGCTACATGAGTTAAGAAAATAGGTAGAAAAAAAAGAAGCATATCTTCTATGTCATATCAAATAATGACCTAATACCTTTGAAGCAGGTCATTACAGAATCTTAGGAGAAGCCATGCCTTCACAACCCTGTAATCTGACTAAAATAAGAAGATGGCTCCAGCATATCATTATTCCCTTTTTTCTGATCACTTGCTGCCCTCCAATCGTTATGCTGGTTTGGTACACAAACGTACACTTAAACGGCTCCATCCATAAATTATTATCTCTGCTTTCGCAAGAAGGGCTCCTTCAAACAATCTACACAATTTGGGCCCCTATCTTTTTTGGGACCAAGACAGCTTGGAAAATCTTGGCTATATTTGCCGCAGCTGAGCTTATTTTGATGAAGTTCCTTCCGGGCAGAAAATTTAATGGTCCTTTAACTCCCAATGGAAATATTCCCGTATATAAAGCGAACGGGGTTTCAGCTTTTATTTCAACGTTAGCTCTTTTTTATATCTCTTCCCACTATCTCAATCTTTTTTCACCCACGATTATTTATGACAACTTCGGAGCGTTACTAGGCGCCTTAAACTTTTTTAGTTTGTTGTTCTGCCTCTTTTTGTACATTAAGGGGCGCTATAGGCCTTCTTCAACAGACTCGAGAACAACTGGCCATGTCGTCTTCGATTATTTTTGGGGAATGGAACTTTATCCCCGAATTCTCGGCTGCGACGTCAAAATGTTCACTAACTGCAGGTTCGGAATGATGGGGTGGGGATTGATACTAATGTCGTTTGCTGCAAAGCAAACAGAGCTCTATGAACTGACGAATTCAATGACCATCGCAGTTGCTCTGCAGTTATTCTATATTGCCAAATTTTTCTGGTGGGAAACAGGATATTTACGTTCGATGGACATCATGTATGACCGAGCCGGGTTCTGCATCTGCTGGGGATGCATGGTATGGCTACCTTGCATTTACACTTCGCCGACACTTTACCTGGTCAATCACCCAAACCAGCTTAGCACACTAGCTTCCTGTTTGATTTTTATCGTTGGGGCATCTTGCATCTTCATTAACTATCTGGCTGATAGGCAACGTCAATATGTCCGTATGAAGAACGGAGATTGCACAGTCTGGCGCAAACAGCCTGAGCTGATCTTTGCCAACTACAAAACTGAATGGGGCGAAGAAAAGCAAAGCCTTCTGCTTGCATCGGGCTGGTGGGGGATTTCTCGCCATTTCCATTATATTCCTGAAGTGTTAGGGGTGTTCTGTTGGAGCGTTCCAGCTCTTTTTGCTAGCGCGCTGCCCTATTTCTATTTGATTTTCTTAATTCTCCTGCTCATCGACCGAGCCTACCGCCACGAGAGGCGATGCGCAAATAAGTACGGAAAAAACTGGGAAAAATACTGTGAACGGGTCCCTTTCCGTTTGATTCCATTCATTTACTGATACCATTTTTGTGTACAGACCCTTAATTGGGAAATTTTTTTTAACTCTTTTCGCAGAAAGCGAAAATCTGCTAGGATGATTTCCCTTTGGGTTCTTGAATTCCCATGAAATTAGTATCCAAACAGATCATCGCTGGTATCCTTATGACAGGCCCTTTTCCTTCCCCCTCTGCGCATTCCAATGAAGCTAAATTGGACTCCAAACCTATCGTTTTCATTATGTTAGGTCCTCCTGGAGCGGGTAAAGGCACCCAGGCCGCAATGCTTCACGAAAAACTGCAGATCCCCCACATCTCGACAGGAGATCTTCTGCGCGATCAAATCCGTCGAGAAACCTCCCTTGGAAAACAAGCTAAACTCTTCATGGACAAGGGGCATCTTGTCCCCGACCAACTGATCCTCAATATGCTTTTCGAAAGAGTTGCACAGGCAGACTGTGTAAAAGGATATATTTTAGATGGGTTTCCACGTACGCTCCCTCAAGCAAAGTCACTTCAGGACCATTTAAGAAAACAAAGCCAGCCTATCGTCCTAAATTTGAACCTTGCTGATGCAAAAATTGCCGAACGGTTGACAAAACGGGTGGTCTGCGAGTCTTGCGGGACCCCTTACCATCTCATCTATTTTCTCCCCAAAAAAGGAGGGACCTGCGATAAGTGCTACGGAAAACTCATCCAGCGCTCCGATGACACGGAAGCTGTGGTCTTAAAACGGCTTAAAGTCTACCACGACCAAACCGCACCCCTAATCGCTTATTACACCCAACTAAAGATTCTGCATACAATCGATTGCAATAACCCGAAGGATCAGGTTTTTTCTGAAGTTGTGGCACGCATACCACAGCCCCAGAAGTAGCTTAGAAGTCAAATCGCAATGTCGTCGTCAAGCCATGGAGATTTAGCGCTTCAGATGGTTGAGCATCAAAAAAAGTGGATATTTTTCCCTGATCCCACCAATATTGCATCTCATAACCAGCTGAAAGGTTCATGTAAAAATGCTTTCCGAAACATCTACCCCAATCAAAACCTAAAAACACCTCTGCAACAGGGTTAAGTTCTTGCTGACTTCCATGAATTTTTCCGACGGGGGCAGGCGTTCCTTGGGCATCCAAATATTTTGTAGAGGAAGAGGGCTGAAAATCTTCCCAAAGAATGCTCCCTGCAACATTTGCCAGAAAAGCAAAATTGGACTCTCCTAATACCCACCGGCTGTTAATCCCTAAACGAGGGCCGATTCCCCATGTATGGTCTTTATACTTACTATGCATTGAGGACTGGAAGGGGGCATTATTGGAATCAACCGGATTCACATAGGTCATTTTTAGCTGATATTTAATAAGAGATCCCTTTAGCCCAGCAAATGGGCGTATCGACATGTACTTGCTAATATAGAAATTGCGTCCAAGCTCTAAATCTAAGCTATCGAAGTCAAAATGCCAACCTGCTCGAAATTTACGAGTTAAATTAATACCTGGTTCTTGAGGAGCAATACTACCAAGAATCGTAGCTAATTTAGGGGTATTGGTATGTTGTTTATCGACCAAATTGGACTGAAGCGAGGTCCAGTTGAGAAAAATATCCCAGACATCCCTATGGAAGTTGCATCCTATTCCAACCTTAAAACCAGGATCATATTGCGTATCTAGACCGATTTTTTTATTCTTGGAAGTTTCCACTCCAGGGTTTTCAACACGGGAAGAAAGGGTTATATCCGTATAACCACTTTTCCAGTAAATAAAAGATCCAGCCATATAAAAGCCGGTATTATTGTTGCACCCTCTTGCAGATGGAGTGACATCAGAATGGGGATCGAACTGCTTATCATTAAATTGCACCTGGGGAGCCCTTCTTCCGTGTCCCGTCTTGGAAGTTCTTGCTCCACTGCTTTCATTTTGGGACAAGGCAGCGCCTACCTCTGATTCTACATGCGCATTCTCTTGATCAAACTGTAATTTTTTCGGGCCACAACCAACAACACCAATCAATCCGACAATTACAAGTGCTGCAAGAGAAACATAGACTTTATTTTGATTCATATCAAACTCCATTAAATTCGTAAGATGATTTAATTTTATTACTTATAATTTATTGAATTTATAATCAAACAAAACAATTGAAATAGCAGGGAAATTGCATGAAAAATTTTAAATCTTTTTTGACAAGAAATTCTTCATAAGTGTGTACCTTGAGGGTTCATTATACCCTGGAGATACATATGAACCGTGATCCCTCACCAAAAAAATAAATTTTTGCAAAAGACGGTGTATTGATACAATGCCTGCACTATGATGACGGCGATACAGGACATAGAGATCGAGACACAAAATCTAGATCAACTGGGGCTAGTCGCAGGAATGTGCGATGAAATAGGTCTTGTTGATGCGATAGATGCTGCTTGTGGGCAGCAAGCCGAGAATAATACCATTTATTAAAAATAACCTTTAGTTTTTGCCCACTCTCTAGTGCATAGCTGGCGGACGGTACCGGCCATGGAGGTAAAGGCATTCCAGGCATCACAACAACTGTCCAAAATATGTTCGTACGAATCAAAACAGCGGTTTCCCAGGTATCGATCCCTGAGCACCTGCCATACCTGCTCAGCTGGGTTTAACTCGGGAGATGCCGCCGGCAGAGGCAATAGGGAGATATTCCTTGGTAAACGTAGTTTCTTCGTCACATGGGGAATTGCTTTGTTCGATGCAGAAAATCGGGAATTGAAGCCAGGCTATACCGTAGGAGATGGTGGCCAAGGCTTGCGGGCAGGACAGACATTGGCTTGGCCTGGTATTCTCCTGCCACGGTGATGTATTCCATGCTTTGCATGATCTGGGACTGCGCATCGATCCCTCTATGCTAAATGTTACCCCAAAAGGTTACTTTTTGAACCATGCCAGAATTTTTAGTTGATCTGAAGACAAATGGCGCCGACGAATTCTTGAGCTTGCCTTCCCCAGGCAAAGGGGACAGAGATCTGCTCATTCTGCCGTTTAACAGTGACCCTCGCCATCCCTGTTTCTTGGTTGTTAATGGAAGGCCCTAGCAGACAGCTAAATCCCCCATTTCCATCAATTAATAAGGCCTCCTTACTGATACGATCTCCTGATGCGCACACAATCTCCACTGTTTCGCCTGGCATAAATCCTTTGCCGATACAGACAAACGCTTCTCCTTTGGGATCGAGGAGTTCAAGGGAAACCGTGCTAAAATCTTTGGACGCTTCAATGGGAAAAGGGACAATTGAAGTGATAATTTTTTCAGAGCGGTCAGGAGAATACATGCAATAGGACACTTTTTCGCCTTTTCTTAGCGGGGTGATTGCAAACGGAGCTCCATGTTTTAGCTTTTTATCGATATCGAGGATCAGATGCCCCTTTTTATTGGCTGTATAATCGAAGACCTGCGTTTCAGAACCATCGCAGTTTCTAATGAATAGCGTATAGGTTCCTCCTGGTGGAAATTGCTCCGCTCTTAATTTCAGCACTTGGATTTTGAGACCTTCCCATTTAAGCTCTCCCCACTTTCTTTGGCAATATAGATAGGGGCCTTGAACCTCTTGATCGCAATGAAGGCAAAACTGAACAGCCAGCAACACAATTAGTATCTGCAAAGATCTCAACATGTCTGCCTCTTATGGAATTCACCGGGGAGCCAACTGCGAAATTAATGAAGCCCCTTAATTCCGAATCTTGCAAAAAAATGAATTTGATATGAAGATATATTTCAAATTCTTCAGTTGTTTGTCTGTTAACCAATCTTTCTTTGAAAAAGATTCTTAAACAAAAACTTGTAATTCAAAAGCAAATTTGTCATACTAACGCAGGTGCCCACGTTTCTCTTTGAGATTGTTTAAGGTGTATGATGCCACAAGTCCAGGCCTGTTTGTTCTCTCCCCTTTCTCCCCACCTGGTCAGGCAAGAACATCATCGTATTTTACTGCTTCAGTTTTTTCTCAAAGAACTATTGGCAGCCCACCAAGCAATCCTATACGAAGCCCCAATTAACTTAGTCATCTCCTCCGACCGACGCTATTTTCCCTATGATTGGGCAAATGAGTCAGGTCACGTCAATAAAGCGCGCGAACATGCTCAACTGATTCTAATCGCTTTCGAGAATTTTGAAGAAGAAGCTGAGAAAATCCATACAATGCTTGCCGACCTCGTCATCTCTTTTTCAGGAAAAGAAACTTTTAATTCCCGCCAAAAGATCCAGGTTAAAAGAAAACTCCATCAACTCTATCTTCTTGCAGAGCCATTGATCTCTCATTACAAAAACAATGAAAATCTCATCTTCTTCTTGTTGAAAAACCTGGATTCAGTCAATGCTCTAATGGGAAAGGGATATCTCCAAGCGTTTCTTTCCCATCTTCACAAAAAAGGATTGGAACAGTTAGAAAAAAAACTATGCGATCATTATCACAACCGAGGCTTCTCTTCGCTAATCCCCGAATTAAAAACGCGATTTTCTGAGTTGAGCGGGTCTAATTGAGCTTTTATTTATGAATGATTCCTTCCAACAGCTTCTACAAGATGCCCTCGATTATGCTCGGAAGCAACCGCCGCAAACCTGGACTTTTGTCTCCTCAGAAGAATGCCAATTTTTTCAATCGTATGCCCAGAACCGCCCTGATCGCCAAACCCCAAAGTCCATGGCTGGACCTCAAAAGGAGCTTGAAACAGTTCGCCCATTCATCCCCATTTCAAAAGCTGCGCCCGAAAAAAGTCTTGCCCAAGACAACCCTCTTCTTAAAAAAAAATTCGCAAAGGAAGCTGAAGACAAATTCGAAATACGCCAAGGCAGGCCTGCGGTACTATCTGTAAAACCCCCTGAAGAGATCGCAAAGACGTTACAGAAAATTGCACCCTCCCTACTCATTTCTGATCAAGTCCCCGATGATCAAAATGCTAAAAAAATCGCTTCGGGGTGGAAGGAAAAGCTCATTGATATTGATGTGGTATTGCTTGCATTGAACAACCTTCCAGATACGATTGAACTGATGAAAAATCTTGCGAAAGCAATCCAAAAAGATCTTGGCCCTGTTAAACTCATATCGGGAAACAGGCTCGAGCAAGAAAAGCGATGGGACCTTTTTTTTCAAATAAATTCTTTTCGCCTGATCATTGCGTCCGATGGAATGGAACATTATCCAGGCCTCCTCAAACATTATAAGGCCTTACCTACCCACCAAGCAGCGTTTCTAGCACATATACCTTTGATTATTCTTGAGCCAGCCTCTGTTTATAGGAGTTCTCTTGATCAGAAGGCCGGTCTGTGGAAAAATTTATGTCTGATGCTCAAAAAATAACCTTTGCCGAAGTGGTCCTCGATTGTGCCATCGACCGGCCTCTAGACTACCAGATTCCCGATCACTTGGAAGGGCTCATCCATATCGGGTCCCGAGTCAAGGTCCCCTTGCGCGGCTCCCACAAAGCTGGCACCGTCTTTTCCTTAAAGGGAACCAGCGCCCTTTCTAAAATTCAAACGATCATTGGGACCCTTTCGGAACAACCCTTCGTTTCTGCTGAGCTCTTGCAACTTGCGCAATGGATGTCCCGGTACTACTGCGCTCCTCTTTGCAAAGTCCTCAAATCGATCTTACCACCAATTATCCGAGGTAAAATCAAACATAAAGAACAGCTTCTGATCGAGTCGCCCCTTTCTCAAAATTCTCTTGCCGGTGAATGTGAAACGCTGCGCCAAAAGAACCCAACCCACGCCTCAATCCTCGACATCGTCTTAAAATCGCCTAAAGGAATCCTCCTTTCCGAGCTTCTTGAGAAAGCGCATGTATCACGCGGCCCAATCAATACCCTTATTAAAAAAAAGCTCCTTTGCAGCAGAAAAGTGCAGATCGAGCGCTCTACTTTAATTGATCAAGAGTATTTTCTCACAAAGCCAAAACAGCTTAATGAAGAGCAAGCCCAAGCCTTATCACTGATTACAGACAGCTTAACTGCTGGATGCTTTGAGACACTGCTCCTCTTTGGGGTGACGGGAAGTGGCAAAACTGAGGTCTATCTTCAGGCTATCGATCACGCCCTCACATTGAACAAAGGGATCATCTTTTTAGTTCCTGAAATTGCGCTGACCTCTCAAACTACTGAGCGGCTCCGGAGCCGTTTTAAAGAGAAGATCGCTGTCCTACATCACCGCCTTTCAAAAGGAGAACGACATGATGCCTGGCACCAAATCCGCCTGGGGAAAGCCCGAATTGTTATCGGTGCCCGTTCTGCGATCTTCAGCCCTGTTCCCCATCTTGGCCTCATCATCGTCGATGAAGAACAGGAATCTTCCTACAAACAAACCGAAGAATCGCCTAGCTATCATGCGCGCGACATCGCCGTCATGCGGGGCAAGTTGTCAGGTGCAACAACTATTCTTGGAAGTGCAACGCCCAGCTTTGAGTCCTATCACAACGCCCTGAAGGGAAAATATAAACTCAGCATCCTTAAACACCGCGCAGACCATGCACAACTCCCCGAGATCCAGATCGTCGATATGCAAATCGAGTTTGAAAAGGCCAAGGCCTTTACCCTATTTTCTGAACCACTTATCAACGAGATGAAAAAAAGGCTTGAAATCGGCCAACAGACGATCCTCTTTCTCAATCGACGCGGCTACCATACCTCGCAGATGTGCCCGCGCTGCTCCCACGTGGTCGAATGTCCTCATTGCGATGTGAGCCTTACCTTTCATTTGAACGAAAACGTTTTGGCATGCCACCTCTGCGACTACAGAATCTCTCCGCCTCCCCGCACATGTCCGAACTGCAAATGCGATGAAGGATTAAAATTCAAGGGAGCCGGAACTGAGATGGTCGAACGTGCGCTCCACGCAATTTTGCCGGAGGTACGCACGCTGCGACTCGATGCAGACACAACGCGGCATAAAGGTTCCCATGAAATACTATTTAAACAGTTCCTCTCTGGGAAAGCCGACGTGCTGATCGGCACGCAAATGATCGCAAAAGGGCTCCATTTCCCTTCTGTAACGCTCGTCGGCGTCCTCAACGCGGATGGAAACCTCCAAATCCCCGATTTCCGCGCTTCAGAGCAAGTCTTTCAGCTCATTACTCAGGTATCAGGCCGTTCAGGCCGAGGAGCAATGGCCGGAAAAGTGATCATCCAGACACGAATGCCCGAACACCCTGTAATAGCATTAGCGGCGGACCAAAACTATGAAGCATTTTTTTCCCAAGAAATCGTGACCAGAAAACTCTTTAGCTATCCCCCCTTCTCCCGTTTGATTAAGCTCACCTTTAGCAGCGGAGCGGAGCCCCTTTCTCGAGCAACGGCCGAAAAGCTGCGCGAAGCTCTGATTGGACAAGCCCCTCCCCATTGCGAGTTCTTGCCCATTGTTCCCTGCGGCCACGCCAAAGTGAAAGGGCAGCACCGTTTCCAATTCCTGATTAAAACAGAGAAACTTGCCCAACTTTTGCAGACGATCGACACTCTGCGCCAAGCCCCCTTTCTCCGAAAAAAGGTCCGTCTGTCTATCGATATCGATCCCCTTTCAACCTTTTTCTGATGATCGAAGTCGTATTTGGCTATGTAGCCAAGCCGAAATTTTCTTGTTTGCGCTTTTAGCTCCAGAAAACTTAATATACGTAGATCTGATCAATTTTTACCCTATGCAAAATTATGAACATCCCAGATCCTGAATACCACCAACACGAAGAGTTCCGGAATCGCACGCAAAAACTGACCGATCTAAGAGCTTTGAATATCGATCCTTATCCTCCCAAGTTCACACCAAGTACAACCCCTGGAAACCTCCAAACCGACTACATGGAAAAGGAGATCGGCCATAGCGAAGACGCAGAAAAGGAAACGACCCCTTTGGTCTCTACAGCAGGAAGGCTGATCCTGTTTCGCGCAATGGGAAAGAACGCCTTTGCCCATCTGCAAGATCAAACAGGACGGATCCAGATCATGTTTAACCGGGACAAGACCCAGGTTGAAGGCTATATCCCAACAACAGAAATGTCCCCTCTGAAGTTTTTGGAGAAAAAGGTTGACCTAGGCGATATCCTTGGCATCGAAGGGCATCTCTTTCTAACGCAAAAAGGGGAACTAACGGTTTTTGCAAAAAAAGTCGTTGTCCTCTGCAAAAGCCTCCTCCCCCTGCCCGATAAGCACAGCGGCCTTGCCGATAAAGGGACCCGCTACAGAAAACGTTGGCTCGATATGATCGCCCACCCCGATGTGATGGGGACATTCACAATGCGCTCACGCATCATCCGGTTGATCCGCAACTATTTTGAGCACCGGGGGTTCATCGAAGTAGAGACACCTGTTTTACAGAACGTTTACGGCGGCGCAGAAGCTAGGCCATTTATCACCAAGCTCAATGCCCTTGACCAAGAAATGTTCCTGCGTATTTCTCTTGAGATTCCTTTAAAAAAATTGATCGTCGGCGGAATGCTCAAAATTTTTGAAATTGGAAAAGTCTTCCGTAACGAAGGAATCGACAGGACCCATAATCCTGAGTTCACGATGCTCGAAACCTATGCTGCCTATTGGGACTACAACGACATGATGATCTTCACGGAAAAACTCTTTGAAGAGATCGCTTTAACACTCTTTGGAACAACGGAACTCAAAGTAAAAATCGACCATGAAGCGATTGAACATACCATTGACCTCAAAACACCATGGAAACGGATGACAATGAAAGAGAGCATCAAAGTCTACGGAGGGATCGATGTTGATGCAATCGATGAGAACAAGATGCGGCAGATCCTCCTTGAAAAAGGGGTCCTCGATCCCGAAAAAGTCCGCAAAGCCTCGCGCGGCAACCTAATCGCTTTGCTCTTTGAGGAATTTGCAGAAAAGCACCTGATTCAACCCCACCATATCATTGATCATCCGATCGAGACAACCCCGCTATGCAAGCTGCACCGCAACCCCAAAGAACGAGAGGAGAAGATTGTTGAAAGATTCGAGACCTTCATTCTTGGCGGAGAGTTTTGCAATGCCTACACAGAGCTTAACGACCCTGAGTTACAGCGCTCTCTTCTGGTCAACCAAGCAGAGAAAAAAGCGGCTGGTGATGAAGAAGCCAACCCCCTTGATGAAGAGTTCATCGAATCGATCTGCCAAGGGATGCCTCCAACCGGAGGCCTCGGCATAGGCCTTGATCGCCTTGTGATGCTCTTCACAGGCGTTCACTCGATCCGCGATATCCTCCTCTTCCCCTTGATGCGACCAGGCGAATAGCACGCTTTTTGGCATCGAACAAAACGGCATTGATTTTAAGTCGGGAAACCAGAGTAATCCTCTAGCGAATACAGTCTAAAGCTCTCGAGTTTGGACTAATTTCGCGCCGAAGCGGCGCAAAATCAGTTCAAAACGGTATGATATAGAGGGTTTTTTCGATAGAATGTTTTATGATACAGAGTCCATAAGCCTCAACTAATTGAGTGTTAGAACCAAGCAGTATGAGCTATGCAGAGCTCTCTATCAACTTTTTCTTGTCCAAATCTTATGACTGACGAGCGCAGCGAAGTCAGTCATAAGATTATACAAAGTCGAGTTATTTGCAATTGCCTCTATTGGCTTATTCCTCTAAAAGTTGGAGAACGAGATTGAGGCCGTGAGAAGTCAGATAGACAGCTGTTCCATCCCCTTTCTTAATAAAATTAGCTTGGGCAAGGAGACGGGAGATCGTGTCGATCCCCTTATCGTTCTGACCAATCGCGCGCCCGACAATATAACGGTCGATCTCTTCATGAGGATCACCAAGCTCCTTGGCCATACGGTAGAGCTTAATGAGGAAAAGTTCATCTTTTGTCGTTGCTTTTTTGCTCATCCTATACCTTAAGTTTTTTGAGGCGGGCGCCTGAAGGGGTATCTTCAATGAAATAGCCTGCATTGTGGATCATCTGACGACACTCATCCGCTACCTTCCAATTTTTCTCCTCTCTAGCGCGCTTTCGCTTCAAAAGCGCTTCCTCTAATTCTCTTGGAACTATTTCATTTTCTTGTTCGAGCGGCAAGACGCCTAAAACAGAATCGATCTTAATCAGAAAATCCAAAACGTCCTCCGCTTCGCAGATTCCAATTTTTCCTTGATCGCATAGAGCATTGATCTCACGGACCATGTCGAAAAGCGCTGCCAATGCAGCGGAGATATTGAGGTCATCGGCAAGATGCGTTGCAAATGCGACCTCCGTTTTCTCTAAAATCGGGAAAACAAGGCCAAGAGACTTTTTCTCATAGGTCTTATGGACAATCTTCTCGACAATGATCATCTTTTCTTTTTGGATGTCGCGCAAGCGGACGATAAAATCGCCTAATCGGTTCAATGTCGCATTCACAGCATCGAGACCTGTAAATGTGAAATTGAGCTGCGTGCGATAGTGGGTCTGCAAAAGCATGTAGCGGACCTGGGTGCCTGTATACCCTTTGTTTAAAAGATCGCGGAGCGTAAAGAAATTGCCCAAGCTTTTCGACATTTTCTTATGGTCAACAAGAAGGTGCTCAGCATGCAGCCAATGCTTGACAAAGCGGCAGCAGGAATGAGCTTCAGATTGAGCGATCTCATTTTCATGGTGCGGAAACATATTATCGACACCGCCCACATGAATGTCGATACTGTGGCCAAGCAGCTTCATCGCCATTGCCGAACATTCGATATGCCATCCGGGACGTCCTTTGCCAAATGGGCTCTCCCAATAGATCTTCCCATCACGAGCAGGATCGTAGGCCTTCCACAATACAAAATCAGAGGCATTTTCCTTCTCATACTCGTCTTGTGAAACGCGTTCGGAAGCTCCTGCTTGGAGATCTTCTAAATGCAAATGGGACAACCTTCCATAGGAAGGAAATTTGCTGATCGCAAAGTAGACGCTTTGGTCGGTTCCTTGATAGGCAGTTCCCTTTTCGAGCAAACTTTGAATGATGGCGATCATTTCAGAGATGTAATGGGTCGCAGCAGGGTAATGTTCTACCCTTTCAATGTTGAGGGTTTTCAGATCTTGAAAAAAGGCTTCGGTAAACGGTTTGGTAAATGACTCAAGGGAAATCTTTTTTTCGATCGCTCCTTTGAGGGTTTTATCATCGATATCGGTAATATTCATTACTTGGGTGACCCGAAATCCAAAGAATTTCAGGGTGCGTCGCAATAGGTCCTCAAAAACATAGGTGCGGAAATTGCCGATATGCGCAAAATTATAGACTGTAGGACCACATGTGTACATCCGGATCGTCTTGCCATCTAAAGGAGCAATTTCTTCTTTTTCTTTACTTTCTGTATTGAATAATTTTAAAGGGATCGAGTCTAAAAGCATAATTTTCACTTAAAATAAGTTTCGTCTAAAAGACGGTAATGAGTTTTTCCTGTGCCTGTCAATGGTATCCGATCGAGCTGTTTCACTTCAGCAATTTTCACAATCCGGCTGTACCCTTTTTCTTGAAGGGCGATATTGACATCCTCTTTTTCTATAGAGAAGTTGGTAAACAAGATTATCTGGGGCTTCTCAGAGTCTTTTTCACGAACGCTAACGGCAAGGGGAGGCCCTTCCACCACTACTCCAGAGGACCACTTCTTCTCGCTGGCAAGGCAGAGTAGCTCCTCTTCTAATCCCCCTAAGCTCACCATCTCTCCGCCAATCTTTACAAACCGCTTCAACCGACCACAAAGGATCAGATGCCCTTCATCATCAAGAAAGCCGCGGTCTCCAGAGGCATACCATTTTTTTCCACCGACTGTAACGAATGGATCGCAAGAGACCCCAAAATATCCATCGAACACATTCGGTCCTGCGATCCCAATCTCTCCTTCCACCCCTCGCGGCAAGGACTGGAGAGTTGCTGAATTGACGACAATGATCTCAACACCTGGCAAGGGCTTTCCAACACCCACATGAGGTTCGCCAGGTCTATCAAGGGTAACAATCGGACTGCATTCAGTAATCCCATACCCTTCCAGCAGCAAGGCAGAAGGGAGGTGCCGCGTGACGTAATCAAATAGCTCCTGAGGTGTTTTTTCTGCGCCGGACACGACAAATCGCAATGATTGGATCTTATTAGGATCAGCAACCTGAAAGAGAGCTCGAATAAAACCCGGAGCACAGCAAAACAAGGTTGGACTCCATCGCTCAATATCATGCGCCATGCCATGGCTATCCGTCGGATCTGGCGCATAAAAGGCCCTTAATCCCGCAAGAAGCGGTAAAAGTCCTGTGACAGAAAAACCAAAAGAATGAAATGGTGGAAGGACACAGTAGAATATATCATAAGATTCGAAATTAACGCAGCTCAATGCCGCAGCTTGGTTGCTTAAGATGTTTTGGTGAGAAAGAAGGACGCCCTTTGGAAGCGTCTCCGTTCCTGATGTGAACAAAAGGACTGCAGGATCGGATGCTTTAATCGTAGAAAGTTTCAGTTTTTTTAGCAATGAAGAAGCCTTCGAATAACTTCGAACAAATCCTTTGAGCCTATCTTTGAGCGTGATCGTTTCCTTTAGCTGCTCCAGGAATACAAAGTCCTCTTCGATTTTCCCTAGATCCGCATTCCCTAGTCGGTCTAAAAATTTTTCAGAAGTGATGACTGCTTGAATATTGGAAACCTCTCTAGCCTGATCAAGCGCCTTGATTCCTGCTGTCCAATTGATCATGACAGGGACTTTCCCAGCCAAAAGCACCCCGAGGACCACAAGAAATGCCCCTATAGAGGAGGGGAGCATAATCCCAACCCTATCGCCGGGCATCTCCCTAAACTTATTCGTTAGGATCAAAGCTCCGAGTTTCAGCTTACGATAGGATAAAACCCCGGAAATCACATCAACACACGCAATTTGGTTCTTCATCAGATCACAATTGAGGAGAAATGCCTCTTGGATTGATTGCTGGCTAAGGATCCCAGGAATTCGGGTGCGCAACTCCTTTGGCCATTGAAATTTTTCTTCCTTTTTGAAAACTGCTTCGGTCTGGCCCTTCTTCATTCCAGCGGCAGCTTCCATCACATCTTCTACCCTGGTTAACTGGCCCGGAACGAGATCTACAATATCGTAGCGTTGATCCAAAAAAACATAAATCTGGGCAATATCTAACGAGTCCAACCCAAGATCATAAGACAGATGCATACATCTGTCAATCTGCTCTGAGGGCCGCCGAGCAAGCCGAGATAATTCTTTAAGCACTACTTCTTGAATAGGGCCAGGAATAGGCTTAATCGGCACATCGTCGTACCCAGTATCTACTGGTTTTGCGACAATCTGAGGAAGTTCTTCTTTCCAAAACGCATAGGAAACAAGCTTTAACGGCTCTGCCCCTTGCTCAGGATATCTGTCATACCATTTTTCTAAATACTTGTTCAGACCAAGCCGAGAAGCTTTATAGGGAAAATCTGCAGGCGCAGCTTCGATTTCGATTCGGACATCCCGCTTTGGCGCGAAGAAAATTCCGTTTTTTAACAAAATGAGAGCGCATTCCCATAATATCTTCCTAAAGTCTGGCGAGCTTCCCGTCATCGCCTTTGAAAACTTGCTCCCCCAAAATCCCGTCGTCCTTATAAGAACAACATTGACCTCAGAAGAGGCTTGCAAAATATCATGAACAAATGACGCTCCTCCAATCAATTCATTTCCACTCACCTTAAGCCTGCCTGAAGGGTAGATTAAATAGTTTCCCTTCTCGTTCAAATCTTCAATAACCTGATCGAACAGTTTCTTCATCTTCTTGATCCGCCATTTATTAGAGAAACTATCCATCGTCGGAAGGGGTAGCGCCCGGACCAGGTCCATGAAAAACCGAAATCCTTTAAGATAGTAAAAATGTTCGGCAACAAGAGGGCGAGGCTTAAACTTTTTCCAAAGGACTATTTCAAGAATAACTGGATCAATCTCTGCAGGGTGGTTAGGTAAAAAAAGGGTCCCTCCCTGCTTTTTAAAAGACTCGGGGCTTAAACGCTCCAGACCAATCACCTCAAAGCGATAACGCAATGAAATAAGAAAACGGACCAGTGGGAGAATAAAAAAGAGGCAGAACCGGAAAAAGAAGTCTTTCTGCATAGCTCGCTTACTTTAAAAAATAGGATTCATAACAAAAGTGTAAAAAAAAATATGAATAAGATCCACATCTATATTTATTGAAAAACAAACCAAAAATAAAAAAATTTATTGACAATTTAATTAAAATAACGAAAAAATTAATTTAAATATAAATAAGTTAACACCCACTCAATTTCATGAATGATATTGCAGATGGCGACAAAAGCGGTGCACCACAAAAATCTCTCAATGTTGCCATCGAACAGGTCGCCCGGTTATTGAGAACAGAAGTTAAGACCGCAACCACCCTCAAGATGAAGCAGCGACAGGCCAAACAGCTCTCTTTACAAGCTCTCGGGCCATCAATGAGTAATAGGATAGAGCAGGTAGCTAGGCTACTGCGCGCCCAAGCACAGAAGGTGCTTTCTCCAAGAAAGGGAAGGTACACCGCTCAATCGACCCGAAAAGCCAAACCCTCTTTAGCAAAAAAGAAGACTAAAATCATAAAGAACTTATAAAGAATAAGTTAAATTTTAACAAAAACTATTTTTTTTATTTTACTAAATTCGATTCTATATATAATTAGCTCAAACAAGCAATTTATTATTTTAATTATCTGAAGAAACCGAAAAATGCGAATGGTCGCAAAGAAAGATGGGCAGGGAAAAAAGCCGGATATAAGCCTCACAACCAATGGGACTCTCCTCTTCTTTTCTACAAGCCTATCCCACGTAAGATCACTTAAACATCCGCCGTTAGGAGATTATATGATTAGACCTGTAGAAAGACAACACAAGCAATCGATCTCTTCTGCTCAAGACAAAGGAAAGGCAGAATCAGTCGATTCATCTAAGAAGATGCATGGCACCGCAGAAAATATAAGGAAAATGAATCTCCCCTTAGGAGCTGGGGCCCAGCACTCCATTAAGGGTTCCGTCAGTCGCTTCCCTGCTAATCAGAACTTAGCCGATCGAACTAAACGAGTGCAAATACAGGCATCTAAAAACGGCTATCTCTAAACAAAAAGGCCCGCTGTTAGCAGGCCTTTTTTATTCTTTAAAACTTAATCATCAGCTCTTATCCTCGAAAGAACCGCAGAAATTTTAAGACACGAACTCCAGCGAGCAGCTTCACGCTGTCCCCAATAAGGAATGGGAGGACACCTAAAGTAAACGCGGAAGGGAAGCCAATAGACTGGGAAAGCCAGCTGAGGCCAAATAAGTAGATCGTCAAATTGCCTACGCCCATCGCCATTAACGTCTTTCCAGGCGTCCTCTTAGGGCTTCTTTCAATAAGAAGGCCTGTCGCATAAGCCGCAATGACATAGCCGAGAAGATATCCCCCGGTAGGACCGGCCAAACAGAGAATTCCAACTTTACCGCTTGAAAAAACAGGCAGTCCAGCAGCGCCTTGGGCCAAATAGGTAATCACAGCCATTGCAGAACGCTTGCTTCCTAAAAAGACAGCTAGCAGCAAAATAATGTGGCTTTGAGTCGCAATTGGCACGGGGGAGAAGGGAAGATAAAACGAAATGGGAGCAAACAAAGCGATGATCACACTAGCCCCAAGAATCACAAGAACCTCTTTTGTCCATGATCGATCTTGTGCGGTCCCTGTTAACAAATAAGAATAGTTCATTGCCATAAGACACCTCCAAAAATTCTTTCTAGCAAGACATCCGCAAAAGTCCGGCAGCCATCAAAATCATCGATTTCTTAGCGCCAAAGTTCTGCACCATTTCCAACCAAAGCGAGCTTATCAGGTCAGGCTTATTTTTTAAAATCATTTAAAGAATCTTCAAGAACTTCATTCCAATTCACGCAAGGGGATGCAAACTCTGGCTCGACATGAGTTGAAAATCCTGGGATAGAAGAGGCTAAAACCGCTCCTATCTCATACAACCGGCAAAATTTATCATGGTCGGCAGTAATCTTACGCCCTTCAGAAAAAGCTTTATGGACAGGGAGATGCTTGATTAGGGTCTTGAAACGCATGGCATAAGTATTAGTCGTAGAAGGAGTCGTCCTCCAATGGCAGCTATCCGTATAAAAAATTTTTGATCTTAGGTCGACATAGGAAGGGAAGAAGTACTTGTCCCGATGATCGAACAATGTTACGTAGTCGACACCTTCTATGCCCATTCCTTCTACAAGAACATCAACCCATCCTTGCTTATGGATGTAATCATCCTCCAAAAAATAGATGATCGTATCAGGATTCAAATCTTGAGCGGCAACATAATCGATCATTGCAAGAAACGATGCGGCCTCATTGCCTGCTTTGACCTCAACAATTGGGTGCTGCGCTTGTTTCGAGAGGAAATGCCTCCCCTCGGAAGGGTAGTGGGTGTCTAGGAAAAAGGTGACACCCACACGATCTTGGTCGATCGTATTCAGCAAATTACGGAAGCATTTTTCCTTACTAAATGTGGCAAACCGCTCCTTATGGGCACTTGCCGCAGAGTAGTGGCAGTGGCGCACGAAGATTTCGACATGAGGCTTTTTTTTGAAAGAAAATAGTCGAAACATAGCTGATATAGGCCTAACGTTGAAACATGATCAGTATAAAAAAGCGGTAACTTGCTGGCAAATATTCTGAGCTTCTTTAAAAGTCAGATATTGGACAGCCTCTTTCAGGTCAACCCATTTGGCATCGCGAATCTCTTCTTCTTGAAGTTTGAGCTGGCCGGACACACGGGCAGCAAAATAACGGACCGTTTTAATCACGACCTCCGATTTCCGGCGAAACTGATATTTTTCGACAAAGGGATCTTGTTTCAGAAGTTCTTCGACTGTAAGTCCGGTTTCTTCCCTAAGTTCACGCATTGCAGCCTGTAACGGTTCTTCATCTGGTTCAGAACGTCGTCCCTTGGGAAATCCCCAGTGGTTACCTTCTCGATGTAGAATGAGCAAAACCATCCAATTCTTTCCATCTTGAACTAGGGGAATAATACCAAATGAATCTATAACGATCATGAGTGATATGGTGCAAATAACAGAGATGAATTATGTCCGCCGAATCCAAATGAGTTGCTTAAACCAACTTGAATCTTGTGCGGTTTAGCAACATGGGGAATGACATCAATTCCGTTAAGCTCTTCTTCTGGCTGGTCGAGATTGATCGTCGGATGAAGCATCCCTGTTTGAATTGCCTTAATTGTGGCAATCGCTTCGATTCCGCCTGCAGCTCCAAGACAGTGGCCCGTCATCGACTTTGTTGCATTCATCTTAATATTTGATGTATGGGTCCCAAACACTTTCTTAATTGCTCTGATTTCGCATAAGTCTCCAGCAAGGGTCGAGGTTGCATGGGCGTTGATGTAATTAATATCTTCTTTAGTGATACCAGCTTCAGCAATCGCCCCTTCAATGCAAAGGCTAACGCCTAAGCCATCCTCGCGTGGATCGGTCATGTGGTGTGCATCGCAAGAAATTCCGCCGCCTAAGTATTCCGCGTAAATCGGCGCGCCTCTTGCTAAAGCATGCTCGAGACTTTCAAGCGCCAAGACTCCGGCCCCTTCACCCATCACAAATCCGTCCCGATTTTTATCCCACGGACGGGATGCCTTTGTTGGATCTTCATTGCGTTCGGATAACGCCTTGCAAGCGACAAATCCTGCAACGCCAATCGGATTGATCGGAGACTCCGATCCTCCGCATAGCATCAGGTCTGCTTCTCCTCGGAGAATATGCTGCGCTGCTGCGTGAATGCAATAATTAGCTGTAGCACATGCTGTCGAGATCGAATAGTTAGGGCCCATGAACCCGAGATCGATCGCAAGAAGCGCTCCACCCATATTCGTGATGATATAAGGAACGAAAAACGGAGTAATTCTCTTGAATCCCTTAGCTAGGAGGGTCTCAGTTCCATCATAAAAGACATTCATTCCTCCCATTCCAGATCCAATAAGGACGCCACAGCGTTTCTTATCCAATTTATCGAGGGCCTCTTGGGGCAAGCCGCCACTCTCCAGCGCCTTCTTCCCCGCAACAGCAGTGTAGCGGATAAATGGGTCGACACGGCGAGCTTGCTTCTTATCCAAATACTCACCTGTGTCAAAGCCTTTTATAGCACCAGCAAAACGAGTTGGAAACTCTTGGCAAGGAAAATTTTCAATTGGTACAACTCCGCTTTTGCCAGCAAGCAATTGATTGTAAAACGCATCGACATCATTTCCAAAACAGGAAACAATGCCCATGCCTGTAACAACGATACGCTTTCTCTTCATAATGCTCCAATGATGAAGTAAAAAGGATAGTAGAATAGTATTAATTCTGCAACCGAGAAAACCTGCAGAATTTCCCTTTTTTTGATCTAAAAAAGATGAAGCTCCTGCCCATCCTAACCTATTGAATTTCAATACCCTACAAGGTTTTCAAGCGGAAATAATATAATAACTAAAATTTTTCTACAAAGACAACCTCTTTAACAGTTGTATTGATGTGAAGATCGATAATCGCGCCATCCCGCCACAACCGCTCAAGCATATACTTCCCCCGAAGACCGGGAGCGAACAAATGAACCATAATTTCCATATAGTCAAGGACAACCCAATCGCCTGTAGCCAATCCCTCAGTGTAACAAGGGCGTAATCCAAGCTCTTTCAAGCTCAGCATCACCGCATTCCCAATTGACTTGACGTGTCTATCCACATTTCCTTCGGCAATAATCACAAAGTCAGTCAGCGTTGATACGCCGCGGACATCGAGTCCTAGAACATTAAACCCCTTCTTATCAAAAACAGCCTGGGCTATGACGTTCAATGAGATCAAAGGGTCAGGTATCATGAATCATTCCATATAAAGTTGATTAATATGAATGTACTCTAAAACGGCAAGAGGAACAACATGTCCGCAATACTGACGGTTAACTAACCTCTTACGGATCGATGTGCTGCTGATTTCCATTACAGGAATCTTGGTCATTCCATCTTGAAGCGCCTTTTCGACAAAAGGAGAGAGCATTTCAAAAGAACAAGGAGAGTCTATGACACGAGAACCTATTAAAGGGGGAGCTAAACGGGCAATTTCCTCCACATCCTTCCATTGATGAAAATGGCGCAATGCATCTTCTCCAAGCAGAAGAAAGAGATCTACCTCTTTTTTTTGCGCATGGGCATCGTTCAATACGTCTTTAATAGTATCGATTGTATAACTGGCACCTTCTCGATTTAACTCAGCATTCAAAAGGCTGAACGTGGAGATGGGATTAATAGCAAGCTGAAGCATCTCCTTCCGATGCTCTTTACTTGCTTTAGGAGGAGTTCTGTTTTTAAAGGGAGAAACTGTTGCTGGGCAAAAAATCACATGATCTAGTCGATGAGCCTCCAAGATCGCAAAAGCTAAATGGATATGGCCAAAGTGAATTGGGTCAAAGGTGCCTCCAAAAAGGCCAACTCTATCCTTGCCCGAACTCATAAAACGGTCCATTCATGAAATTCAGAATATTTGCGCAACTTTCGATCAGGATTAACAACCACAGGCGTTCCAGCAGTCAGAAGAAAAGGGAGGTCGAGGTAACTATCCGAATAAGCTGTTACACCTTCTTTCGAGATATGCAATCGACTAGTGAGCTCTTTGACGTAATCCGCCTTTTCTTTTCCCTGCAAAATAAAATCGATGTGGCTTAAATTCTTTTCTTGGTCAACGCCATAACGAGTCGCTTTCCATTCATCAACACCTAAGTATTTCGCAAATGCAGCAACGAGAAAACTAGGGGAATTGGATAAAATAAGCGTATAATGGCCCAAATGCTGGGCCAATCTCAACCGAAGAAGGGCCGACGCATTAATCGCTCTGTCTAGATAACGATCAACAAAGGCCTCTACATGTTCTTCGAGCTGAGGCAACGACCTTCCCCTTAGAAGAAGCTGAAAAACATGAATATGAAGCTTTTCTAGGGACAATCCAAAAAGATAATGCCTGATATAATATAAAAATGCGTATAGAAGACTGTAAGCTGGCATTACATTCTTAGAGACCAAGTAAAGGCAAAAGCTAAAACTGCAATTGCCATTTACAAGCGTATGATCAAGGTCGAAGACACTCAATCGTGACCATTTCATTCTAGCCTTCTATTTCAGCAATTTTGTCCTCAATTTCATCAATTGAAGCATTGATCTTATCCAAACTTGCCTTTTCTGCTTCCATAAGCTCACGGTACATCATGGCTTTCTCAAAGTCAAATCCTGATCCTCCAAGAGCTTTTCTGTAACTCTCGAGCTGGCTCTTAATCTCTGCGCGACGCTCTTTGCGCTCATCCAACATCGATTGGAGCAGTCCCAAAGATTTTAGGTCATCTTCAGAAAGAGCCATCAAGACACGCTCCTTACGCTCACTAATCAGATCTTTTAACTGTTTAAACTGCCTTTCCACAATCTGTTTTTCTGCTTTACTCAACTGAATCGCTTCAAATTCCTTCAAAAGAAGATCCCGTTTTTCCATCATCTCATCTGGAGATGCTTGATCTGAAAACGAAAGAAGCTTTTGGAGTCGTTCTTTGACGGCATTGATTTTCTCTCGCCGCATCACTTCTGCTTCACGTTCTTTGCGGTGCCGCTCATTTTCCTGTTCTCTTGCCCGCTCTATAACAGGATTCTTAGCTACAGTCAGTTCATCCCTGAGAACCCTGACCTCATCTCTTCCCAACTCAACGCTGCGCATAAAAGTTGATATTTCGCCTGCTTGCCGATTAGCCTCATCAAGGGTGATCTCACCTTTGCACGCCTCAGCAAGAGCAGAAATTTTTTCCATCACTACATCAAAGTTCTGTTTAAAGGCTTGCTTCTTTGTAGCAATCTCTTTTTTACGGTCTCGCTCCATATCTTTCAGCTTGTCCCAGCACTCAGAAAGCCTGACACGCGTTTGGGTAAAACAATGAGTGTTCAATGTGAGGACCTTTGCAATCGATTGCAACGCCTTGATTTCTTCTCGAAGGGCATAAAGAGGAATGGCTTGGTTCTCTTGACTATTAAAATAAGAGGCAACGAAACGCTCGACATCCTGTGCAAATTCTTCGGAGATTGATTTGATCAATTCTTTGCGGCGGGGAAAAACGCAATCTCCACATAGAGAGAGTCTCTCGAAAAGTTTATTTTTTGCTTTGATGCGCATTTCAGTTTTCACAACTTCTTTGCGGAGTCCATTGATACGAGAAGCTAATGTGTTGAGAAGCTGGAGCTCTCTTTGAAATTGACTATAGGTCTCCTGCTTCTTTTTCAGCGATACACACTGTTGGGAAAAGATAAATTCCTGAACATGGGAAAGGAGAGTATCGTAATGTTCAATATCCCGTTCAATAGCTTGGATTGCTAGCTCGATTTGCTCAACAGCAAAGGCCGATTGCTCATCGAGAATTTCTTTTAACCGACGAGCCTCACCTGACAGTTCAATGTATTCTCCCCATAATTGAGAGCGAACTTTGGGCTGCAGGTTTTCTTTAAACAGCGGGAGGCAAATCTTTCTTCCCTCCCAAAAGTCACGAAACCGCGGAGCTCCCTGGTGGATCAATGCCGCCCGCAGGAACTCAATGCTTAGACGGATCTTATCTTCAGGGGAGGTCTTCAGCTCAAACTCTCCTAGAAATTTGACAAATTGAGGCGACCCTCTTTTTTTACCCCTAATCGACCCTTCTTCTTTTCCAGAAAGAAGCCCATCATCTATACTTTCTTCAGCAATGATTTTTGAGGTACTGTTGTCTGAGGAGGGGTTGCTTACTTCGCCTGAAGTTTCGTTGTCTATACTCATGATGTTATCTTGGCACAGGGGGGGGGGGGGTTTTATTAAGTAAAAATTTAAAATTATATTGGTTTTTAGGTAATTTAATTATGTTAAAA
>CAZOKX010000001.1:30564-90822 GCA_964580785.1 uncultured bacterium
CCCCCCCCCCCCCCCCCCCCCCCCCCCCCCCCCCCCCCGCCGCCCTTGATTAAGGTAACATATTAAAGTATAGTGGGTTTTTCGTGAAGTGAATTAGGTTAAAAACTCTAAGAGGCTGTCCACAACCCCTGCTTTTGGTTTTTAATCCCTTTTTCCAGTCTTTTAAGAACGTTTCTAAAAACTTAGCTCATAATCCTGAATGATCATTTCGGCTGCGTTTTCAGTATCCATTTTATCGATGTTAACCCAACGGAACAAGGGCTCCCGCCTAAACCATGTAAATTGACGTTTTGCATAGTGCCGGGAGGCCTGTTTAAATTTGACGACAAAACACTTCCAATCTTCTGGGGTTTGAGGAGAGTTTAGATACTCCAAAGCCTGCCGATATCCAATCGCCTGGCATGCGGTTGGATTCTTGCTTATCCCTTCTTTTTCAAGACGAAGGACTTCATCTATAAACCCGCTAGCAACCATCTGATCGCACCGCAATTCAATCCGAGAATATAAAACTTCTCGAGGCATATAGACAAACCAACACCGGAAGTCATAAAGGTCGATATTTTCAGTGGAAGGTTGAGGTAATTGGGAAACTCTTTGGTTCGTAATTGCCATGATCTCAAGGGCCCGGATGATTTTATGACGGTCCCTAACAGTGATGCTAGCTGCATAGACAGGGTCTGAACTTTTCAACCGTTCATACAGAACATCCGCCCCTTTTTCCTCCATTTCTTTCTCCAAATCGCAACGCAAGGAGGGCACGGAAGCTGGTCCATTTGGAGGCCCATAGATCAAGGAATGGATGTAAAACCCTGTCCCACCGACAATAATCGGAACGCCCCCTTTAGAAAAGACTTCTTTAATCGCTTGACAGGCTTCTTGATAGAATTCAACAACATTAAAGCTTTCATCTAAGTCTCGACTATCGATTAAATGATGAGGCACCCGCCTTCTCTCATCGATACTTACTTTTGCAGTGCCAATGTCCATACCCCGATAGACCTGCATGGAATCCGCAGAGATAATTTCTCCACCAACTGCTCCGGCAATCTTCAGCGAAAGGCTGGTTTTCCCAACAGCGGTTGGGCCAGAAAGAATGATAATTTTTTTCTTTTTCGATCGAGGGGGGATCTTTTCTTTTTGAGGAAGGGTAAAATGGGTCAGGAGAATTTGCAGCTCCTTATCTTCACAGCTAGTTCCCGATGCTTCCACGCACTCTCCTCCTAACTCTAAACCCCTTTAACCCAACCGCTTCACTCAAATAAGTCTGTAGCACACGTTCAAAACCTGCTAATTTGATGATTCCTAATACTTTGTCTCCAAACCATGAACTTAAGCCGAAGTTTTGGTCATTATAGCCAGATTTCCCCGCCCAGCCTCTATCGGCAAACATAGCTCAGAAACTTCAGAGCGAAGGAAGACTAATGGATCAGCTCAATACGAACCCGCCGGCCAAATCGAGCTCCAACCGTCATCGCAATGGTCCGCAACGACTTAATCGTCCTTCCCTGCTTTCCAACAACTTTAGCAATATCGTCTGAAGAAACACGAACTTCCACAACAGTGCCTTGCTGACCATCAAACACTTGAACATCGACAAACTCAGGCTGATCGACTAAATTTTTAATCAAATAAGCAATAAAATCTTTCATAGCTCACTATATTCTATGTTAGCGAAGGAATTTGAAAATCCCTTCTATCGTTTGGAAATACTATTGTTTCTTAGGCTCTTACCCCATGCGAAATGTGCGTTGGCAAGTCCTGCAGTACTGGCAAGAGAATCTATCATTGTTAAAGAATTTGAGTCTAAGGTTATTTAAAAAACCCTCTTCTGCTCATCGATAAAAGCTAGGTTGGGAATGCGAAAGTCGATAATGGTCTCTTTTTGCCGCACGATCCCACGCTCGCCTCTTTGAGGCTGGATGCTCGCCTTTTCATTCTCGATCAGCTGCTGACGCAGCTTCAGATAGTTCCCAAGTTCTGAAGCGTAGTTCTTGGTGCTTAAGCGGAGGATTTTGGGAAAGAGGTACTGGACTTCTTCTCCTTCACTGCTTACCGAAACCAGATCTTCTGCAATGAGGACAATTTCACGGGTCCCGTAACTTTCTGAAAATGCTTTGGACACATCGATCTTCCTAGCTGTAAAAAGCTCTTGCACCAGGGGTTCATTAAGCAGATTTAATAGATTTAACGCCAGTTTAGCATGTTTTCCAACAAGGGGCTGGTTCCACTGGGCAACGGGCTTATCAGCTTCGTCGGGTTGCGCTCCGAAAGGCCCCAGGCCCATGTAGATCTCAGGAAGATTTTTAGGAGAAAAAAATGGACGGAATGGAAAGAGATATCCAGCTTTATCGATAACGACATTTTCATAATCGCTAACCCAAGCAACTGGCTGCCGGATTGTATAATCGATATAAAGAGTGCTAGGCTTCAACAATTTAACCTGGACTTCTGCGATGAGGGGGCAATCGCGCAGCTTCGTTTCCGCTTCTTTAAGGTTAAAGGCAGCAACAAGCGGCGGAAAATCTGCAGATATCCCCAGCAACTCGGCAAGAAATTCTGTTTTCAAGGCTTCCCGCTGAGGTCCTGTCTGGACCAGTGTCTGGATCACCTGAGGGGCTTTTACTTGAGCGTGTAGCTTGTGCTTAAGGAAGTGCTTTATCCCCAAGTGAGCTGTACCGGAAACGAGCAAGGCCGATCCAACAATCCAAGCTAACGCATTAACAAAAGGAATATGGCTGGAAGGACGGGTAGGAACTTTCATGGGTTTTCTGTAATTGCTGTAATTAACGGAATAACTTCCGAGCTTAACTTGGTGATGTCTCCAGCGCCAAGGGTTACAAGCACATCCCCGGGTCTTAGCAAGCAGATCAAATAGCCTGCTAAATTATTTCTTGAAACGTAGTGCAGTTCGGCCCCTACAGTTTTTTGGATTTTGGCATATAAGGCATCTGTTGTCACCCCCTTAATAGGCTGTTCTCCTGCTGCATAAATATCGGTTAAAATCACGACATCGGCATGTTCAAACGCCGTTCCCGATTCTGCCATGCAATCACGTGTCCGCGTATAGCGGTGGGGTTGGAATATAACAATAAGGCGATGCTTGCCGATCGCATGCTTAATGGCCCTTAATGTTGCGTAGATTTCCGTGGGGTGGTGAGCATAGTCGTCATAGAAGGCAATCCCATTTGCCTCCCCCTTTTTCTCCACACGGCGGTTGACCCCTTTGAACGACTTAAAGGCCGCTCTGACAACAGACTCAGATATGTTTAAGCAAAGCGCAAGCCCAAAAACTGCTGCAGAGTTCAAGACATTATGTCCGCCAATGAGCGGTATTTCGACATCGTTATAGACCTTCTCTTTAAAGAAAATATCAAAAACAATATTCCATCCCGTCTGCCGAAAACTATCGATGATCAAATCGTTATAGCCTTCGAATCCATAACTCATGCCTTTGAGGCTTAACGAACGCAAGTTCTCATCATCCCCTCCCCAAAAAAAATGCTCAGCAGATACAACGGAATCGCCAAATCGTTTAAAGCCCGATATGATTGCTTCTTCGCTCTTCCAAAAATCCAAGTGGTCATTACCGATATTTGTCATAATAGCCCCAAAAGGGCGATACTTCAAAAATGAACCATCGCTCTCGTCAGCTTCAGCAACAAAGTAGGGGCCAATACCATGACCACCATTGTTGCCTAGACTCCGTACAATCCCCCCCAATGCGTAAGAGGGCTTGAGCCCGGCCTCAATAAGGACGTGGGCAAGTAAAGATGAGGTTGTCGTCTTCCCGTGTCCCCCTGCAACAAGTAACGGAGCGTAGCCCTCCATAAGTTCTTTCAGGAGCTCTGCTCGGTGAAGGAAAGGAATTTTTTTTTTATGAGCGGCTTTCAATTCGGGGTTTTCTGGGTTCACAGCTGTGCTGTAGATCACGACGTTGGGGTCTTTGAGGTTATCCCGCGAATGCCCGATGAAAATATTGGCGCCTTCCAATTGCAGTTGATCGGTTAGTGCAGAAGCTAATTGATCGCTACCGCTGACTTGACAGCCTCGTTGCAACAAGATTCTGGCAAGCGCGCTCATGCCAATGCCGCCGATGCCGATAAAATGGTACTTCTTCTCCATAGTGCTCATTCGAACCCATCACATTGATAATTTTCGTCGATTTTAGGATTATTTTAACCGATTCTCGATTCGCTAACTAGGGGCAATATACAAGTGTCGATATTACTTCTGATTAGCCCATCGAGTAAAACTTACCACTATGATAAGTTCTTAAAGTTCAATGTCTCGCAAACCAACGTGCATAGTTTTTTCTTTTCCTGCCTCGATTTATAATTATTAATTGATTGTCTCATCTGCTTTAAGTTTGATTGGGCAGGATCTAAAAAGCGATAGATTTCCATCGCAAGAACCTCCTTAGTAAGTCCCTTCTCTGGGAGGTGGACCCCGCCTTTGACCTCTCGATAGACAAAATTGGCATTTTTAGCTTGGTGGTCGTCTGCTGCAAAAGGAAATGGGATGAGAATTGACGGGACTTCAAATGCAATCAATTCAGAAACTGTTGCTGCACCGGCTCTGCATATTGCAAAGCTTGCAGCTTGATAGGCGGTCGCCATATTCGTTTCAAAAGCTTTAACGCATGCCCTCACATTTAGCGAGGCATAGGTTTCTTTAAATATGCCAATAACTTCGGGCTGGCCTGTGACATGGATAACCTGAAAATGGGGGTAGTGGGGTTTTAATAGCTCCACGCTTTTTACAAAAAGCTCATTCATTGCCCGTGCGCCTTGCGAGCCCCCAAAAATAAGAAGGATAGGGTACCTAGGATCCAAACCAAAATAACCAGTTGCCGCTTCCACAGAAAGCATATGTGAGTTTTCCCTTGCAGGCATGGCCACTTCCACAGTTTTTCCATTGAGATAATCTTGGACCTTCGGAAAGACAACAGCAGTGTAAGCAGCTCCTGAAGAAAAAAGACGATTGACTTTGCCGGGATAGGCATTCGATTCAAAAAGAGCTATTTTTTTCTTCTGCAGTCGGGCTGCGCACAGGATAGGAAAAGAATGGAAGCTTCCAAAACCGATGACCAAGTCGGGCCCCTCTTTTTTTAAGAGCGCAAGGCTATGCTTCACACCTTTGATCAAACGAAAAAAAGATTTAAAGATCAGCAGAATATTAGGACGAAATACCGTTCCGCTTGGAATATCGCAATACGCATACTTATCCCGATCAAAATGGCGATTGCTATTCAACCCAGCCCCCATAAAAACGACATCGATCCCTTCTTTTTGAAGCTCCTCAGCCAAAGCCTGAGCAGGGAATAAATGACCGCCCGTACCGCCTGCTGCGATCACAATTTTTTTTCGCTTTTTTTTCATCGAGATCTTAATGTTTTATTTTCTTGGACTGACTGGTATCCGATATTGAGGAGGATGCAAACTGCTATCATATTGGCAAGCAGGGACGAGCCTCCCTGGCTAAAGAAGGGAAGATTTGTCCCTTTGCTTGGAAGTAGGCCAGACACAACGCCTAAGTTCAGAAAGGCCTGAAAACAAATGAGGAAAGTAAAAATGCTTGCAACATAAAACCCCTCCACATCTTTTGCGCAATTAGCGATATGAAATCCACAAAACCCGATTAGCATATATAGAAAAATCAGGCAAGAGATTCCGAAAAACCCACATTCTTCTGCAAAGATTGCTGCAATATAGTCGCTCCTTGCCTCTGGCAAATACTCAAGCTTCTGTAAACTTTCGCCAATCCCTTTTCCCCAAACCTGGCCTGATCCCGCCGCAATTTTCGCCTGATGGGGTTGATGGCCCCTTCCTTTCAGATCATGTTCAGGGTTCATGTAGACCCTGATCCTATCAGAGACATGCTGCATCTGGGAAGCGACTACACCTCCTGCTATGCAAAGAACGAGAAGAGGAAGGGCCCAGTAGACCCATTTTAGGCGGGTAATGATAAACAAGACGACGAGTGTGGACATAATAATTGCAACTGTTCCATTATCCGGCTCAATTAAGATCAAAGCGGTTGGGACAGCAATCTTCAAAAGCACTTGGAGAAACGGCTTAAAAGCCAAGTTCCCCGAAGCTGCTGCAAGCACCTGGACATAAAAGAGTGGGATTAAAAACTTAACGAATTCAGAAGGCTGAAAAGAGTTCCCAAACAGATTGATCCATCGATGCGCTCCATTGATCTGCTGCCCGATTCCTGGAAGAAAAACAAGGATCAGAAGGGAAGTGGCTCCAATCATCAGAGGCCCGCTCATTTTGATAAGATTTTGATAACCAATGAACCAAATACCGAAAGAGGCGATCCCTCCCACGGCTGCGTAAAGAAGCTGCTTGATCAACGCTTGGTGCGTACTCCTTTCTAAAAAACGGTCAAGTACTTCTGCTGAAGTAGTATTAAAGATCATAATCAGGCCCACAGCAAACAATAAGGCAACAGTAAGTAGGAGGATAAGCGAGGATCGCTGCATAAACATAAGCTCTTTAATTAGTTAATTTTGAGTTGGTCTCCTGGTTTTAACTTACGGGCTTTTTCTTGGTCGAGATTGTTGAGCTTTAACAAATCCTCAACTTTCATGTGGTTTTTAACAGCGATCGTCCATGGGTTGTCTCCATTTTTTACCGTGTAGTATTTCGGAGATCCTTCGGCTGCATTCGATGATACGAAATGGGAAGTGGCCTTTGCAATGGAAGAGGCTTCGGGAGACTTCTCTGGCAGCTTTAACGTTTGGCCAATGCGTAAATTTGCTGTTGAAAGATTGTTTAACTTCATGATTGCATCAACGGTGCAATGGTGATGCCGAGCGATTTTCTCAAGCACATCTCCTTTCTTTACTTTATAATCGGTCATACCAGAACTTGTAACCACAGACAGGGCCTGCGTAGGAGCCTGAACGGGTAAAGAGGACGTTGTCTGCCTGGACACTTCAGGCAATGCAATTGTTCGCAGGTCATCGGCAAAGTTTTGCACTGCTTGCGTAGGTTGCAGTCCCGTTTCTGCTGATTTCTCCAAAGCCGATTGCACGGCCGATGCAACAGATGGCATTGGATTAGCATACTGCTTTAAAACCTGATCGACCTCATCCCCATGCTCTGCAATAGGGTCTTTACTAGAAATCTGTTCTATAAAAGGCTCCACTCTGGTTGGTGCACTGATAGTATACTTTTGTTCTTGAGTATCTGATTTAAGTGCACTAGCAAACAAAACAATCAATAGTCCAGCATTAACTAGAATCGCTGCAATAATCGTATCCCTGCGTGTCATATCATCCTCCTCTCCTTAGTGAAAACACCGTACGCTGAAACTCTTCCCCCCGGTGAGCGTAATCGCGGAACATGTCAAAACTTGAGCACCCTGGTGAAAGAAGAACGTGATCCCCTTTGGTGGCGCGGCAGAATGATGCTCCCACCGCAGCCGAAAGTGAATCAACAATTTCCATTTCAAAAAATGGGCTTAATTCCCGAAAAATTTTTGGAGCTGCTTGCCCAATAGCAACAATCCTCTTAACCTTGCCGCAAAACGACTTTTTCCATGCAAGATAAGAAGCCCCCTTGTCCACTCCGCCAGCAATCAAAATCACAGGTCCCTTCATTGTCTGAACAGCTCGGATGACAGCATCGATATTCGTTCCTTTACTATCATTAAAAAAATGAACGCCATCAATGTTTGCAACAAATTCAATCCGATGATGAGGCTTCTTAAACGTACGGAAACCTTTAAGAAATTGCTCAGTTGTGATCTTAAATGGTTTGCAAAGAGCCCACGCTGCCTTTATGTTTTCAATGTCATGCTCCCCTAATTCTATATACTCTTGCATTAATATCTCTTCAATGCTTTCACTCTGCGTATAGATGATATATCCAGGTTTCAATAGATGCGCATACTCATCAGCTACCTGCTGACTAACAAAAAAGGGGCTCCCAGGCTTAAGCAGATTCTGAAGCTGGCACTTAGCCTGAGCATAACCCTCCAATGAGCCATATCTCTCGAGATGATCTGGGGTGATGTTCAAAATCACAGCAGCATCAAAAGCAGAGGTGGACATAGTTTCTAACTGATAGGAGCTTAACTCGGCGACAATCACAGCACCAGAACCGGGATTCAACACATAAACAGAAAGAGGGCTACCAACATTGCAAAGGGCTTTGGCCTTGATGCCAGATAAGTTCAGGATGTGTTCGACCAGAAGAGTGACTGTCGTCTTACCATTAGTTCCGGTAATGGCAATTGCCGGCTGGTCAAGATTGCGAAAACCCAGCTCAGCCTCTCCCACAATCTCAATCCCATGTGCCAAAGCCGACCGATATAAAGGATGGCTTGGAGGAATGCCTGGCGAAACAACAAAAAGCTTAATAGAGGGCCAGTTGATATCCTCAGAGTTTGACAAGAGGCGCATCCCTTGAAAAATCAGATCCCGCAATTGTTCAGGATCCGCTTTATCATCAGCTCCGATGACTTGGTAACCTTGGGCAAAGAGAAGCTTGACTGATGCTTTGCCGCTTACCCCCAATCCTAATACAAGTGCCCACTGCATTGCTTTTCTCCCTTATTGAAACTTCAAAGAAGCAATGCCGATAATTGCTAAAACCAAACTAATGATCCAAAAACGGAGTACAACTTTAGTCTCCGGCCAGCCTTTATATTCAAAGTGGTGATGCAGAGGAGCACATAAAAAAACCCGTTTTTTGTTCCGGAGCTTGTAACTTCCAACCTGGACAATTACGGAGGCAGCTTCTACCACAAAAATTCCACCGATCAAGGCCAATAGCAACTCGCGGCGGAGCAAAATCGCGCTAACGCCAATGACCCCACCTAAGGCTAAAGAGCCCGTATCTCCCATGAATACTTGGGCCGGATAACCGTTATACCACAAAAACCCAAGACATGCTCCGACCAGCGCAAAGAGATAAATCCCAATCTCTACACTGCCTTCAATGTAAAGGATATTCAGGTACCTGGCCATTTCAATATTGTTCGAAAAAAAAGCTACCAATCCAAGAACAGCTGAAACCATCACCAAACATCCCGATGCTAAACCATCCAGCCCATCGGTTAGATTCACCGCATTGGAAGAACCAGCAACGACAAACACAATAAACAAGATCCCGAAAATAATTGACGCGCCTTTGAGGATTAAGATCGGATCTTTATAAAAGGGAACGAAAAACCGACCCATGCACTGATCTGACGATAATGTCGTCCCAACGATCTCAGCCCTACCATCTGCTTTTTTGATCAGCATGACTTGCTCCTTTGCAGCAGGAGCCTGAAACCATGTTCCTATCTGCAACGACCTAGAAACACCCGGACAATAGAGATATAAGGCGATCAGTACACCGAGAAGAATTTGAAGGAAAAATTTTTTTTTCGCACTGATCCCCTTAGAATTTTTAAAGCGCAGCTTCAGGTAATCATCCCAGGCACCAAGAAATCCCAGCCATGCCGTTGTCACAAACAAAATCAGTGTAAAAGAACTTTTAAGATCCATCCAAACGGCCATAGAGACCAACATCGAAAACAAGATCAGGATTCCTCCCATCGTTGGAGTGTCCTTTTTTTTCTGATGCAGTTCTGCCAACAACGGACAGTCCTCAACACGGATCGACTGGCCAGTTTTTAGTTCATAGAGCTTCTTAATGAACCGCGGTCCTAGAAATACTGTAAGCAACAGCGAGGTGAGGGCTGCGAGCATCATTCTTGTGGATGAATAAGCAAAAACGGAGGGAATTTTAACCCCAAATGAGGTCGTTAAATATTGATAGAGCAGCAATATCACGGCTATCTTACTTAATTTTTAAAGATGATGAAGGGATGCGCTGGTACCACCGCACACAAGGGTAATGTAGCACGGAGTCCAAAATTGCAAAACTAAAAAACGCTAATGATTAAGAATCAAATATTGATCCTACACAAGCACCGATGGGCAGGGAATTCTGAACAGCTAAGCGGAAGCAAGAGTTTTTTGTGCAAATTTTACAATTGATGGGTATCAGCGAGTTGATCCCAAAATTGTACAAAATCGAGTTAAAGGCGACACGGTTATCCAAGAGGCCCATTTTCTAAAACTTTCCAGAGCTGATGAGAATTTGATCCCTTAAGCAAAACGACATCGCCAGGCTTTGCAAGGTTAAAAACGCGGGAGCGGACTTCAGATAACGAAGTCATCCATTCGACAGGTTTATTCTGCTCATGAAAATAATCGATCATCGGTTTGCATTCATTACCTAAGCAGATCAAATGATCGACAACATCCAATGCTGTTTCGGCCACCTGTCGATGGGAAATTTCACAAAATGTCCCCAGTTCGCGCATCGAGCCCATCACAGCGATGATTTTGCCGCCCCGTTGAGGTAGCGGCAAATTGCGCAATGCAGCCTTCATCGATATCGCATTCGCATTATAAGAATCGTTGAGGAATGTGATCCCATCAACCTCAATAAGCTCAAACCGATTCTTGTAGGTTTTAAGTTTCTGCGCTTGCGCGATAATCAGATTCCATCCCATTCCCATATTTCTGCAAATAACAGCCGCGCCCAGAAAATTCTCGCACAGGTGCGTTGCAACAAACGGCAACCTAAAGAGAGGCGACCTCCCCTCTTTTTCAATCACCTGATAGCTTGCGCCAATTTTTTCTAAAACAAAATCTGCTTCAGGAAATTCTTCTTTTAATCCGTAGCTTAACTTCTGGCATGTCCCTGCAGTTTGCATCGGATCAAAGCCTAAAGCCTGAGCATTGATCACCCCTAATTTTGTTTTTGGATGATATAAAATTTCAGCTTTTGCTCGAGAGATCCCTTCTAACCCATCTAAAAAAAAGGCGGCGTGGGCCAAAGCAACCTTGGTCACCAGCGCAATTTCTGGAGGAGCAATCTCGATTAACCTCTGTATCTCACCTGGAGCGCTCATTCCCATCTCCATGACAAAGACCTCTTTATCCACGCAGCTATTGAGAATGCTCAGCGGCATTCCGACTTTGGAGTTTGCATTCCCAGGAGTCTTGCCAACTACAAATTGTCCTTCGAGCAACACAGCTGCAAATTCCTTTGTCATCGTCTTCCCAACCGATCCTGTTACACCGATAGCACGGGTTTTTCTTAGGCGAAATGCTTCTTTGGCTAATAGGTGCATCGATTCAATCACATCATCGACCGCAAGCAACTCAAGCCCGTAACTTTCTCCCTGGTACTCTTTTGAAACCACAGCAGCCAAAGCGCCGCGGGCAGCCACGTCTTTTAAATAAGCATGTCCATCAACCCTCTCACCTTTTAGAGCAAAAAAAAGATCTCCTTCCTGAACAAGACGACTGTCCTGCTGAAATGAGCGAATGAGCCGATTCCTCCGAACCGAGAGTTGGAGCCATTGTGCAATTTGAAAAAGATCATAGGCGTTCATAACTACAGCCTCTATAATTTTTTCAGAGGCTATAACATGGACTGAGATGAAAAGACAAGAAAAAGTCCAACCTGCTGTTGTATCTTCTTTGATGTTGACTCCATATTGAACCTTAGTGCATAATTCCCAACTCTAACGTCTAAGGTGGCATAGCCAAGTGGTAAGGCAGGAGCCTGCAAAGCTCCCATACCTCAGTTCAACTCTGAGTGCCACCTTAATTATTTTTTTACTGGTTCCTTTCGTGCTTTATCTTATTGCCACACCAATCGGCAATCTTTCCGATCTTAGCTTCCGCGCAGCCGAGATATTGAAGTCCTGCGACTACATCCTATGCGAAGACACACGACACAGCTCTCATCTCTTAAGCCATTATCAGATCAGCAAAACACTTAAAAGCTACCACCGCTTCAACGAAAGCAAAGGTCTTGATGCCATCTTGGAAGACCTTCGCAAAGGACTCAGCATCGCTTTGATCAGCGATGCTGGAACTCCTATCTTATGCGATCCGGGCCATTTTCTGATCAAAAAATGCCGAGAAGAACATATTGGAGTCACTGCAATCGGAGGACCCTGTGCAGCCCTCCTCGCCCTCACTTTATCTGGATTCGATCCCCTCCCTTTTCAGTTCGTTGGATTCCTCCCTAAAAAACAATCGGAGCTCGCCCAGCTCTTATCGCAAATATTGTTATATGAAGGGACGTCGATTGCCTACGAAACGCCCCATCGGATCATTGAAACTTTGGAACTAATGAGCACCTTAGCACCTGAAAGAAATCTATGCGTGATGCGCGAGCTAACAAAAATGCACGAAGAATTTCTTAAAGGAACAGCCAGCTCTTTAATTGCCCATTTTAAAGAACACTCCCCTAGAGGCGAACTCGTTTTTTTAATCGAACGTTCCCACCAAGAAGAAGACTGGTCCTACTTATCGGTAAAGGAGCATGTAGCGGCAGTCCAGAAACAATGGAACCTTTCTCTTAATGATGCGATCAAGACAGTAGCGCAGATTCGCAAAGTGTCCAAGAGGACCGTATACCAAGATATCCATAAATCTTAGAGACTGAAAAGGCGATCGTCTTTTCTAAAATTCAAACTGAATTTATGACATTATTGCCATAGATTGGTATAAGGGAAGAAAATAAAGGCCTTGAATGTAGGTATCATGGCATCATCCCTTTGCTTACGTGAGCTCTTCCGTTCTGAGATCGAGACATCACAGCAAGAAAACCTGATTTCTGAACTGATCCATCATGGAATTCTCCTGGAAAAGCTCATTGATCTTTTTGAAGAAAAAACGCTTACGACCATCTACACCCAGATCGATTCGCTTGGAAAAACCTCCTTAGACCTATTAGCTGATGACTTCATGAAAGCCAAAAGGGCTCTTTTAGACTCCTTGGCATGGATGAACCTTTGCAAAAATACTTACTGCAACGTCTCCAAAGGCCCCCTTGACTTCAAAGCAAAGGTCCATTTCGAAAAGATAGTCCGGCAACTTCAAGAACGCATGGCAGTCATCGATTGTTTTATTCCGCAGGTGATCTCTTCACGCAAAATAATGATGCCATCTGATTACCGTATCAAAGCAAAAATTGCCTTCGACAACACCAACCTTATCCTCCGAGAAGAACTTTCTAATGTTCCGGTTGAAGATGCTGAGACCCACGCCAAGGTCCAGCTTATACTCGACTCATTTCTCTCTCGGCAAAAGGCAACTTTTGAAGAGATCGCTGATTATGCCAACATCCACCAAAAGATCTGGGAGCAGGAGATCGTTACCAATGGGCGAGGCTTGTTGATAACTGAGCACGATCGCTTTCCTTTTCCATTAATCTACAGCGTGAAAGGAAACCTCTATGTCATTATGGTGATCGCCTCCCATTACATCGCCCAAGGAAAGCAGAAAATTGCTACCCGCACAGTAAATTTCAAAACGGGGGAGATCGAAGCTCTTTTGCAACCTAAGGAGTTTTTTCTCGAAGACGCTCCTCCCGAAATAACTGCTCTAAAAGAAGAGAACGCTTTTTGGGACACCTGGCGCGACGCTGATATGCTGATGCAATTCCAAAATACACCGGGAATATTACAGGTACGCGACCGGTTAGTTTTTGAAATGGATGGGAAAAAAAAGCTCTACCTTTTTGAAGACTACTATCGAAAAAAAACTCTGGATTGGGTATTTGCTAACATAGACACTGAATTGAAACCGCTTGAATTTCGGCAGAAATATAAAATCGCCCACGATCTTCTCCTAGGACTAAAAAGCCTGCATGCCGCGGATGTGATCCATCACGACATTAAGCCCAATAATATCCTTTTGAACATTGATTTGAAAGGAGAGCTAACCGCAGTACTAAGCGACCTGGATATCGCTTGTTACACCTATGACAAGCTGGTTAAAGACATTGCTCGCCTTGTCCCTCATTGGTCCGCTCCAGAGTTTGCTTATGTCCAAAAAAACTCAGAAACCCCACCGGAGGCCTACTATGCTGCCTCATCGCCAAAAATCGATGTATGGGCAATTGGTCTTATCTTCTTTATCTTATTCAACGAAAAATTGACGCCTTGGAACTCTCTTGAGAACGAAGCCGAAGTTTTCGATATCATTTGTCGCTTAAAACCGGGATGGATTCCCCGACACGCTGGAGACGAGCGCTATTTTCCGTTGTTGGAAAAAATGCTCGAAGTCGATCCAGTCAAAAGATGCACTTCAGCAGAAGCTCTTGCGTTATTAGAACAGATGATTTAAAAATTTGTTGACAATCTCTATACGCAAATGAACTCAAATTTTTGATTTCATTTTTGTATAATAAGGAGAATAGATGTTTTATTTAGAGCTTCTCGAAAATCAAACGCAAAAAAAAGCATTAAAAACATTTTTAAAAAAAACATTTAGACATACTCCGAATATTTCAAGTTCCCTCTCTGAATTTGAAGCGACCTATTTACGTCCTCTGGAAAATCGGATTCAAGAACTTGCTAGCTGCTCCGAGGAACAGCTTCCCACAGACTATATTCAATGTAAACGGGACCTACTTGAAATGCACCTATGGTTAGATATATTCATAGAATCCTTATCAGAAATAGTCTCCTCTCCTACTCTAAAGTCTTTTAACATGCGTTTGCAGACCGATAGCGCAATGCTTGAAAGATTGTATAGAGAATTAAATGTTTATGAGGAGAGGGTTGTTCAGCTGCGCGCAGAACGGATCTTTGCCAGACAAGATGTACAGATCCACGAGTCTCTTAAAAAAGTCAAAGAACTGCTTGAAAAAACTGCGAAGAAAAAAAATCTTGATGCAACAAAAATCGATAAAATCCTCCAAGATCAAGACGAGTTTTTTTGCCACATCGCATCCTTTTTCCACGATCGGATTCCAGAATGGGAAAAAACGGTTGTCTCTAATGCCCGAGGCCTGCTTTTTTCCAGCCCAGAGCGATTTCCATTTAGCGCGGTGTATACTTTGCAAGGCAATCTTTATATCTTTTTAGAAATCGTCGGCCATTTTATCGGCATCGGTGCAATGAAGGTTGGGTGCCGAGCCGTAAAGCTTCAAACCGCAGAAGTATTTGCCCTTATCAAATCGAAAACTGAATTTCCGGAGTACACCGATCCAAAACAGATCGAGTATTCTCTTGATTCTAGCTTTTACCACACCCTCCGCGAGGCGCGTAATCTCAAACTCTTTCTCGACCGGCAAGGAATTATCCAACTGCGGGATCGATTTGCTTTTGAGGTCAATGGAATCAAACAGATTTACCTTATCGAAGACTATTTTAAAGACGGGTCTCTAGAAAAATATCTGGTAGGCCCCAAGGCTTCAAATTTGAACCTCAAGCAAAAAATTTCAATCGCTATTCAGATCTTAGCCGGTGCCCGCAATATTTTTGAGCTAGGCTATTTTCATGGCGATCTTAAACCCGACAACATTCTTCTGGACTTGAATAGCTTCCCGATTCCGATTGCAGCCATCACAGATTTTAGCAGCGCGTCCCCCTTGGCTGGAGATATCGAGCCTTACAGTTTGATTGCCCATACTGTTGACTGGTGCTCCCCGGAGCTTGCTGCAGGCCTGAACGCCAAGGATTTCAATGAGGAGCGGCAAGAATACTTGGTGTCGATGCTGGAATTTCGAGATACCTGGAGCTTAGGACTCATTTTTTACGTCTTGTTCTTTGAAGAAGAACTCCCTTGGTCTAAAGAGGCTGAAGACAACAAGTATAACATATTAGCTAATCTTAAGGAGAACTGGATCCCATCGCGTTTCAGCAAACGCCCCTTCTTCACTTTAATTCAAAAAATGACATCGGTTGATCCTAAAAAACGGCCTAATTCTTCTCAGGCTGTTGATCACTTCGTTGAAGAAAGCAAAAAGTTAGCTATTTGAAGGTGGTGGATTAATTTCGTACGGAAACGGCGCAAAATCAGTTCAAACTCCAGTAACTTAAGAACGCATCCACTGGTTTTTCTTCGATCTTTTGGCTTGACCGCTTTTCTTTTCTTCTTCTTCTTTGGAAGCCGGAACAGAAGGCGAGGAGCCCCCAGTTTTACGGGGTCCGAAATCAATTGCGTTAAATGACTTAGCAAGGTTTTGACCCGCGGAGAACATTTTTTCCTTTGCTTCTTGGATTGAATTCCATTGTTCAGAGGAAAAATTACTCGGATTTTCGGCATAAGTTGAGAGCTGCTCTTCGGTCATCCCTGTCTTTTCACAGATTTTTTTTGTTTCCTGCATCATCTGGGTGTACATTTCACTCATCATCATCAGAGCTTCTTTCTTCTCATCTTGTGAGCCTTTTTCCAACTGGACATTGAGGTGCTCGAAGAAGGCAAGTGATTGCTTGAATATCTCTTCTAGATTGATGGGTTGTCCTTCAGCTCCTTGAGCAAAGAGATTCATCAGCCGGTTAAACTCTTCTTTCAGCATACGACACCTCAAATGTAGAGTGGGAAAGGCCTAAAAATGGATACGGCCTGTATCTTAATTATATTGGTTTTGTAATTAATTAATATTTAAATTAGAAGGTTAGTTAAAAATTTTTAAACAAAACTAAAGATTAAAATAATGAATCATGAGCTACAAATCATTTAATTTTAATGTTTTGCACCAAAAACAGACAAGACAGAAATTTTAATTTGCAATTAACTTCTCAAATGTTTAAACATTTGTGGGAGCGCCCCTTTTTGCCTCTACCAATGCTCAAGGATAACTTCAATGCTAGAACAACTGCTGCGGAAATTGATTGATGACATGGAGCTTGGCCAGATGCCAATCAAGGATGAGCAGGGCATTTATCTGCTCAACCTTTCTTCTGAAATGCAAATCAGCTTAAAAGAACTCGATCCTGGAGCCTGTTTCCATGCACCATTAAGCTTGTTGCAAATTCCTAAACGGGAAGAGCTGATGATCTATTTAATGAAAGCAAATTTTCTGGGACAAGGGACTGGTGGCAGTGTGATTGGCCTTGATGAAAACGAGAAATTCTTGACACTCTCGTTGGTTTTACCGTATGACATGAACTATAAAAGTTTTAAAGATTCGCTTGAAGACTTCGCAAATTATGTCGACTACTGGAGAGAAGAGTTGATCCAATTTAAAAAAGCTTCTGAAGAAAGTGTATTTGGTTAATCGATGGCTGGATATTTAATTGCTGAAGAGGGCCCCCTTGTAGGTCTGATCGTCCGTTTCGATCAGGGCGATGAATGGGTCATAGGAAGAGATCCTGAAGAGGTCACAGCTGTGCTCGAAGATCCCATGGTATCGCGCAAGCATGTAATTTGCCACCTGACAGCTGAAGGATATGTCCTCGAAAATTTGAGCTCTGTTAATCCTGCAACACAAAATGGGAAAGTGATCACCGAGGCCGTCTTGCTCCGCGAAGGGGACATTTTACAGATCGGAAGTACCTTTTTCCGGTTTTCGGAACTGGAGCCTGCGGCGATCCGTGAGGCTCCGGAAGCGGAGGCTTTAGAGGGACCCGAACCTCTGGAAGAGACACAGGAGCTTTCATCGGTCAGCTTCGAAGCTGGTGGAGGCGCGAGATGGCTCTTGAAGGTGATCTCCGGTCCCAATGCAGGAGCAGAGTTTGGGATGGTCCGCGCCTCTGCTTACATCTTAGGTAAAGATCCTAACCTCTGCGATATTGTTTTCCAGGACTTGAGCGTCTCAAGGCAGCACGCGCGGATTACAATCGATAGTGATAACCGGGTGTTCATTGAAGACCTTGGGAGCCGAAACGGGGTCCTGATTAATGGCGAGCTCATCAGAGAGAGGAAAGAGCTGGCCTCTCAAGATTTGGTCGCATTCGGAACCACCTCTTTCTTGCTCATCGACCGAGAGCAGATCCACGAAACGATCATTTCTCCTCCTGCAATGACCCCGATCAAGCCAGAAGAAGAAGCCTTGCCTGCTTTAGAAGAAGTGACTGTTAAAGTGGATGTTGCGGAGACAAAAGACTGGAAAGAAATGATCATCCCTATGCGGATCCTCATCATCACTGGAGTGCTCGCTGTTGCTGTGATTGCAGGATTTGCTTCGATGCTTGCACTTTTCAAGTCAGAGCCGATCTCCATCGAATTAAAAGATCCCAACGATGAAATTAAAATGACACTTCAGGGATTTCCAGATATCCAGTTTTCTTTCAACCCTGCTAACGGAAAGTTGTTCCTTGTCGGCCACGTACTAACCTCTGTGGACAAACAAGAGCTCATCTATAAAATGAACAATCTACCCTTTATTGCAAATATTGATGACAACGTAATCATCGATGAATATGTCTGGCAAAATATGAATGGGCTTCTCCAGTCAAACTCAGCTTGGCAAGGGGTCTCGATCTACTCTCTTTCTCCTGGCAGGTTTGTGATCAAAGGGTATTTACAGACCAACGAAGAGGGACAAGCCTTAGCCGATTATCTCAATTTAAACTTCCCCTACTTGGACCGTTTAGACAACCTTGTTGTTGTGGAAACAAATTTGCAGGCCCAAGTTCAAGGCATGTTGATTGAAAAAGGTTTTAGCGGCATCGCTTTTCAGCTGAACAACGGTGATCTGGTCCTCACAGGCAGGGTGGACCAAAAGCAGGCAGCTCAACTTACGGGAACAGTTGAACAATTTAAAGCGTTAAACGGCATCCGGATGGTGAAAAACTTTGTAATCTATACCACTTCTGAGTCATCGCGCATCGATCTTTCCCAGCAATATCAGGTTTCAGGCTATTCAAAAAAAGATAACGAAAATATGTTTGTCGTGATTAACGGACGTATTTTGACTTTAGGTGAAAATTTAGATGGGATGACCATCACAAATATTATGCAGACGATGGTACTGCTCGAAAAAGATGGATTAAAATTTAGAATTAACTACAATCTGCAATAACCTCGAGTTTCCTGGAGTTTTCTTTGGGATCAATTGGAAACTCTTAAATGGAGTGATTTGGTATGTTTGGATTAGAAAAAAAAGGAAGAGCACTCTTCGAATTCGATTTGGAAAAGGATCTTAAAAGCAACCCTTCTCAAGCCAAGGAGCTTCTTAAGGCCTGTGAAGAGAGGATTCAAGAAATTAAAAATATCCTGCGGCAAGGCACCGAATCTTCAGACTATGACAACTATGGTATTTTGCTTCATGGGTACGCGGCCCTGCAAAAAGTGTTAACTAAACTCGCGAACAAGAAATAAAGGAGAGATTCAATGCCAGGCTCAAAAGAAAGTTTATGGGCAACCATATCATTTAATACACTCATTAGCCAATACATCAAACTGCAGAGCCAGGTCGTCTCTCAGGTGCGCTCAGTAGCTAGCCGTATTTCTTCTGCTACGCCCGGCAAGTTTTTGCTATTGCAGTTTTCGATGAGCCAAGTAACTCAGATCGGTGAATCGATCTCAAACTTGATCTCACAGGTTATGTCGGTTGTTAATAACATGGTCCGAAACCAGAAGTCTTCATAACGTAAGCTAGCAAGAGGGGATTCCCTCTAAAACAACTTAAAACAAGGTTAGATCTCATGGGACAACTCGAAAAATTCAAAGACCACTTCATCTTGATGGTCGAAGCAGGCTTCATCGCCGTCAACCAAGCCGATGAAGATGCAGCTCTTAAGCTGTTCAAAGCCTCCGAACTTTTAGATCCTCAAAATGTCCTGCCGCAAATGGGAAGAGGCTACATCCACCTATGCAAGCTGGAACTCAAACAGGCCGCCAAAGCATTTCAAGACATTTTAGCAAAAGACCCTAACAGCGAAATGGCTAAAACCTTCCTTGGTTTAAGCATGTCATTAAATCCGGCTGAAGTCATCAAAGGGGAAAAGGTTCTCGAAGACGCAGCAGCAAGCGCCAAAGACCCAATGGTCAAAGACCTTGCAACGTCCGCCTTAGAATTCGTTGGAAAATTCGTTAAAAAATCTCCAACGCCAACCCAAGGCCAAGCCGTCTCTAAAAAACAAAGCAAGTAAGCCGCTTTACTTCCCCCACTTCAATGCCCCCTTACCGGGGGCATTTACGTTTGCCCCCTTTCTATAGAGCTTTTCCTAGCCCCAAAAACCAATCCTATGGTATTTGTTAAGATAGGTGCGTACTCGAATAAATGTATTCGATCCTACTGGGCCAGTAATAAAAAATAAGAGAGAAAGCAATGGCTGAAAAAGAATTACCATCAGATATTAGTTCGACAAATAGAATCGCCGCTATGCCGGCAATCGCCGAAGGGGAAGAAAAATCGGCTATCTCTTCCCAGTCCTTTGCGTCGTTCATGCAAGGAGAAAAAGCTTCCCCGATGTTAGCCGCTGGAAAAGCCCCTTTGATCTCTCCTTTTGAACTTGCACAAGGAAAACCCCCTCTTGCACAAGCCCCGACAATCGACTCTCTTATGGCACAGGTCAATAGCGCGCAAGGATCGATCAGCGACATGCAAAACAATCTAAACCATCCCAACCTGAAGCTTAAGTCTTCGAGTAAGTATTTGATGAAGAACAAACTGCTTGATGCCAACACCAACTTGAGAACGGCCAACATAAAAATGGGAGCGGATGTCCCTGCTGAACCTGATGCAACAAAGTTTTCGGGGCCTTTGGGCAAATTCTTATCTCTACTAGGAGATGGCCAAGCGCAATTGGCATCAGCTCAGAAGCAACTCGAGGACTTAAAAAAACAGGGAACAAATATGACTCCTGGTGATTTTTTGCTTATTCAGGTAAAGATCAGTAAAGCAACGCAAGAACTGGAATACACATCTGTTCTACTTTCCAATGCAGTGCAAGATTTTAAAACACTGATGCAAGTACAGCTTTAAACGGAGATGGAGGCGGGATGGACCTAATTCTTTTTTTAACTCTTTTAGATGAAACAGCTCCTCCTACATCCCCTTCAAAACCAAGATAATGGTATGCAAAACCATCCCAATTTCGACAAGCTGATCACCCACCTTGAAGACCTGGAGTTAACCACTGTCCACGGCCGCATTACTGAAGTCGTCGGCATGCTGATTAAAGCTGTCGTTCCCCAGGTCAAGATGGGCGAAGTCTGCATAATCAAGCGGGCAGGAGAACCTCTCATGGCTGAAGTTGTCGGTTTTACCCGCGATGAGGTCTATTTGTCTCCCCTTGGAGAGATGTCAGGCGTTGGTCCGTCTTCTGAAGTGATCCCTCTTCGAGTTCCTCTCCACATTAAAGTGGGGCCCCAGCTTCTAGGAAGAGTGCTCAATGGACTTGGACAACCTTTAGATACTGAAACGCACGGCCCCCTTTCTCTCGAAGAAAACTTCCCAGTTATTAACCCACCCCCCGATCCCCTGAAAAGAACGATGATCACAGAATCCCTTTCAACAGGGGTCCGTTGTATTGACGGAGTATTGACAGCGGGCAGAGGACAGCGTATAGGCATCTTCGCTGCTGCAGGAGGCGGTAAATCGACCCTCTTGGGGATGATTGCCCGCAATGCCAAGGCCGATGTCAATGTGATCTCCTTAATTGGAGAGAGGGGCCGAGAAGTCCGCGAATTTTTACAAAATGACCTAGGCCCTGATGGGATGGCCCGCTCTGTTGTAGTCGTGTCCACATCGGACCAAGCAGCACAGTTGCGCCTCAATGCTGCCTACGTAGGAACTGCGATTGCAGAATATTTCCGCAACCAGGGGAAGACTGTCATCCTAATGATGGACTCAGTGACCCGCTTTGCTCGGGCCCTTAGGGAAATCGGTCTTGCTGCTGGAGAACCGCCTGCACGAGCCGGCTTTACACCTTCGGTGTTTGCAACTCTGCCTAAGCTCCTAGAACGGTCTGGAAACTCTGACAAGGGATCGATCACCGCGTTCTATACCATCCTGGTTGCTGGCGATGACATGAATGAGCCAGTCTCCGACGAAGTCCGATCTATCCTAGATGGTCACATCATTCTTTCGTCTGAGCTGGCCCGTCAGTACCACTACCCTGCAATCGACGTCTTAGGTTCGATCAGCCGCATCCTTCCCCAAATTATCGATAAGGAACATCTCCAACTGATTGGAAAGGTTCGTGAAGTCCTCGCTAACTACAAGAAAAACGAACTCTTGATCCGTATCGGGGAATATAAGCCGGGCTCCGATAAAAGCGCTGACTTTGCAATCAAATATATTGATAAAGTCAATCGATTTTTAAGGCAACAGGTCGATGAAAAATGCAGCTTTGAAGAAACGCTTCAACAATTGAAGATCCTTTTTCGTTAGATTATGAAATACACCCGTAAAAGGTTTCTTTTGTGAAAGACTCGAATAAGTATCCTCTTGAACAGCTGGCGATCATCAAGCATAAAAAGCTCGACGAGGCTGAAAAAACTTTGAAGGAAAAAAAAGAAGCTTTAACCAAAGAGGAAGAGAAATTAAAAGCTTTAGAAAAAGAACGCGATAAAGTCAAAGAACATCGGATTGCCAAACTGGAACAATTGCGCAACAAGCTGGATGAGGGAACATCAACCGATAAGATCCAGCAGATGAAGTATTACTTAAAAGTCGTTGATGAAAAGCTCAAAGGCAAAGAGATCAAGGTCAAAGAACAGCACAAACAAGTCGAAAATGCTCAAAAGCAGGTGGAGCTAGCCCGTCAAGACTTTTTAAAAAAGCAGCAGGACGTCGAAAAACTTCGCCTCCACCGAGAAGAGTGGGAAAAGCAGATCCGTTTGCTCCTCGAGCACGTTGAAGAGGTTGAAAGCGATGAGCTGGGCTCCGCAATGCATGCCCGCAAAAAATTCCATGGGCGTTACAAGAAGCCAGAGACCTTGTCATAAAACCCACATTAATGAGTTGCATTTTCAATGGGTAGCGTTGATTATAATCTGAATCTATTGGCTTTTCTTCAATTCTATAAGGCGCCTGAAAAACACCTGTTTTCGATGGCCAAAGTTATTTCCTTCACAGTTTCTCCGTTCTTTTGCAGCTACAACTCTGTTTATAAAAATTTCGGGTTTTGATGTCTTGTGAACAGTTATCAAAGGTGGATATATTCCGCTCAGTATATCAACATCTCCTTAACCTGTACGAAGGTCGCGATTCCCGTAATAGCCTAGACGCACTGCCAAACAGACTTCGTGAACAAATTTTTAGCTCTATTTGCGATCAAAATCAACAAACCAACTTTGGTAATTATGGCAAATTCCATGTTTTTGATTCCCCAAAGAAGCTTCAGCGCGCTATAAGCAGAGTTGCATTTAGCGCATTCGAAAGGCTTGGGGAAAATGAAAAAAGTAAGGTCGCTTGGAAAATGTCGGAGGACCCTGGAAATGATACTCCTCTTTTATTAGAAAAAATGGAAAAGTTGCTGCACAGTCAAGCTGAGGACCTTTGGGAAGGATTGGTCACAAAAGAGAAAAACACAGAAGAGAAAGCTGATATTGCCAATATTCTTGAGGTACTTAGCCTTATTCCAGAAGAAGATAGAAAGGACGTTGTTGCACAAACTGAGCACCTTTGCAAAGAATGGGGCATAGAGCCTCTTTGCAACGACTTAGGCGGCGGATACAGTCATAAAATTTCCTACACTCTTAAAAAAGTTCACGCCATCCCGAAAAAAGATAGAGAAGACGTTATTAGACAAACCACGAAGCTTTATAAAGCACTGGAGATACGGATTGGCATTTATATTTTCTCTATTCATAAAAGGCTCATCCCTATCTTAAAAGAAGAAAGAGGAGACGTTATTAGACAGACTGTGACTTTTTTCAAAGAATGCAGCATTGCAAAAAATGGCTTTAATGTTTCCCATATTCTTACATTACTTAGCGCTATCACAAAAGAAGAGAGAGAACGCATTGCTAAACAAACCGCGACCCTTTGCAAAACATGCAACATAGCAAGTGCCACCAGTATTTATGATATTCTTAGAAAACTTAGCGATATCCCAAAAGAAGAAGTGGAAGACTTTATTACACAAGCTGAGGCTCTTTTTAAAGCATTGGAAATAACAAAGTTCTCTTATGATTCCCGTATCCTTGAGACACTTGCGGCTATTCCAAAAGAAGAGAGAGGAGGCGTTGTTGCACAAACCATGTCTCTTCGGAAAGCATGGAACATCCCGAATGTCTCTGGCACTTGCAATATTCTCGAAGTATTTCTCACTATCCCAAAAGAAAGGAAAGAAGCGGCTAAACAAGCTAGTGATCTTTTCAAGCAATGCAGAATGACTGACTACCGGAAGGGTGCTCTTATTCTTGGATCCTTAGGGCTTTTTCCTAAGGATTTAAGGGAAGAAGTAGCAAATATTATAAAATCTATCCTGAAGCTGCAAAGTGAAGGCCTACCAGAGCCCCGCCATAACACTCGGCAACTGATAAAACTGATCCTGCAAAAATCACCACACCTTGCAGAGCCCTTGCATAAACACTTGCTGGAGTGCTTGGATTCTGAACATGATTCATCAGTTGCCGGGCTATTAGCAACAACCATCTGGGAAAATCAAAGCGAATTCTTTCTACATGGGGACCATCCACTAACTGAAAAGGCCCTCCAAATTATATCGCTAACTAATAGCCCTAAAAACCCATATACTATCTATAAAAAATGCAAAAATCCAGACGAAAAGGGCATCCTTCAGTTTGAGACCCCCTATGAACTAATTGATGGCCAGAGCGTAGCTCTGAATCGCACCATCTTCGAAATAAGAAGTAGAAATAGAGTCACTTTTTCTATGCTACCCACAGGCATCACGGACCAAACTATGAAAGAGGTATTTGGCAGTTTGGAGCACCGCGTAAAAGAATTAGATGATGCACACGCCAACGAAGTTATGGCGTATATTGAAAGTGCATTTAACGCTAGCTTTTCCTTTCTTAAAGCAAACATGACGTCTGATGCTTACCTTATAAAGCTGCTTTCTCAACAAGGTCTTCCCAATGACCAAGCCCCTTTACAGAAAGTTTATTTAATTTCCCTTTTAAAATACGCTCAAAATTTACCTAATGAAAGGCAAAAAGCAGGCGATCTCTTGTCCCCAAGAGAACAATTCATCTTATCCCTTTCCGATTCTATCCAAGGCTGCAAAGCGGGTAAAGCAGAAAGTCTAGCTGTTGCTTATAACCACTTCTTGCCCGATGCAAATAAGCTATCTTACATTGAAGAAGCCGGTCATCCCGATGTAGAAAATGCTTTGGCGCAATTAGATAACGTTATCTTGCAGTTTCTGACTGATTCGTGCTCAAGCGAAAACTCTATGATGCGGGAACTCACAGGGGAGTACCGAGGACCTATACGCCAATTTGGCCATCAATCCCTCTATTTGAAGAATATGGTCGCTCCACTGATTGGCCTTCCGCATACTTTACAATTTGATCTTCATACGGAGACTCTTTACGATGTGTTAGTTCAGAGAAGTCGTTTAGATTTGCTAGCTATTTTTTATAAACATGTGACGCCTCAGGCCTTGCTCAATATTCTTGTTAATAAGGCAACGAAAGATTCGGGTCTCTTTTATCCCCTAATAAGAGCTTTGCTTGAACAATGGCTACCAGAAATTGATTTTAGCACTGTTTGGGATCTAGATGAGGATGGTAAGCCAATCTTAACCCAAAATGGGGCTTTGCAGATTTGCCAGGCAGCAGGATTTATTAGAAAAAAGGAACTCTCTTTTTAAATTTAAACGCAAGCTTTCATCTTAAATTTTTAGACAAACCTTGGGTTGATCTGAAAACTCTAAAGGCCGATTTCAGCCCATTTTCGTAAGCGCAGGTTTTTCACGTTGCGCTTCTAAATCTAATTTACAGACTGGACAAGTGTGCAGCCTATCGGTTATGAGTGGATTTTACTTTTCTCCAAAGAGAGGTTTTCTGCTGATGACAGATATCGATAATGTCATAATGGGCCCTGCAGGGTCTCCCGATCACATTCGCCGCAATGAAAGGTCCACTGCGGACGCAGAAAAGTTCAAAGAGGAGATGATGCGCAAATTGTCTCAAGTCAACGAATCCGATCCGGAGCATAAGAAGAAGCGTAAGGAACAAGCTGAAGAGGAAGAAGAGGAAGAGGGGCCTGAACCAGAGCCCACTTCTCCATCGCAAGTAACTCCATTTGATTTGCAAAAACAGGTCAATCCCATCGATTTGGAAAGAGGAGGAAAAACATCCTCTTTCTCTTCTGCTCAGCCAACAGAACCATTTTCAGCTCCTCAAACATTAAGCTTCATGTCGGCAGCTCCCGAAGAAGCCCAAGCTGACTTTGAAAATAGGGGATCGGCATCGATTTTCAATGTCTCACGAGAAGCAGAAGCTTCCAAACCTCTAATAAGCTACCAACAACCTCCAACTTCTCAAGCTTCCCAAGAAGCTCCTAAGACGCCAACGCCATCAAGACAGTCTCTAGAGGACCCTGCGGTGCAGCAACAACAGGCAATAGAGCAACAGCCGCAGAAAAGCCCTTCTAATCCAGAAGGGATAAGGATCCAAAAGCCTCTAATTGCAGCACCTAAAGGAGCGTCTGGTCCAAAAATACCACCAGATGAAAAAGGCGGACTGGAACCTAATGCACCTGAAGAAGAAATTGGGAACCAGTCTTCCTTTGAAATGCCCCAAAAAGGAATGACAGATCAAGATCTAAACGAAACGCAACCAAACCCAAAAGAGGAAACCTCCGGTCTCTTTGAGCTGATACCCCCTCCAAGCAGCTCTGAAAAGCAGACTTCTCCACAGAAGAAAGCAGAAGAGCTTGCGGTAACTGACACTGAAGGAGTTGTCTCTCCGACTCCTGTGCTTACGTCTACAGAAGGGAGCTTTGAAGGAGAGCAAGGGAAGAAAAAAAAGGGGGAAGAACTTTCTACGGCTACGCCCAATTTGGGGATGCCAACACCTGAGCTGGCCATTCCCGCTGATGTCCCAGGAGCTGGTGCCTCCCCCACGCCTGCCTATACAGCAATGGATGCGCAGGTGCTCGACCTTTATGAAAGGATGGTCGGCGTAATGACAATCATGGCCGATTCAAAAATGACAGAAACAGTCATTACCTTGAATGCTCCTCAATTTGCTTCTTCAGTTTTTTATGGCACTCAAATTATAATCCAAGAGTACGCCTCTGCCCCCAAGGCTTTTAACGTCCAACTTAATGGTAATCCAGAGGCTGTTGCACTTTTCCAGGGAAACGCAGAGGGTCTAATGGCGGCGTTCCAATATGGAAACTACAACTTCCGGGTTAACCGCCTTGAAACCGGCTATTTATCAGAACGGCCGCTATTTCATAGAAAAGAAAAAGCGTCCGGAGACAAACAGGACCAATCAGGACCAGGACCTTAAATGAAGATGATAATACCCCATTTAATCGGCTCAGAGCCGGCACAACTTGAAGAGGTTGACTCAGAGAATAGCCCTTCGCCTGGATTCAAAGAATTGATCGATGAAATCTCCTCTTCGACAGATTCTCCTAAGAATCCCCAAACCGACGAAGAGACTAAAGATGAAGATCTCAACTGCCCCATGATTTCAATCTTTGAGCTTCCCCGCAGCCATTTTAGGTTGCCTGAAGAAGAGGAAGATATCCAAGAAATTAACGAGATTGCCAGGTTGTTCTGCTCAAGAGTTCCAAATACGTTGATGACAACTGCAGTACCCTCCAGTTCCTCGGAAAATACCTCAGGCCTCTCATCGCAACCCGTTCAAACATCTGCTGAAATCGAAGCCTTGTTTGAAAAGATGGTAGGAACGATGCTTGTGCTTTCCTCTTCCAATGAATCGGAAACAACTGTTTTTGTCGATGCTCCCCAATTTGACCGCTCTCCATTTTACGGAACCCGCATTACAATCAAGGAATTTAGCACTGCCCCCAAAGCATTTAATATTGAAATTGCTTCCTCCATGTTAGCGCTTAACGTGATTAATGCTCATAAATCCGCACTGCTGACTGCTTTTGCAAAAGGCGACTTTAATTTTTCAATCGCCCGATTCGATGCAGAAATTTTGCAAGAAAATCGTCCTTTATTTCATAGAAAAGAGTCTGTTTCTCAAGATCAAGAGGGTCTATAATAATGACAAAAGCCCCCCTATTTTGGCTGCAAGAAATTGACAATACGCTTCAAATGGTTAGTAAAATTCCACTATGGGGATTCCCTCCCCCTTTTCCATGGGAAAAGTGCAGTGAGCAGATCGCATCCTTCTTTAAGCTCGATAACTTAACAATAAGTCATAAACAGACCCATTTTCTAAAAGCAGAAGACTTAGCATCGGGGCTAGGAGTGAATCCCATCAAAGCATCTATCGAGCTGTCGCCACTGCAAGGCAATGCGCTGTGGCTATTGCCATCCGAGGATGTCGCTAAGTTTACACAGCTCATCCTTGCTCCCCAAAATTCGATAAAGGGATTCGCGTCGCAGCAGTTCCAAGAAGGATTTTATCAGTACCTGCTCCTTAACATCCTTGAACAAGTTGATCAGCTTAAAGCATTTGGCGACCTTTCAATCAAGCTTGGCTCCTCCCAGGCTACTCCCCTGGAGGGTTGTTTATGCATTGATATTTCGATCTCCCATCCTAGGATGAACCTATGGGGAAGACTAGTCTGCCCTCCCTCCTTCCACTTAGCATTCAAAAAGCATTTTAGCCAGCGCTCCCTCTCTTTAATCAGTTCGCCTACTGGAAAGGCAGTCGATCTTTCTTTGAAATTAGAAATTGGCCAAAGCACGCTCAGTTATGCCCAATGGAAAACGGTCGAAATAGGGGATGTAATCGTTCTTGATCGATGCACCTATGATCCCCATTCCCATAAAGGGACTGCGACGCTTGTTTTAGAAGGGGCTCCCCTTTTTAGAGCCCGGTTAAAAGAGAACCATTTGAAAATTGTCGAATATGCTTATTATCATGAGGAAGAAAAACCTATGGAACACAATTTCTCCGAAGATGAACACTCTGACACTCCCCACGAAGAAGAAGGATATGAGATTCCGCCTTCGGAGATGGATGAAACGATGCCGGAAGAGGATAATGAGCACCTATGGTCTTCAGGAGCTTATGATGAAGATGTCGAAGAAATTGTCAGCGCCCAAACTGTTCCCCTCACTTTAAGTGTTGAAGTTACCCGTTTAAAAATGAACCTAGATAAGCTCTTGCAGCTCAAACCTGGCAATCTGATCGAACTACCCGTTCGACCTGAGCAAGGAGTTGATATCGTGCTTAATGGAAAAAGAGTGGCAAAAGGGGAACTGGTCAAACTAGGAGAGGTGCTTGGAATTAAAATCCTTCAAATTGGCAACTAAGTAAGTCAGCTTAAGCATTGACATTTCGGAACCAATGACGAAAATAATATGTACACACTTCTTGATCAGGCAGATACAAAAGGTCGCAAAAAAATCTTGAAGCTCATTATAAATATTTAAACGGTCTTATCTAAAGATGATCGAGTCTTCGTTTTATAAGCAGCCTACGATCCCCGACCTCGTTTCAGGATATGAAACACCCCCTCTTCCTCCGATGATTGGGCCCTATAAAATTGACAGCCTGTTGAACAAAGGAGGTATGAGCCTCCTCTATTTAGGCGTGCATCCCGATAATAAACAGCTGATCGCCATCAAGGTTCTTTCGCCCTCTTTTGTCAATCACCCAGAAGCTGTCAGCCGATTTCTTAAAGAATCTCAAATCGTGATGATGGCCAATCACCCCAATATCGTCAAACTATACGGACAAGGGGAATGGGAAAACGGCTTATATATTGCCATGGAATTCGTCCGAGGGATCTCACTCCGCCATTTCATTATGCAGGAATCGCTATCAATGCGAAGAGCTTTAGAAATCACTCTGCAAGTCGCCTACTCCCTCTTGCATCTTCACACTCATGGGATCACCCATCGCGATCTAAAGCCTGAGAACATTCTGATCACCGAAGATGCGGAGATTAAAGTCATCGATTTTGGGATTGCCCAGCTTCATGATGAACCCAGCGAACCTCTTCAGCAACAAGGGCAGGTGATCGGGACCCCCAATTATATGAGCCCCGAACAAAAGGAAAACCCCCATAAAGTTTCCTTTGCGTCCGATATCTACGCATTAGGGATCATCATGTACGAGTTGGTCACAGGAAAGCTAAGCTACGGTGTCATCAATCTATCGATTTTACCAAAAGGGTTGAACCGGATTATTGCAAAAGCCCTTGCCGTCTCTGTTGCAGAAAGATATCAAGATATAGCCCTCTTTATCCAGGATGTTTCTCACTACCTTAATTCCGGTGAAATGGAAAGAGAAAGGCCCGGAAGCGATCAGATTAAAGAGATCCAAGAAAGCTTGCAAAGAGCAATCCAAGATTTCTCTCCGATATCTCCTCCCGTATGGCCTCCGATGGACTTGGGCATCTCGAAGCTCCGGGCGACAAACCAGATCGGGATCTACACCGATTTTTTCCGTCTTCCTAATAATACCTATCTAATCTTAATAGCAGCATCCCCTATTGCCACAATTGAAAGCGCCGCTTATATCGGCAACTTAAGAGGAATGGTCCGGATGATAGTCTTTAATACCTCCACTACGGAAAGCGCTAATTTTAAACCGAGCGGATTTGCCGAATTACTTAATACTGTCCTTTGCCAAGATCAAGCTGGCCAGCAATACGCAATGAATCTCATTTTTTTAGACCCCTTACAAGACCTTGTTATCTACCTCTCCTGCGGATTTGATGCCCTTCTCCATCTGCCACAAGGAATTAGCAAAGCGCGCAAGCTCACTGCTTCGAATCCCTTGCTTGGAGTCGATTCCACTTTAAAATTTTCAGAAACCAAAGACAATTGGAATGAAGGAGATCTTCTCGTCCTCCACTCCTTAGCAGCAAAAAAAACTGCAAAAGAAGAAGAGGCTCCTTACGAGCGTGTTCTCATTGCAGCATTTGAAGACAACCTCCTCCTTTCAGCACAGCGGCAAGCCGAAGCTATTTTAAAAAAAACATCCTCGGTGCCTGCATTCCAAGAGCTTCTTTTCCCCAAAGCAATGATCACAGTCCAGAGAATTACGTAGCGTTCATGGAGAGCCTTGCTTTCGTATTCACAATGTAAAAGGTTAACGCGCTATTTTTAGCCTGCCTTGAGTAGAATTGGTATGCTCATTTTTTCAGAGAGCTTTTGATTGCTAAAACTCAAGTTTTTCTTAACGCAATCACGGACATGAGGAGGAAGATCGGACTTTGTAAGGAGGTGGTTGCAAATGTCTTTGCTCTCTTGGTATTTTCCAAGCCAGTAAGCACAAATCGAGTATTCCAATAAAAATGCATAATCGTAGACACAAGACTCAATGAATAGAGGATCATTAGGCGCGGTCAGCTCTAGCTGATCGGGCATCAGACTGGTGTCGGAAAGCGGGTGCGCCATCGAACGGATAGCTGGATTTCCAAAAGCTTTGAGAACAAACTGGCCAATCAAATAGCCCATGAGATAATTCTCCTGCCGCCGATAATAGTAGCAAAGTCCGTAAAGAGGTTCTAGACGTGTGGGGCGGTACAGGTAAGCTCGTGTATAAGCCTTGATAATCTCACTTTCTGGCTTTTTCAATTCCTCTGTTAACTGGGCGACTTGGTACAGAGACCAAAAGACTTCTTGGTCCCATCCTCCCATATCGACCCGTTTTTGATAATGGATCATTGCTAGATCATGACTTTTTGCATCGCGATAGCTTTGGGCAAGGTAAAACTGGCTACGGGCATGCGTGGGGTCCTTCTCTAATTCTTTTTCAAGAAGCGCTGCATCTCTTAAAAATTTTTTCGGATCTTGAGATCGATCTCCGCCGCCGATAATGCGCATAATCACATCATTTAAATGTCCTGAAGGGCCTGCCTCATAACAGACGAGCACTTCATGGACAGCTCCCTTCCATTCCCAAGGCAAACCTTCTTTGACAAGCGCAATTCTTCCATAGGTCATTCCGCCATACTTGATATCGATCATGTAGCTATCATCAAAAAGCTGTTTTTTGTGAAAATCAGGAGCAATTTCAATTTTGTCGTCAGCATCGATAAAGAAGATGTAATCTGATTTCCCTTTGGCAAGAGAAAGAGCTTCGTTCCGATTATGGGCAAAGTTAATCCATGGTCTCTCTTGCAGCTCGCCGGGAATATCCTTCATAAATTCTTTGATGATCTTTTGAGTGCCGTCTGTGGATCCTGTATCAACAATGACCCAATAATCGATAAAAGGTTTGACGCTTTCTAAGCAGCGGCAAATGACATTGCTCTCGTTCTTCACTATCATGTTCAAGCAGATCGTGGAATGGTTTTTTGAAAGCGACAGTTCTGCTGCAGGTTGATCGGCCTCATCCAAAACTTTCAAGGTCACAGCATTAGGTTGCTCCGCATTTCCTTTAGCAGCTAAAGAATCAGTTTTTTCATTAGAAAAAAGTTTAAAGAAAGAAAAAAAAAGTAGAAAATAAAACAACCTCACGTTCATTTACTCCATCTTTGTAACGACAATTACAAGAGCTTGATCTTCAAAATAATAATGACAGTTAGAGGGCACATCAATTTCGATATGATGCTCTGTATAATTCAAATAGGGATTGCAAATGATCGCATCAACAAATTTAGGATCTTCATACTTAGAAACAGCTGAACTCAAGAAGCAGGAAAAGCGAGACCCTTTGCGCATATGCCCATTCAGCACTTTCTGTAAAAATGTTAGAAGTCGTTCATTGGGGCCTTGAAAATGAAATTTTTGCCGCGCCTTTCCAGAATCGATCAAAACTTCACCCACTGCAATTCCCGCCTCCCGCAACCGGTTAATGACCCAGCTCTGCTGCGCTGCAGTGATTTGTTTCCGTGCGTGAAGTTCTTCGAGGAATCGGCATAAATGCTCCACAGGCAAGCTCCTGTCTTTTAGGAAGTAATCGATAAGCTCATCGAGATCGGCATCCGCATAAACCATCTTATCAAGGAAAGGAATCATCTTCCCAACCTCCTGCACCAATTGATTTCCTTTTTGAAGAAGAACGTGGGATTGTTCCTTTTGTTTTTCGAGGCTGTCCATCTGTTCCTCGCTTTCTAGAGGATAATCATCGAAAAAAATTGCGTCAAAGGTCCCAAGAGACGAAAGGGCGCTTTGCCATGTGTCTTCAACAATTGTGACATGCGGATATTGGGCTGCCCATTCCCGCGCTTTTTGCGCAACTGTCGGATGGAATTCTATAATCGTATGGCTTTTAGGACTAAATGATTGTATGTGCGTCGCTGAATATCCGCACCCAAAGCCGACCTCAAGAACATCGCCGAAGGGTTTCAACGCATCGATGCATGCTTTCATGTAGGGTTTTTCCCACTCCATCATTACTTGGAACTTTCCATCCTTGAGGAGGACCTCCTTACCGAAGCTGTCTTTAGCATATTCCATTTGGCAGTTGGTTTCTTTCTTCATCGTTTCTCTTCGCAGAAATTGTGTGGTCCTTGTATAAGCATATCTTTAATTTCGACTGCTCCACGGGATCCAGAAGATAAACTCTCGTTTACAATAATCCAAAGAGTATTCTAGGATTCGGTACAAGTAATTTAATTTTTGCTAGCAATAGCGTAATAGTACTGAGGTTTTTAGGCTATGAAAGAATTTCGAAAACGCTTGTGGTTTGAGGTGACTCTCTGCGCTTCGTTTTTAAATCTCATCCATTCAGGCGTTGCCTATAGCATAGATAAAACAGAAGCTAGCAACCTGATCGCTGAATCCTCAGACTCCAATCTAGATGTGACTCAAAATGCGTACACAATTAATTTCACTAATATTTCCATCATCGAGTACATCCGTTTTGTCAGCAAAATCACCAATCTGAATTTCGTATTTGAAGAGGGCGATCTTCAATTTACTGTTACAGTTGTTTCTGAAGAGCCAGTATCTGCAAAAAATGTAATGTCAGCGCTTGCCCAAGTATTGCGCGTTCATGATATGACTCTCCTTGAGCAAGAAAACAACATCTTGATTGTCAAAAGCACAGACGTCAATCAGATTCCAACAATTATTTCTGGAGATCTTCCTAATTCCCAAGCTGGTAATGCCGCGCTGGTCACACAAGTCTTCCGCATCAAAAACGCAAACCTCAATGCTGTAGCAGGGATCCTCCGCCCGCTGATCTCAAAAGGAGCCCTGATCGAAGTTTCTAATGAAACGCGTCAGCTGATAGTCACCGACATCACGACAAATATTGAGAAAATTGCTTCCCTGTTGACTAGCCTTGACGCACCCCATACGCCTCTTGATATTGAAACTTTTGTTGTCAAAAATATCGGCCCCCAAGAACTGATTAGTTTAACCCAGCAGATTCTGACCCCGTTTGTCGAAGGAAACCCTCTAATCTTTGTCCCACAAACAGAGACTAATTCGATTTTTATTGTATCGACTCCTTATCTGATCGAACGGGCAATTGCTGTGATGGAAGACCTAGACATTCCTGCTAAAGAAATGGTTGTGGGACAAAAAGCTGGGCCCGGAAAAAACGTCTTCATCTATAAAGCAATCAACCGCTCTCCTTCAGATCTTCTTTCCGCCTTGTTGCAAATCAATCAAGAACTCAAGTCAGCGCCTGGCGCACAGACTCCTGTAGAAAGCGCTATTGAAAATGCCCAGGTCGTCAAGGACACTAATTCGATCATGTTCATTGCTGATCCTGACACTGTTATGGCCATCAAAGACATGCTGGCTTCATTAGACACCCCTGCGTTAGGCGGCAAGGGCGGATACTTTATCTACAAGATCCAACATGCCAACGAAGAGCAGATCGAAGAGTCATTAAGCCAGATGGCTTCACAACTCAAGAACACCCCTTCACCTGATGAAGACCTGATTGAAGCAATCGATAGCATGCGCTGGATCAAAGAGACAAACTCCTTAGTATTCACAGGCTCGCCGACTGCAATCACCCACTTGAAAACAATTCTCCCTACTTTTGACGTTAGCCCAACCCAGGCGAAGACACATCTAGCTGGTTCTAAAAGCAATTTTTTGATCTATAATCCCCAATTCCGAACAGGACAAGAGCTAGAAGATTCGATAAATGAGGTCGCAAAAAACCTCAGAGCCTCCAATTTGGCAAATCCCACATTTATGGCAACCATCGAATCGATGAAATGGGTGCCTAGCAATAACTCTCTGATCTTCACTGGAGATCCACAATCATTAGAACGGATCCAAGTGATCTTGAAAACGATGGACGTACCCCATTCCTACATCACGAAGTCAACGCAAGTCTTCATCTATAAGCCGCAATTCGCCTCTAATACACAGATCCAATCCGGACTACAGAAGATGGTTCCTACTCTCGACCCTAACACCATTTCCGATCAGAATCTTGCTAAAGCTATTAATTCAATGGAATGGGATGGCAGCACACAATCTTTCATTGCAACATCCGATCCTGCCACAATCGACCGTCTAAAAGAGCTTCTAGTGTCCCTAGATAATCCTCAAGACTTAACGGGAAAGACTGCTCAAGGCTTTTACCTTTACAAACTACAAAATGCTCAAGGTGATGCGGTCATTGCAGAACTGAAGCAGATTGCAAAGCAAATCCCCCAAACAAATGTCCAAAACCAGGGCGTTGTCATGGCAATCGATAAGATCCAATGGGTCAAATCGACAAACTCCCTGCTTATTACCGGATCTACAGATGCCATCAGTCAAATCAAAATCCTGGTTGGTGAATTTGATAATCCTGTTGGCACGCCCAGCCTTTCAGCAAAATCTTCGTTCCTTCTTTATAAACCGCGGACTCGAACCGCAGAAGAAATAGAGAATGAAATGGCAACGACGACCAAAGATTTGGAAGAAGCCGGGCTTATCGATCCCGATCTCTTTGCATCCCTCTCATCAATGAAGTTCGTCTCAGCAACAGAGTCTCTTCTTTTTACAGGATCTCCCGATACCCTTGTAAAAGTCAAAGAAATGTTGGAACGGATTGATAGCGGCAAAGGAGAGGGGGCTATCCAACATATCGGTAAAGTCACATTCCTTGTCTATAAGCTTCAGTATGTCTCTGGGGAACAGATCACATCTTCAATGAAAAACTTCGCTACGCAGCTGCAGAATTCCAAGCTCGAAGACAAAGACCTTGTGAAGACAATCCATGATATGCGCTACATCAAAGAGACCAACTCTTTGCTCTTTATTGGTTCCAGCGACAGCCTCGAAAGGATTAACTCACTTGCCCAAAAATTCGATATCCCATCACTTGTCCAAGTTCAAGCAACCCCTCCGGAAAGACCTGCTGCCACGTTTGTCGTTTACACTCCCAAGTCTCTAAACGGAGAAGAGCTTATTTCGATCCTCTGCGAATTTGAAACAAACCTACAAAATTCAGGAGTAAGCGATCCGGGGCTCTTCGATGCAATCAATAACTTAAAGTGGATCGATAAAACTTCTTCTCTGCTCATCTCAGGCGATCAAGTCTCTGTTGCCAAAGTTCAGGACCTGCTGCTAAAATTTGACGTCCCCAGCAAGCAGACAGGGGTGCCTTCTATTGAATCAATCGATACAACCAGCTTCCTTGTCTACAAACTCCAATACCATCAAGGAAGCGCGATCCGTGATGCACTTAAGCAAGTCGGCCATAGCCTTTCGAAATCGACTGCCAGCAATCAAAATGCTCTTATGGACGCGATCAATTCGCTCCAATGGATCCAAGTGACCAACTCCCTATTAGGTACGGGAGAACAAGATATACTTATCAAGCTCAAAGACTTGATCCAAAACCTCGACGTGCCTTTGCGTCAAGTATTCATTGAAGTCCTCGTCATTGAAACAAGCGTTACAGATGCACAAAACTTCGGCTTGATGTGGGGCTCGAATGTCCAGTACATGAATAAAACCATCTTAAATACTGGAAACATGCCCCTTGTTGGGCAGAACAATGGAGGCACCAATACACCTGTTCAAAACTTCACTAATGTATTGGAAAACGTCACAGCAACAGCCACTCCACAAGCAGGCCCTAACGGTCTTTCATTTACTAATGGTTTTGATTTAGGGGTAATTGGCGATATCGTCATGCATAAAGGCAAGTCGTTCATATCGCTTGGTTCGCTTGTTAACGCACTCCAGCAAGACACCAGTTCAACCGTTTTGCTCAATCCGAAGATCATCACCCAGGACAACCAACAATCGATTATTTTTGTTGGGCAAAACGTTCCTTACACCGGAGCTGCTGTGTCAACCGTTGGACAAAGTTCCCAACAGACAACCGGTAACATCGAATACCGAGATGTCGGCGTTAGCTTAACAATCACTCCAATTCTCGGCGATAATGATATTGTTACGCTCGATATCGTCCACGATATCTCTGAGGTTCTCAGCTCAAACTCGGGCGGAGCTACTGTTGGAACTACCCAGCTTACAGGACTTCTGACTTCGCATACCCACATGGAAACCCGGGTACAGGTTCCCGACCAACACTTCGTTGCATTAAGCGGAATGATTAATGACAATAAATCCCGTTACCGCACTGCGATCCCTTGTTTAGGAGGTCTGCCCGTTGTCGGTGCACTATTTAGTGAAAATGACCGCGCCCTCACGAAAACCAATGTTATCATTTTCTTAAAGCCTTATATCATTAATTCCTACGAACAATACAAGGAGATCACAGAGCATCAAGAATGGGTGTTTAAAGACAATGCTGTTCTCCCCATCCTTAAAGAAGAGTTTGATGAAGGTCTCGACCTTGTAAAAACGCCGGACAATGAATAAACCTCTCCCACTCCTAGAACAATCCAATATTTTTCTAGGATTACTTCTTTCCAAAAAAGCTCTATTCGAAATCGTTCCTAATCTTCTATAATCATGGAGTCTCGTGGGAGATTTCCTATGCACCAATGCAAATTTTTACGAATGGCCTTTTTCATCGTTGTGCTCTTCTTGACGATGAACTCCTGCCAACGAGTGCCAGACCAGATCGAACCCCATATTAATTACGCAGTCCAAGACCGCTATCTTAAATCCTTGCCCTCCCCCTTTCCTCTATTATCAAATGAAGAGATCAGTGAGGGCTGGGGTAAAGAGTATTTGATCGGAATGGCTTTTGCCCATCAGCTCGACCTCTACCAAGCTATCACAGCCTTTAAAAGAGCCAAAATTCTTCTACCGAGTGCAGAAAAAACACGAAGGCTCGAAGTCCAGTACGAAATTTTACTGTGCTATTACGTCGGCAGAAAATATGAAGATGCGATCGCTGCTTTTGAGAACAGTGATCTCCGAAGGATTGAGACTAACTTTCCCGCGTGTCATGACATGCTATTGATCCTTTATGACAGCTACCTTCAGACGGGAAACGACGATCAAGCAGAGCGGATCCTGCAGATGATCCAACAGGTCGAGCCTCAAGAAGCTCCCCAGCTTGCATTATCAAGCGCTTTGATTCATGCAAACCTACCCCTCATTCAGCAATTTGCCGACTATATGCCAGAAACTTGCTACCTCAATGACTTCTTAGCTGATTACACTGCCGAAAAGAAATCGGTTGGGAAAGCACAGATGCTTAATGGGCTCATCCCAGGAACAGGTTATCTCTACTTAGGACAAACACAGTCGGCAATTACTGCATTTTTGCTCAACGGCCTTTTCATTGCTGCCGCTGTTAATTTTTTCATCCATGATCAGATCGCAGCAGGGATCATCTGCACAAGCTTTGAAGCAGGCTGGTATTTTGGCGGAATCTTCGGAGCCGGACTTGAAGCCAAATATTATAATGAAAGGCTTTACGAGCGCCTTGCAACGCCGATGATGAACCAGCAGCGCCTATTTCCCATCTTAAGACTCCACTATGCGTTTTAGCATATTGGTAGTCATTACCCTTCTTTACGCACCTCTTCATGCCCGCCCTGGCTATTTTGAGCCTTGGGGCAAAGATGCCGATCTCCAGTACACCGATCCGACCGCAGAAATACCAATTGCTGAACTACCTTCATCCCTTTTTGTCCGAATGGCAGAGCGAGCAATCCAATTTCACCAGAATATCCTTTCTCCTGTTGATGGACCTCGAAGCCATTTTCGGCCGTCTTCTTCTCAATACATGCTTCTTGCCATGCGCAAGTATGGTTTCTTTGAAGGGTTTGCATTAGGCTGCGACCGCCTCTTGCGAGAAAATAGCGCTGAGTGGGTCTACCAGACGATCGAAGAAAATGGGAAGCTGATCAAGTACGATCCTGTACCCTGATCAACTATCGAGATGTACACGGGTCGAATATCAGCAAGTAAGTCTTAAATTTTTTATTGGAAGCACATGTACTTCAGCATCGTTAATTCGAAAAAATTTAAAAACAACTATTCGCTTGCTTTAAGAACTTCCATAAAGGCAGATTGGGGGATGTTGACCTTTCCTATCTCCTTCATTTTCTTTTTCCCTTCCTTCTGCTTTTCCCAGAGCTTCCGTTTTCGCGTGATGTCTCCGCCGTAGCATTTTGCTGTCACATTCTTTGTCAGAGCACGGATTGTTTCACGAGCAATGATTTTTCCGCCGATCGCAGCTTGGACAGGGACTTTAAATTGCTGCAAAGGGATCACATCAACAAGTTTTTTGCAGATTGCACGCCCACGCCCCTCTGCTTTTGTCCGATGGACAAGGCACGAAAAAGCATCGACCGGTTCTTCATTAACGCGGATCTCAAGTTTAACGATGTCACCAATCTCATACTTCTCAAATTCATAGTCAAATGAGCCGTAGCCGCGAGTGACCGATTTAAGCTTATCACTAAAGTCCGTAATGATTTCATTGAGCGGAAAGCGATAAGTGAGGAGGAGGCGCTTGGAGTCCATCGTCTCTGTTTTAACCAATTCTCCACGCTTATCCATCCCTAAACTCATGACAGCGCCAAGAAATTCAGCAGGAACCATGATGTGGCTTTTGACCCACGGCTCTTCTATGTATTCAGTGAAAGTGGGATCGGGAAAGTGGGCGACGTTGTCAATATTGAGTTCTTTCCCATCGTGCAGGGTGAACTTATAGACGACGCTTGGGGCTGTCGTAATGATATCAAGGTTAAACTCTCTCTGAAGCCGTTCAAAGACGATTTCTAGATGAAGCAATCCTAAAAAGCCGCAGCGAAAGCCAAATCCAAGGGCCATGCTGCTTTCTTGCTCCACATGGAGCGCAGAATCGTTGATCTGAAGTTTGATAAGAGCGTCACGGACCACTTCGAAATCGGAAGAATCGACAGGGTAGATCCCTGCGTAAACGACAGGAGAGATATTCCGAAAGCCAGGCAGAGGTTCCTTAGCTGATTTCCGCGAAGAAGTGATCGTATCGCCAATCTTGACGTCAGCTGTATTTTTAATATTTGCAAGCAGATAGCCAACTTCACCAGGGCGGAGAAAATCAACTGGTTTCTCATCAGGGGAAAAGATACCGACTTCTAAAACCTCAAAGATCTTTCCCGTTGCCATCATAAGGATGGGCGTTTTCTTGGTGATTTCACCACTGATCATCCGGACGTAGACCATCACGCCTCGATACGGATCATAGTGGGAATCAAAAACAAGTGCGCGAAGCGTGTCATCTTTCGGTGCAGAAGGAGGAGGAACTTCAATCAAGATCCTTTCAAGGATCTCTTTAATGCCGACCCCCGTTTTTGCTGACGCTAAGATAGCGTTGGAGGTATCGAGGCCGATTACATCTTCGATCTGCTGTTTAACACTATCGACATCAGCAGATGGGAGGTCGATTTTGTTAATCACAGGGACGATCTCTAAAGAGCGCTCTAACGCAAGGTGGACGTTTGCCAAGCTTTGAGCTTGCACACCTTGGACAGCATCAACAACGAGAACGGCGCCTTCGCAAGCAGCAAGAGATCGGGAGACTTCATAGGTAAAATCAACGTGCCCTGGGGTGTCAATGAAATTGATCTGATAGACTTTTCCATCGTCAGCTAAGTAGTACATTGTGACAGGGTGGGCCTTGATCGTAATGCCCCGCTCTCTCTCCAGGTCCATCGCATCAAGGACCTGTTCCTGCATATCGCGCGCTGCAATGGTCTGTGTCAGTTCAAGCAACCTGTCTGCAACGGTCGATTTTCCATGATCAATATGAGCGATGATAGAAAAATTACGAATCTGCTTAATGTCGTATTGGAAAGGTTGTTCCATTTGTCTTTTGTATCCCAAAATAGTCGCGATGAATTTAGCTTAGCAGTTGAACTCGACTCCGCTGCTTTTGGCGCCTTCCCCATTAAAAAATGCCTCGTGAAGGCAAATCTTTCGAAAACTTGGGCCATAAAAAGTAACGTAGTTGAGTTTAAGAAAAAACTCAAATGAATGCAAGTTTCTCGAGAAGAAACCGAATTTGGACCCTAGCTTGCCGAAGAATATAAGCAAGAAGCCCAAGATACAAGACGCACCAATAACCCGAGCTCTTTAGACCTAGAGTTAAAAAATCTTGATAAAAACTTAATATTTTATTATGATTAATTTCATTTGTTTAACCGCTGCATCTAAAGATGAAATCGATCGTTGCGTTTCTTCTTTTTCTTCCTGTTTTTGTCGGAGCTGAATGGGATTTCGAAGAAGAAGACCTATCTCTTTATCACCACGTTAATGTGATCTCGGGCAATCTCACCCTTTCGTTTCAAGATGGAGTTATCAGAGGAGCAAAAAGCCTTCCCATAACTCGAAACTATACAAGCGCAGGTGCTTTCGAACGTTCAAAATCCCAATACACGCTCGATCTAAGAAGGATCAGACAGGGTTCGGTTATGCAAGGAGGATGGAGTTGGTTCCCCCATCTGAACCTTTACGTTGAGCCCACAGACCGTGAAACAGAATACAAGGTGTATATTCCTGAAAAGAATGGGAACATCTTATCCTATGCCTTCAGTCACCAAGAAAATGATCACTACATTTTCAAGCCAGATTTTAAAGGAGGTCCGTGTACTGGGATATTAAGCGCTCGAAAGAATCCAGCGAACAACATCTTGAAATTTAATATCCGCAAACAAAAAGCGACCCTGTATCTGCCTGATGGAGGAGTTCGGATCTATAAAGATTTAAGTTGCCACGGATCAAATAAGCCCTATTACTTAGCGCTTGTCTCCGAAACTACCCCAAGCCTTCATGACATCTGTTATGTCTATAATAAACATTACCTGGATTTGAAGAATATTTTGGTACGCAACCCTTCAGGAACAAAAATATTTACTGTAGCTTCTTTCAAGTTTATTAAACAAGATGAATGGATGAATCCCAGGCATCATTTTCATTTTCAAATAACGACCTCAGACAACAGTGTTTTCGATTACCGTTCCGTTGGAATAAAGCAAAGGCACTATCTCAGCTCGATCAAAAGCAATCGACGACCTGAAGAATCTTCGGAATTTGATCTGGGACGAAAAGGTATCGGCGCTCGGATGCAAAAGCTTAGCCTTGGAGGGACCCTCCAATTTATTGCGCATTATTACAAACCAGAAAACCATAAAAGCGCAATGAAATGGGAATTCGAGAACAAAAAACCATTCGCTGGGGATAAAGTCAAACTCTTGGAAGCTCCTATTGGGCCCCACAGCCAAATCCTCCCTTTAGCCCAATTCTCCTATTATCCAAATCATACCGATGCCCGAGATGTCGATCACATTTTAACCCGTTATCATCATGATGCAGAACGCCTCCAGCTCGTGGAGTATTTTGATGAGCATGATCGAGTTCAATCCTCTCAAAAACTCATTTGGAACGGAACCCACCTTATCTGCAAGGCTCTACTTGATGAAAATGGCAAATCCGTCTTTTCACGTACATTTGTTTACGATTCTTTCGGCAATGTTCTAGAAGAGGCATTCTGGGGCAACCTTTCTGGAGACCGACAAGGTCCATTCTCCATCGATGATCGTGGCAATCTTCAAGGAGCAGAAGTCTATCGGAAGCGCTTTGAGTACCTTCCTGTTTTTAATATCCCCACACTTGAAGCTGAAGAGGGAGGACTGACGTATCGCTACTCCTATCTTGAAGGCACAGATCTGTTGAATCGCAAATTGACTTGCAGTGGGGAAGAAATCTTGATGCGTCAGTTTTTCTTCTACGACTCAGACCATTTGCTTATCTGCGAGATGACCGATGATGGCTTTCAAGAAAATCATACCCAAATCAGCGGTGTAACGGAGCGCCACATTAAGCGGTATGAGCGGCACCCAGAAAATGCACTAATTATCGTTGCAGAAGAGCTCTATTTCGATAAAGTTTCAGGTAAAGAAGTTTTGATCAAACGTTCTGAATTCACGTATTCTTCGCAGAAGGAGATTATTGCTGAGGCTGTTTATGATGCAAGTCGCGTCCATCGTTACACGCTTTATACCGATTATGATCCTTATGGGCATATCATTCGTAAAACAACCCCTCTAGCTCAAGAAAATACCTATGCTTATGATGCCAGCGGCAATCTCACCGAAGCTAATGAGGCAGGATGTCCGAAGAAGCTCTATACTTACAATCTCTCTGGAAAACCGATTTCATGCAAAGAAATCGATGCAGAAGGCAATAGCTCGATTACCTATTTTCTCTATGACCCCAAAGGGCGCCTCCTTTCACAAACGGATCAGCGGGGCAACACAACTGTTCAGTCTTACGACGCTTTTGGAAGGTGCATCCACACCCAGTTCCCTCCGATGGAACAAGAGTCGACAGAAAGGTGTGTTCCCGTAGCAACATACACTTATGATCTAAATGGAAATATCGCATCAACCACGAACTCTCAAGGTAATCAAGTCAGAACAACCTACAATTCTCTTCGCAAACCCATCCATATCGTCCAAGCAGATGGAACAGAAATCTTTCATACCTATACGAAAAATGGAATGCTTGCCCAGACAATCAATTCTGATCAAACTCGGATCGAATATTGCTACGATCATTTTCAGAGGATGACATCAAAAAGGACCTATGGTGCAAATCACGAACTCCTTTCTCAAGAAAACTGGAGCTACAACACACTGCACCTTGTCTCCCATACGGACCCGTCTGGACTTACCACCTACTACTCCCACGACGGTGCAGGCAGAGTGATTAGAGAACATGCGGAAGGAAGAGAGAAAACCTATGCATATGATTCCCTGGGTTTTCTTGAACGGACGACCAACGGTCCTGTTGGGCATGTCCAAGCACGTGATGTCCAAGGCCGTGTTATCGAAGAATGGATAGAAGATGAGCAAGGACATTGTGAAAACAGAATGCAGTTCTTTTATGGGGCTAACAATCGGAAAGAAAAAGCCATTCGTTGGACATCGCAAGGAGAAGCTGTAGACTTATTTTCCTACGATTCGGAGGGAAGGCTCATCGGCCATGTCGACCCAATTGGTTCGGTGACAGAATGGCAATATAGAGAAGTTCAGAACCAGATCGGTCAATCCGTCCTCCAAAAACAGACGATCGATCCATTAAAGAACACAACAATAGAAACTTACGATGCACTAAGTCACATCTCTTGCATTGAGAAAAGAGGTCCTCACGGAAAAACAGTTGCATACGATCGGTTTTGGTACGATGCCAACGGAAATCGGATCAAAAGGGTCTCGACTATTTATCAATCGGCTAACCCGATTAAAACGGTTGCAACACTATGGGAGTATGATTCCATGGGACGTGTGATTAAAGAGCTCGAAGCAGATCAAAGGACAACCCGTTACCGATATGATTCTCGAGGTCGGATTGCAGAAAAGACGTTGCCAAGCGGCACGATCTTATTCTATGCCTATGACGGGATAGACCGCCTTCTTGAGTTTTCCAGTTCCGACGGCTCAGTCCACTACGCGTATTTTTATAAAAGCGGTCCCAATCCCACCATTATTATCGACCATATCCATCACTTTCGAATTCAGCGCAGCTACAACCATTTTGGGGATCTTCTTAATGAGATCGCCACAAACGGTTTCCAATACGCTTGGAAATACGACCGGCACGGTCGTTGCATCTATTTCACCCTTCCCAATCAAGCAACCATTGTCTATTCTTACTCGGGACTCCATCTAGCCGGCGTTGCAAAATATAGCCCAGAGGGCTTTCAGCAATACGCTCATTATTATACCCACTTTGACTCAAATGGGCATGTCGAAAAGGAAAACCTGATCAATGACCTCTCCTCGGTCACAACCCAAAGGGATCTTCTAGAGCGCCCCATCTCCCAATTCTCTTCCTATTTGCAACAGAGCATAGCGTACGGTCCCTCAGGTCTGGTCGTGCAAACGGACAACTCCTTTTTTGGGACAAAAGATTACGCTTATGACCCTTTAAACCAACTTGTCAAAGAAGGTGAAACGCCGTATTCGTTCGACTCCTTTGGCAACCCGACCGATTGCGAAATCAATGATTGCAACCAGGTCCTTGCAAGTAAAGATAGCGCTTTCTTCTACGATCCTGATGGCAATCCATCAAAGCGGATCTCTAAAGAGGACTCAACGGAATACCGTTACGATGCTTTGGGCAGGCTTACGGAACTGATCACCGCTAAAAAAACTGTTCGCTACTGCTACGACCCATTTTCCCGTCTTATTTCAAAGGAAACGGAAGATCTGTATAGAGGCAGAAGCAAAATCTTCTATCTTTATGACCAAGAAAATGAGATTGGTGCAGCTACAGAGGAAGGGAAGTTTCTCCAGCTCAAAGTTCTTGGACTCGGCATCGCAGGAGATATCGGTGCCGCTATTGCAATCGAGCTCAACAACGCAATTTTTGCTCCTTTGCATGATTTCAATGGTAACATCATCGCTCTCGTATCATCGCAGGGGAAGGTTATCGAATCTTACAATATCGATGCCTTTGGCAAAGGACAAGGCTCTCCTCGGCTGAGCCCCTGGCGCTTTTGCTCCAAACGTTCGGAAGAAGGGCTTGTTTTCTTTGGAAAGCGTTTCTACGATCCATCTTTAGGCAGGTGGCTAACTCCCGATCCAGCCGGTTCAATCGACAGCCCCAACTTATACCTCTACGTCCGAAACAGCCCTCTTAATCGTCTCGATCTCTTTGGCCTCTATTCCGCGCCTCCAATGCTATGGTCGAACCGCGGAGAGGATTCGCCAACAAGGCTTGAAATTCCTATAAACGACGTTAAAGCTGGAAATATAGGAGAAGCAGTCTGGTGCAAGGGCGTTGCAGGCGGTGTTGAAGTTGATTGCTTGATTATTAGCCGTTTGGTCCATCAACTCAAGTTCTCCGCAGAAGAGAGCAAAACCGGCGTAGTCAATATTTTTGACCGGTTTTCTGAATTGCTCTCTAATGGAGGGGTATTTCCATTATTTGCTACTTGCCAAAATGGAATAAATACAAAACGCAAGGAATTTGAAGATATGTGTCACAATCTTGTGAGTCATCTTCCTGAAGAAGCGTTAGTCGTAGGAATTTATAACCCAACGGAAGGGCTCGTTAACGATTGCAAGCGAGCTGTTAAGGAGTTATTTGGCAGAGAAACCCCAATCGTCGATAAGACTAGACAGATGATGACGGCTTTTTTAGATGTGTTATCAAACACGAGTCCAGACATTTTGTGGCTCCATGTGATGCATAGTGAGGCCGGGGTGATCGGAAAAAACGGAATTGAGGGGATGACCGATGAGCAGCGGCAAAACTTGCGAAAGCATATGATTACGCTTGCTATAGGCCCAGCAACACCCTTATCGAAAGAACACGCTTTAGATGCTTTTAACTATTATTCTGAAAAGGATAGAGTTACCAAGTGGTTTGGAGAACGCCATCTCAAAGATCCGAATTATGATATACAAATTGTCAAGTGTCAGACATCCTCGAGCGAGTTAGATTTTATAGCAGGCGATCATGCCTTCTTCAAAACCACCAATCAAGGGAGTGTTGATGATGGTATTAAAAAAATAAGAGGTAAACATGGATCTCATAATTCGCGTTAGTTTATTTATTTTTCTTTTGTTTTCTAGTTTTCCATTAGGTTTCTCTGTTGAAAAAACGCCAGAACACGTTATCTACGCAAACGAAATTGTTGCGGATTTTACAAAAGAAATGGAAGAAAAATATGGGCTAATTTGCATTGGAAACAGCGGTTCCATGCCAGACACAGTGAGAAGCATAGGTGCGGAATTTCAATTATTTCGTCGAGCGACAACCGAAGAGGCTCGTTTACTGGAAGCATTGGCTGTTGAAAGACTTTGTGAAATGATAAATAATAACACTAAGATTAGGCCCTATCTTTGCGAGTTTCCATTTCCACATTCACGTGCTGATGTAGCAATATCATTTTATTCGCCAAGTGGCAATCGTCTTTCAGATGGGAATATATCATTTGTTTTTCAAGCGCAGGGCAAGCTTTTTTATTGTACTAAAGATCCCTTTATTAACAAACTAGTTGATAAATTTGATGAATCATTTGAAGAAGCTAAAAAATTTGTTAAAGCTTCTCCTAATGTCAACCCCATTACCCATCAAGAAAAAGCTCATGAGCCTTTAATCGATGCTGTTTTTGCCGCGTACCTGAAAGAAATGCATGAAGACTACCGCTTTGAAATTGATGCGATTGGAGGGAGATTAGTCGACGGTGTCGAGGAAGTTGTTGCTCGATTAATTTACTTTCATCCCACGAATATGGAAAAGGCTAGGCAATTACACGTCATTGCTACTGAGCGATTGCTGTATCTTATTAATACCAATGAAGAATTGCGACCTTATATTAAAGAATATCCCCTGAGCCTAGATAACTTGAAAGTTTCTGTCTTATTCAGAAAAAAGAACTACTTTCCTTATTATAATGGAAGTATGGAACGCACATCACAAGTAGAGGACCAAATTTTTTACTATCAAAAAACTCCTGTGGATGAAAATGCAAAAGGTCCAGCACAACCTAGAGAGACGCCTCTTTATGCCAAGGAATCATATCAGGAAGCATTAAATAAAGTGGAAGGTTCTCGAGCCGTTAAGAAGATGAGGGTTAAGCGCAGCTCAAAGTAAAATCAGTATTGATCTTGCCCCGAAAAAAGGAGGCAAGATCATTGCCAGCAGCGTTTCCAAAACTGAATATATGATATAAATTAAACATTATAGGTAGATGAGGTCACACTTCCCCCGGTCCCTGTCCAATTTGTATGGAAAAATTGACCGCGCGGCTTATCGATCCTCTCATAAGTATGAGCTCCAAAGAAATCGCGCAGTGCCTGGATCAAATTCGCTGGAAGCTGACCAGAGCGGTATCCATCAAAAAATGCAAGGCCTGTGCTAAAGCAAGGAGTTGAAATCCCATTGAGAGCCGCCTGGGAAACAACCCGTCTCCATCCCGCTTCTGCACCAGCGATCTCTTTGCGGAAATAATCATCGAACAACAGGCTGGGAAGATCGGGTTTTCGATCATACGCTTTTTTGATATCATTTAAAAACCGGCTGCGAATGATGCATCCTGCTCTCCACATTAGCGCAATTGAGCCGTAGTTAAGCCTCCACTTCATCTCTTTTGCTGCAGCGTCCATCAACATAAACCCCTGCGTATAGCTGATGATCTTCGATGCATAAAGAGCTTGGCGGATATCCTCAATAAACTGCTTTTTATCGCCTGTGAATGTCGTTACTGGCTTGGCGTAGATCTTTTCTGCTTGAAGACGCTCATCCTTCAAAGAAGAGAGGCATCGAGCAAAGACCGATTCCGCAATCAGTGAAACAGGTATTCCAAGATCAAGAGCGCTGATCCCTGTCCATTTACCTGTTCCTTTTTGGCCTGCCACATCAAGAATTTTATCGATCAGAGGAGCTCCGTCTGCATCTTTATGGGAAAAAATTTGGGCGGTGGTCTCGACCAAAAAGCTATTAAGCACACCCTTGTTCCATTCAGAAAAGATCGCCTGAATTTCAGAAATGGAGCACCCCAATAAATTGCGCAGCAGAGAATAGGCTTCCGAAATGAGCTGCATATCTCCATATTCGATCCCATTATGGACCATTTTGACATAGTGACCAGCCCCGCCATCGCCCACCCAATCGCAACAAGGGAGGCCATCTTCTTCTGCTTTAGCCGCAATTCCTTGAAAAATCGGTTTAACGGCAAGCCATGCATTAGGATTGCCGCCTGGCATGATCGACGGGCCGTGGCGTGCCCCCTCCTCACCGCCAGAGATCCCCGCTCCAATGTATAAAATTCCCTTTTTCTTAAGCATTTGTGTCCGATACTCCGTATCGGGATAATGGCTATTTCCTCCATCGATGACAATGTCCCCTTCTTCTAAAAAAGGGAGACACTCATCGATTAACTCGCCAACAGGACCTCCCGCCTTGACCATCATCATCACTTTCCGCGGCTTCTTCAAACTCTGAATAAATTCTTGAAGAGAGAGGCAGGGGACCACATGGGAATTTTTCGCTGCTCCAGCCATAAAATCATCAATTTTAGAGACCGTGCGGTTAAAAACTGCGACCGTGTAACCATGGTCATTCATATTGAGGACTAAATTCTGTCCCATCACGGCAAGCCCGATGAGTCCAATGTCTGCTTTCTGCTGAGCCATCTTTTATCTCCTCATTTAGTTGTTGAGTCAAACGGCAATTTTTCGTTAGACTCGTGACTTGTTTGTCCTCGTAGCTCAGGTGGATAGAGCGGTCGCCTCCTAAGCGACAGGTCGCGCGTTCAACTCGCGCCGGGGGCAACCTTGTTTTGCAGATGCCTTCTTAAGTCTTTAAATATTTATCCACGCCCTGTGCAATTCCCACAGAAATTCTATCGAGATACGAGCGGTCTTTCAACCGATTGCGCTCCGTTTGGTTGGTAATAAATCCCCCTTCTACAAGAACAGCTGGCATACCTGTTTCCCGAACCACGTGAAAATTGCCATGCTTGATTCCTCGGGAATTTCCATCCGTCTGATCGATGACGCAGTACAAAATAGAGTTGGCAAGCCGTTGCGATGCTCTCGAACGCCACATCTCACCGGAATTGTAATAGAAGACCTCGATGCCTTGCGCTTCCGTACTTTTGGAAGCATTAAAGTGGATACTGACGAATAATGAAGCCTTGGCCTTATTAGCGATCTGCACACGTTTCGGCAATGAGACATAAGAATCGCGGCTTCGCGTTAAAATCACCCGATATCCCAATTCTTCCAGATGCTTCTTGGTAAGCAGCGTTGTCAGAAGAGTAACTTTCTTTTCTAAAAACGAACCGACTTTTGCACCATCATCTGTTCCGCCATGCCCCGCATCTAAAATCACTAAAGATTTCATAGAGGAAAAATTATCTTGGTATAATGCGGGAGCAGACAGGCGTTTTGCTGTTGCAGAACAAGTTGCAAAGGTGAACAGGCACAAGACGGTCAAGATTGCGCGCTGATAGCGCATAGGCTCTTCTCGCTGCTTTTTTGGAGTTGTCTATAAATTTAGGGACGGATTGGATTAGAGTCAACTTTTTCCAAGAGGTTGTAGAAAACCTTTTGTTCAAAGTATCATGCTCTCTATGGTAACTCACCTGAGCTACTTGCGTCTCTAGCAAAGGTAACGTTCTGGGTATAGATGAATAAATTTTTACTCTTTTCCTTGACACTCTCTATGTTATTTTCTTCGGTTACAGCGTCAGACTTAAGAAAGAAGGGCATCCCGGAAGAAACTCTAAGTGATGACTTAGTGATTAGCGATAAGTACAAATCAAAAGGTTATGATCATAGAGTTCGGTTTATCGTGCTACACTATTATGACGATATCGTGCAGGCTTGTTGTGATGCCTGGAATAGGTGGGTCGATATTCCTACGAATGTGAAAAATCTTTGTTCAAGAGAGTGGGCTAATTTATGAATTTATTTTCTTGGAATGGTATAAGCCTATTGATATCATCGGACACGGAGATGTTGAGGACTTTCTCAAGACTCTGCCCGACCAATTCGATCTCCTCTCTGTTCAGCAGGATCTTGCAAAATATGGATATTTAATTAACCTTGATGGAAAACTCTCTGAACAAACTACCCAAGTTATAACGGCGTTTCAAATGCACTTCCGACCTTCCAACTATGAAGGCAAACTAGACCGGGAAACTGTGGCGCTACTCAAAAAATATGCCCCTTAGAACAAGCTTGCTGAGCGACTAATCGATCGTCAAAATTGATCGTCTGATGGGAAAAGATCTGGTAGGTCTCATGTCCTTTTCCGGCAATTAAGATCAGATCTTTAGGCTTTGCTATCTTGACTGCGGTCTTGATCGCTTCTGCTCGGTCGGCAATCACAATGGCTTGGGCAGGGCTTTTAAAACCTGTCAAGATCTGGCGAATGATCGCATCGGGATCTTCCTGGCGTGGATTGTCAGAGGTGATGATCGCCACATCCGATAGGGATTCGACGACAGCTCCCATTTTCGGCCTTTTTCCCTGATCCCTGCTTCCGCCGCATCCAAACACGGTGATCAACCGTCCTGTCTTGATCTCGTTCAGCGTTTGCAAGACGTTGGTAAGGGCATCATCGGTGTGGGCATAATCGACAAAGATCGGAAGCTGCTTAGGATTCGGGACCCGCTCTAATCTCCCGGGAACTTTTGGAAATTTGGAAAGGACATTGAGAATCTCTTCCATGGAAAATCCACGGACAAGCCCGACACCAATTGCTGCGAGGCAGTTGTAGACATTAAACCTACCAATTAATGAAGACTCAAACGGATAACGCTTGGCGTGGTAACAGATCTGCATCTGCATACCCGTCGAGCTTAAACGGATTCCTTCCGCTTTTAGATTGCAAGGCGCATCGATTCCATAGGTGATCACTTGAGCATTGCAGTTCCGAAGCATTCGAGGATGCCAAAAACTGTCCGCATTCACAACCGCAGTTTTGGAAAATTCGGGCTTCCGGGAGCCTTTAACTGAGGCCAGTGAAGAAAAGAGGGTCGCTTTGGCGGCGGCGTAATTCTCCATATCGGAATGGTAATCAAGATGATCTTGGGTCAAATTAGTAAAGACCGCAACGTCGTATTCAATCCCGTTGACCCTCCCTTGATGGAGCGCATGAGATGAGACCTCCATGATGCAGTTTCTGCAACCGCTTGCTGCCATATCTTGAAATAATTTGTAGTTCGTAATCACATCGGGCGTCGTTTGGCTCGATGGAAACACGTGCTGGCCGATAATCCACTCAATCGTTCCGATCAGGCCGCAAGGGCTGTGGAGATGATCCAAGAGAAATTTCACAAGGTATGAGGTCGTTGTTTTTCCATTGGTCCCCGTGATCCCAATGAGAAAAAGGGACCGGTCAGCATCATTGAAGTAAGCTCGGGCAAGCTTTGCTTCCATGAGGTCAACGTGCGGATGGACTAACTGGACAATTTGAGGATAAAATGGATTATATAGATCCGTTAGCACAGCACTTGCACCGGCGGCTACGGCGTCGGGAATAAAGCAGGCCCCGTCGTAAGTCAGCCCCTTTTTTGCAATAAATAGGTTGCCTGGAGCAATCGATTTAGAGTTAGAGCTTATGCCGGTGATCTCGATCTCTTTGGAGCCACGGACCACAATTCCGGAGATATTTTTAAGGAGTTTTTTGAGCTTCATCCAATTATAAGTTCCATTGGCTATACAGCTCGCGCAAAGCCTTGACTTCTTTCAGCCAGTCCGCTTTCTCATCATTGCGTCGAGGGTCGCCAATAGGATACCCATATGGATCATCCGGTTCAACTCCTAAATATTGGAGAGTGCGCAAACCAATTTCTCGAAAAGCAGGCGCAGCACAATTGCCCCCGTGCTGGTTCTTGCCGATACCCGGAACGTACTTGAACTCGGGCGCATCAATGACGACCATCAGGACAAATTGGGGATCTTTCGCCGGCGCAAATCCGATAAATGTTGAAATATGTTCCCGTTTGGAATAGCCCCCATTGACGACTTTCTCCGATGTGGCCGTTTTACCCACCTCGGTATAGCCATAGATGTCCCCTTTTGATGCGGTACCGCCTGGCTTGGTGACATATTTCATTGCTTTTACCACTTCTTGAGCGATTTCCGGTTCGATTAACCTGGGAAAGGCTGCAACCCTCTCCGGAACCGTGTTGTCGAGCAGCACTTCTTGCGTCCCATCTCTTTTTTTGCGGACCACTTTGCGCACGATCGTTGGACGCACATCGTAGCCCCCGTTAGCAACGATTGCATAGCCCTTCAACATTTGAAGGCTATTACATAGAACGTTGTGGCCAAATGCAATCGAAAAGGGTGTCGGCGTCGACCACTCCATCTTTCCGTTAGGGTGGAATTTGCCAGGAGTTGGGAGAAGACCGGGACTCTCTGATGGAAGCTCGACCCCGGTTTTTTTGCCAAAGCCCAAGATCTCACTAAGAGCATTGCGGTACCACTTCTCTCCTAACTGCTCAATGATCCTTTGGACCAAACGGGACATGTAGATGTTCGACGATTTTTGCAACCCCATGTACATGTTGAGGTAATTGTGCCGCTTCGTGTCGCTAATGGGTTTGGAACGCCCTGGAAAGCTGCCATTAGATGTCGCGATTTTTTCCAGTGGAGAAAAGATCGGTTTTTTACCTTGTTTAGCAAGCTCTTTATTCGCTTTCAGCGCAATCGCAAGCGTCAGAGGCTTCATCATCGAACCCGGCTCAAATGGGTCTGTCAGAGCTTTGATTTTTGCGTGTTCGCGGAGGGCAGGATCATTGAAATATTTTAGGTAATCTGCGGGTTCGAACCATGGATACTGCGCTAGGGCATAGATTTCCCCTGTGCGAGGATGCATCAAGATCGCCCATCCACTTTTAGCACTGGATTTCTTGACCGCCTTTTCGACCTCTTCTTCAGCAATTGCCTGCAAGTAGTGGTTGATCGTTAACTGAACATCTGCGCCATCTTCTGGGTACGCAAGGATCTTTCCAGTTTCCATCGGATGTCTTGGAGAGCGTAAAATGAGCCTTTTCCCCTGCTTGCCTTGCAAAACCCGATCAAAAATGAACTCAAGGCCCCCTGTAGGGATCGATTGCTGCGTTGCGGCTTCTTTCTCATCACGAACGGTATGCAGCACCTGCCCAAGCAGCTTTCCAAAGGGATAGGAGCGTTGGTAATCTTGGACAAAGTAAAGGGCATTGCGCGCAATTTTTTTGCTCCGCGCGTACGTAAACCACCACTGAGAAATCTGGTCCTTCTTCTCCCTATCCAACCACATGTACAACTTACGTGAATGCGATTTCCTTTCAAAGTGGGCACGAAACTTTTCAAACTCTCCCTCCTTAACCGACAAAAAAACCCTTAACTTAGCGGCCAATTCGCCACGATACTCTGCAGGTACCCCCATTGGATCGATATATAAGTGGAACTTGGGAACATCGATGACAAAAGCCTGAGACTTTTCCGGATGGCCCGGCTTAATCGAAGTATTCGAATAAAACAGACCTCTTTTGAAAGGCTCGACGACGACAAGCTGATGCTGCGCCTTTGCCGCCCGGCTCCACTTCTCCCCTTCAAGGATCTGGATCTTAAAGAACTGGATTAAAAGAGCGCAGAAAAGGGAAAAAACACCAAGGGAGACCCATACCAGACGTTTGCGGACCTCCGTCCCAATTGATCCACCTGTTCCGCTTTTGGTTCCCATAATATTAACTGATCGAGTCTAGGTCTATTGACGTGCGCCAACCGCGATTGGCAGTTTCGGTTTAACAAGAAGAGTTTTTTCCTTTTCTTCATTAGAAAATTGAAGGGCAAGCCCTTCCTCGATTGTGACGACATCTTTGACCATCGGATATTTCAAATGGGCAAATTCACTATGGGAGGCCAACTGCATCAGATTTTGAGGGCTTTCAAAAAGATCGATTTCATATTGCAAGCGGGTATTTTCTTCCCGAAGGTCTTTGATCTCTTTGGCAAGCTGAGGAATTTCCAAGCGCAACCGAGTAACATCGTTTTGCCGATCCACGTAGAAGTAGAGCAGCACTCCGAAGAACGTAATGCAGAGAAGGACACGAGAAAGGATTCCTCTTGATTCCATGTTGCCCTCAAATTTTTTCCGCAAATCTCAATTTAGCGCTGCGAGAGCGCGGATTTAAACGAATCTCTTGCAACGTTGGAGCAATCGGCTTCTTAGTTAATAACTTTAAAAAAGGAAGCGGCGCTGCCTTGTCCCCTTTCTTAGGGCGGGCAGACGCATGCTTAAAAATATTTTTCACAATCCGATCTTCTAGGCTATGAAAGCTGATCACGCCGATCTTCCCACCTTGCGACAGCATATGAATCGCTTTGGAAACCCCTTCTGCGATCGCGTCGAGCTCGCGGTTAACGTACATCCTGAGCGCTTGGAAGACCAGTGTCGCAGGATGCCATTTGCCTTTCAGCGGCGTCTTTAATGCCGACGCAATCACTTCCGATAACTCGACCGTTGTCTCTATCTTCTTTTTGCGACGCGCGTCGATAACAGCTTTTGCAGCCCTGCGCCATCTCGGCTCCTCCCCTAAGTCGCGGAAAATTGTTGCCAATTCGGCTTCCGAGCAGCTGTTGACAACCACCCTTGCTGTCAGCTCTGAATTAGGGTCCATTCGCATGTCTAAAGGGCCCTCTTTCGAAAAACTAAAACCTTTATAACCTTTATCGAATTGCATAGATGACACCCCTAGGTCAAAAAAAAACCGTCAACCTTTTTGATCTTCCGTTCTTTTAAATACTCATCAAGCTGCGCAAAATTTCCGTGAACTAGCTCGATCTTATCTTTCCAAGGCCTTAGAGTTTCTTGTGCGATCTCCAAAGCTTCCGGATCTAAATCGCATCCTATATAGCGCTTGATCTCAGGGTGGGCCTCTAAGATGGCCTTCGCATGCCCACCGGCCCCCACCGTCCCCTCAAAAAACACGTTGATCTTCATATCGGCAAAAAAGGAAAGTGATTCGCTCTCTAAAACAGAGATATGCTCCCGCTTGTGATCTTTATTCGTCATGGGAACCAAACACTTCAAAATCTTCCTTCTTTGCGCCTGATTTTTGGCACACATAAGCCGAAGGCCCAGTTTTTGGAACCTCTGTAGCTTCTTCTGATTCATCCAAAAGGGCAAACGCCTCTTCAGTCAGCTGTGCCAAGCTCATTTCGGCATCTTTTCCAGTCATTAGAGCGCTCAATTGCTCTTCGTACTTCTCTTTCGGCCAAATTTCGATCTTATTCAGAACGCCAGCAATCACCACTTCGCCCTTAATCCCGACAGCATTCTTTAATATCGCTGGAATATTGACTCGGCCAACCTTGTCGCAGGTCGTCTGATGCAGTGTAGAAAAGAAGAACGTGAAGAACTTCTGGTACTTGGCAATGTGCTGCTTGGCTTGAAACTTAGCGACAATTTTCTCGATATCGCTCTGCCTATAAATAGCTAGGCAACCGCCCAATCCTAAGCCAATGCTGAACTCCAGTTCGCCGTTTTCGACCAACCCAAATCGCATTCCTTGAGGAAGGACGAATCGCCCTTTCTCATCTAACTTCGCGGATGTTGAACCACTGAAGAAGAACTTACTCATAGGATTTTTAGCTCGGATTTTCCACCTTTTCCCACAAATTAACACCGAACCATAAATCTGGCAATGTTTTTTCTAAAATAGCCCCAAATTGCTCAGATTTATCCGAGACCTAAAAATATATAACTTACTAAAAATAAACGAGTACTGAAAATTGTCAGCAAATGTGGGAAATTGTGGGAATTCTGTTCATAACCTCGTTGAAAAACGGCCCTATTTAGCAGAGAAATTCGGAGTTATGAACGATGTGCATAACGGCTTTGCGGAAGATCGCGGAAAAACCCTGTGCTTCTGATAAAAAACCAACCTTCTATCAAAGACCAAGCCTTCAAGGTAATTAAAATTGAGTATTGAAATTTTTACTTGATAATGGCAAATGATTCTTATAGATAGGCATAAAACGAGGTCATATGCCCCCACGCACGATCGATAATTTAGGCGTCGATGTTTCTACCCGTTACGCAGAAGATCAACAATGGCTTGATGAAAAGATCATTAAAGAGTCCAGGTCAATCCCCTCGCAGACAGAGATCAATGTTTCATTACCTTCTTTTTCTTCAGAAGTTGATACGCTGCTGCATTCAGAATCTACGCAACATGTGTGGGCCAATTTTTTTGCTCCAGACCGATATTTCGAGCAAAGAGGGCGTCTCTTTACGTTTTTAATGATCCCTTCCTTAGGGTCTGAAGAAAAAAAAGAGGCTCAAACACAAAAGATATTAGCCAAGCTTAAATCGATTGTAGAAAAGCGAAAAGCGGATAAAGAAAAAGAGAAAAAGCAGAAAAGAGAGACTTGGATTGAGGATAAAGAAGCAGAAGAAGAGGAAAAGGAAAAAAAAGCTTTAACCTCGCTACTTGAAACAATTTCCTTATTAGATAAGTTTCTAATTGATATCAATTCCCGTAGAAGCCAGTATCAAAAGGGCTAAAAGCAAAAATGAGTTCATTATGAGCAATGTAGAATGGCTATCGATACTAGGATGGGGAAGCGACGAGCTCGAGGACTTGCGCTTCGTCGGATATTCCTACATCAAACAAGGCAAGTACGACATCGCAACGACTTTCTTTGAAGCACTTGTTATCCTTGACCCCACATCTGCTTACGATCTACAGACTTTGGGAGCCCTCTTCTTACAGAGAGGAAACAATCTCATGGCCTTAAATTATATCGAAAAGGCTCTTCGCCTCGATCCCTCTCACGTTCAAACGCTGCTTAACCGGACCAAAGCGCTGTTCGCATTGGGCTATAAAAAGCAAGGCCTGATGCAGGCAAGGACGCTGCAAAAAAATCTGAATCAAGAAATCGCGAATCAAGCGCAGGCCCTAATCCTAGCCTATTCTTGACATTTGTCTTGCGACCTTATCTTTACAATGTTAACGTGAGCCATATCGCATTCCGCTAGACTTGGCCAAGCTTCGACTCCGCAAAACGCAGTCAAATCGGAGTTTTGCACACCGGCAGACAAAGATCTTTTCTGCCAAGAAGAGAAAGGATTAATTGTGCAAAATGAAACGCGGCATGACGCGATCCCCCTAAAAACCTGTGCAGAAATTGATCATAGCCTATGTTAACGCGCACTCCGCAAGAAACCTGGTCGCTTTTCTTAGAATTCATCGAAGAGAAATGCTCAGCAACCGAATTCCAAAACTGGTTTGCTTCGATCCGCCTAGTTGATGCGGGATCGGATGACTTCTGTTTAGAAGTTCCCAACATCTTTGTGCAAGAGTATATCCTCGATAATTACAAAAAAGACCTAACAGCCTTTCTTCCCGCAAAACCTTCCGGCGAGCTTGCAGTGACATTCATTATTGCTGAAGCCAAGAAAAAGAAAAATCCAGCTCCTCCTGCAGAGCCCAGGACTCCTTTACCGATTGAAAACCAACCCGGGCAGCCTGAGGTTAGACTCAATCCTTTTTACACCTTTAGCAACTTCATCGAAGGACCAGCTAATCAATTTGTCAAATCGGCTGCGTTCGGCGTCGCGTCACGACCGGGTAAGTCCTATAATCCACTTTTTATTCACGGCGGTGTCGGCCTTGGAAAGACACACTTGCTGCACGGAATCGGCCATTACATCCGCGAGCACCACAAAAAGCTCCGGATCCAGTGTATTACAACGGAAGGGTTCATCAACGATCTTGTTGAAAACTTACGCTCTAAGTCAATGGACCGAATGAAGCGATTCTACCGCTCTCTTGATGTCCTCCTTGTGGACGATATCCAATTCTTGCAGAACCGCCTTAATTTTGAAGAAGAGTTTTGCAATACCTTTGAGAGTCTGATCAATCAGAACAAGCAGATCGTTATCACTTCAGATAAACCTCCTGGCCAGCTCAAACTCTCGGAAAGGATGGTTGCTCGTATGGAATGGGGACTTGTCGCCAACATCGGCATCCCTGATCTCGAAACTCGCGTTGCGATCTTGCAGTACAAAGCAGAATTAAAAGGTTTCCTCATTCCGCAAAAGGTTGCCTTCTTCATCGCTGAGCATATCTTCAACAACGTCCGGCAACTTGAAGGGGCAATCAACCGACTCAGCGCCTATTGCCGCATGATGAACCTCGATGCTACTGAAGAGGTCGTTGGAAAAACATTGAGCGAACTATTCCAATACACTCCGCAAAAAAAAATTTCGGTCGATAGCATCATTAAAAGCGTTGCAACGATCTACGATATCCGCGTCAGCGACCTCAAGAGCACCTCCCGATCTAAAGATATTGCCTTTCCGCGGCAAGTTGCAATGTATCTAGCAAAAGAGCTGATGAGCGATTCTCTTATGAAGCTCTCAACAGCCTTTGGAGGCAAAACCCACTCAACCCTTCTGCATGCTTGGAAAAAAATCGCAGGCCAGATTGAAACAGATGAAACCCTCCGCCGGCAAATCGACATGGCCCGCCGCAATCTCGAGTCCTAAAACACGCCCCCTCACCCCCGCCTAAACTTTAAATAAAAATTATTTTTGATAAATCGTATAATTCTATGGGTGACGTAGACGGTTAAAAAGCTAGGATGCCAACAAAGCTGAAAACCAATTTTTGCGTTTACTTGAGTGTAACCTCCTGCTATAAGGAAATCAGATGCTTTAACATGAGAGGCAGGTATATGTTCAAAAGGCACCCCAAAGGGCTTTCCGAAGCAGAGCACATTTCCCCTCAAAACCCGCAAGACGACCTTTCTTTCCGCCCCCACTCCCCGTTTTCAACAGATCTCATGAACGCTTTTTCCGTTCGAGAGTCCCCGTTGACCCACGAGAAAGCGGAGCCTGATGGAGAAGAAGAACCTGAGACAACCATTTCTAGCCAAGTCAATATTAAAGGAACGCTGTCCTTTCAGAAACTGCTCCGCATTGACGGAACATTTGAAGGGGAATTGCTCTCTTCGGGCGGTCTGATCGTTGGGCCTACCGGATCGGTCAAGGCCAATATCAACTTAAGCTCCGCATTTATTTCAGGAAGAGTGGTTGGCGATATCACCGTAAAAACCCGCCTTGTCCTGCGCGGGAGAGCTGAAATACGCGGCAATGTGACTGCTCCCCTTGTTAGCATGGACGAGGGCGTTTCAATCATCGGCCAGCTCAACGTTGCTCCAGCCTCTGCAGCTCAGCAGCAATACTAATTTAAATTTTAAATAATACAGGAATGGTATAAGCTGTTTTTTTCAACCGGAGAAATAGTATGGAAATAATGCTGCTCATTTTTGTATGATTTAAAATTTAAATTAGCATAAGTCAAGATCTTAAAATTCGAATGGGGGATAAATTTAGGCCTGTTCAAGCCTAACCCGACCAATTCTTCAACTTTTTTCAGTTTAGGTGTTTGCCCCAATCCAAAATCCGTGCGGCAAATACATTTAAAAAAAATTAATTCAATTTGCGATAATTTTTAAATTAGTAAAATTTCGTATTAATAAATAATGATGTATAGTAATTTAAATTTAGATTTTTAATCAGAGATGTGTATGATCATTAGGATGACATATTCTCATAATTTAAGAAAAAAGGCCTTAGAGACTGTTAACGGACTTCATCTAACCTACTCATTCTTCGTGACATAATCCT
>CAZOKX010000002.1:0-1616 GCA_964580785.1 uncultured bacterium
ATGAGCTTGATCGGACTGCTAAAGCCACAAGGGGCGTTTCGTTTCTTCGCGCCTATTGTTACTTATTAACAAAGGGAATGTTCTTGCCCGTGTCCGATTTACGAGAGGGACTACACGGCCATTGAGTGTCACGTATTAGGTGAGAAAAGGAACTGCGAGCAGGCAAGGCAAGGGGCTCTACCCAGAATTTTATCTTCTTGGCATCCAAGATCACTGCACGTCGCTGTTAGCTTCCGAGATTGCGCAGTCTGCGGCTGCGCTCTGCTCCCCCTTCAGGAAGCTAAGCACATGATGGAGATGTTTTTTAGCTCAGCAAAAAAATAAGCCCGAACCATTCTTTCTTATTGATAATCAATAAATTACGTTAATGCTTTGGCAAATTTTTTATTAAAATTATTTTTTGTCATTCACAGAATTTTTCTACTTTTTTTGAATATAGAAACATTTAATTAAACATTTGCTTAGTTTATTCAAAAAGAAAACACAAATTAGTATTGACATTATTAATTTTTTTATATTATAATTACAATCGATCTACAGCAAAACAATCTTAACTTTGATTGTGAAAGCTAAAAAATATTAAATTAGGAGTCATCAATGTCAATTTCCTCTATGGCCTTTAAAGTTGCCTACACGGCTGCTGTTAAAGCGGATAAGATCTGTTCTTTTATACCAGTTGTCGGTTCCATAACTGGTGTTCTTAGTATGATTGCAAAAGGTGTTTTTTCAAAAACCCATCCCCCATTAACTAATGGATATTCAAACTATCTTTCAAATAAATCTTGGGAAAAATGTATAGTTCGATCCATTCCTTTTGTAGGAACTGTACACGCATTGTATTTCGCATTCAAAAAAGAGAAGACCCCGCAACAAGCTGAAATAGCTGACCGTTTCATTTCTACTCCCGAAGCTTTCATCGATTGTGCTCCAAAAGAAGAGGAAACTCATAAAAGAGATGCTTGTCCGAAGATGCAGAAGCCTCAGGTTCGACAAAAGCAAACAGGAGACTTCATAATCAAGATTCATAAGAGAGAGAAGCCAGAAAAGGTTGGCGAGGAGATCTATGAAGGAGCGAACGCCGGAAACTTCAGGATTCTTCCGAAACATCATGGAAAGAAACATCGTGAAGCATTCGCTAATTTGGCGAGTACTTCATCAACCCCCTGGTTGGGAAGTAGAATGTAGAGTAGGCCAAAGCCCTGCCCCTTTGGGGCAGGGTTAATAATGAGGAACGAACATAAATCGATGCTGACGAAGTCAAAAAAAATTATTTATAATTCAACCGATTTAAATATTTTATTTGACAATTTAAAGCCACATTAATTCAAGATTCATCAATGTTAATTTCCTCTATAGCAATTAAGTTAGATAAGGGCTGTTCTTTTGTACCGGTACTCAGCTCCATAACCGGTGCTGTTAATCTAGTTGCAAAAGCTATTCTTTTTAAAAACCATTCTTTATTAGGTAATGAATATTCAAGCTATCTTGCGGGGAAATCTTGGAAACAATGTGCAATTCAATGCATCCCTATTGCAGGAAATGTATACATGTTGTTCTTATCCTTAGCTAGACCGGAACAAACGGCATCACCGCTTGACTACCCCACCCCTTCTTTA
>CAZOKX010000002.1:1716-78741 GCA_964580785.1 uncultured bacterium
CTTAGCTAGACCGGAACAAACGGCATCACCGCTTGACTACCCCACCCCTTCTTTACAACAGCAAGCGACAACTCTAGATGCCTCTCCTATCTCTATTCCCAAAGCTAATCCTATCACATTTACTCAAGAAGAGGAACCTCATTGCCCGATAATCGAGGGAGGTGATACCGCAGTCATAGAACAATCTCCGCCAATCCAGCTTCCTAATGATAGACCTCTAACAGAAGACCAAAATCGAAGACGCGTGCGTGCCACCAATGCAATTTTTTTGGCCGGCCCTTTCAATCTTCCTAGGTTAAAGCGAGTTAAAAAACCAAAGCGAGCTAATTTTTTTTCCCGCCTTAATCTTTCTGGAAAAAGGAAGACTGTAGCCTACAAGATTCCTCCAAAAGCGCCTAAAAATAAGGTTCTTCCCAATGGGCGCACAAAATGCCAACAAGCTAGAAATTTATCGAAAATCAAGTTAGGATACCGCCAGCCTAATTGTGCTGGAAGAGGTGATTGCGCAGGGGTCGCAGGGGTCTTAGCCACCTCGTGGGCTCCTCCGCAAAGCCACCATTCCGGTGGGGGAATAAAATAGACATTTGGCTGACAGAAAGTACACATATATTGTTATTATCTTTCAAAAAGACAATCGACTTAATATAAGCAAGATACATTATAAGTCCTGCTTGCATCAAATCAAAAAATCGATTATCCTGCCTGGTCAAACTCTTAAAAGAGAATCAAATTATGCACGATTCGAGCTTGCAAAAGAAAAATAAAATTTCCCTCGAAGATTACGACTTCCGTCAAGACATCGAAAACCGACTTCTCATGGGACAGTTCACTTCCGTTGATTTAGAGGTACTGGAAGAGATCCTCTACAGCTCCATCACAATCCCCATTCGAAAGCTTGCAAAAAACCTCCACATTGAAGAAAACGAGCTCCTTCCCATTTTACAGAAGCTAAGCAAGTCGGGGTTATTTGCATTCGATAGTGAGACGATTACTGTTGATAAGGAGTTGCGTAAGTACTTTGAAACGCAGATCATGAAGTTCGATCCTGATTTCAAACCTGGGATGGAGTATTTACAAAGTCTTTTGCGCAAAGTACCGATCCACGTATTACCTGTCTGGTATTCGATTTCCAGAACCTCAAATAACATCTTTGAATCCCTTGTTGAAAAATACCTATTAACTCCCCAAATCTTTCAACGTTATCTTCTCGATCTCAACTTCCCTAACCCAATCTTGAATGGGATTATCAAAGATGTGTACACAGCCCCCCATTTTACAGTATTTGCCAAAGACCTTGTCAAAAAATATGACCTTTCCAAGGAGCAATTTGAAGAATACTTGCTTTATCTCGAGTTTAACTTCGTTTGCTGCTTGGGCTATTGTAAGGTCAACGATCATTGGCAAGAGATCGTCTCCCCCTTTCACGAATGGCACGAATATCTGATGTTCTTGAAGACGACCGAAGCTCCTGCGATTGCAACCCCCGATGAAGTCGAGCGGTTCAGGCCGCAAGACTTTTCTTTTATTCAAGACATGAGCAATGTCCTCACATTGGCTAAGAAACAACCTATTCCCCTAACAACAGAAAAAGAGGATATGCTTCTGCCTCAGTCAGCGGGTTTTTCGATATTGGCCTCCAAACTCCAAGGTTTTAAGGAAAATGATCCGACCTTTCACATCTATGTCGACCGGTTAATCTCTAAATTGCGCACCCTTAAGCTTGCTGATATCGTCGACGATCGGCTGTATGCTCTTGAGGCAGCAAATGACTGGCTAGATATGCGGCCGGAAAGCCGCGCTATCTTTTTGTATAGACATCCCTTAAACAAGCTTGATAACACCAAAATTCCTTCTCAATTATTTACTGATCGGAATATTAAGGAAACAGAGAAAAGCATTCAGCGTGTACTTAACTCAGGTTGGGTCTACATGGATGATTTCATCCGAGGAACTATTGTTCCACTTGGAGAAGATTCTCTGGTTGTGTTAAAAAGACAGGGAAAAATGTGGAAATATTGCCTTCCCAGCTATTCAGACGAAGAGGCAGCCCTGATCCGATCTGTTTTCTATGATTGGCTGTTTGAAATCGGAATCACGGCAACAGGACTGCATGATGGCAAAGAATGCTTTATGGTCACCCCATTCGGGCAATCCCTATTCGGACGTTAACTATGTCAAAAAAAAACGATTCAGAACTTGTTTCTAACCGAAAAGCAGGTTACGAATATGAGATCCTCGACACTTGGGAAGCTGGCATTGTTCTGGTCGGAACCGAAATTAAATCGCTCCGTAACCACGGAGGAAGCCTACAAGACTCTTATGTCCTCATTTCGCAAGGAGAGGTTGTCCTTAAAAATGCATCGATCTCCCCCTACAAGTTTGGAAACCTCTTTAATCATGAAGAGCGTCGGGATAGAAAACTTCTCCTCCACAAACGAGAAATCGAAAAGCTTTACACCGTTTCCCAAGAAAAGGGGCTTACCCTGATCCCACTTAGCATGTTCTTAAAGAATGGCTTCGCAAAGGTCAAGATCGCCTGCTGCCGAGGAAAAAAATTGCACGATAAGCGTGCGGCAATCAAAGAACGGGAACACAAGAAAGCAATCGACAGAGCCCTTCGCGACCAGAGCCAATCCCGATAATCTTAACTGCTCATAAAGATTTAGAAAGTTTAAGACGTTTGACTCTGCACGCTGTTTGTTTTATGATGCATCCCCAAGAACACAACAGACTGGAGCCCATCCTATGAAAGTCATCATTCCTCGCCTCGATTTAGTCTCTTTGATCGGAAAAATCCAAAACATCGTTGCCGCAAAGCCCTCGATTCCCATCTTAGCCAATGTCTTAATCGAAGCTATCGATGACCAGTTGATCATCAGCGCAACCGATTTAACTGTGAGCATAAGGGCCTATGCAGAAGCTAAAGTTGTTGAAGAAGGCGCGATTACCTTGCCCGCACGCCGTTTTTTTCAGTTAATCCGCGAGCTGACATCTTCCACTATCGAGATCCACTCTTCCTTAACCGATATGGCCTCTATTAATGCAGGCACATCCCACTTCAAAGTGAATGGAATGCATAAAAATGAGTTTCCAGCTCTTCCCGATCTTTCCGATGGTGTCTACCTCTCTTTAACGAGCCCCTTGCTTAAAGAAATGCTCTCTAGAACCGTATTTGCTGCTGCGCGCGATGACACTCGACAAGTGTTGAACGGGGTCTATCTACAGCAAGCGAACCAAACAGCAATCTTTATCGGTACAGACGGAAAACGGCTGGCAAAGATCCATGTACCTGTCGATCTTCCTCCTGAGCAAACAGGATCCTACATCATCCCTCTCAAAGCAGTTGATGAAATGATCCGCATTTTAGATAACAAAGAGGATCTAGCCAAACTGACACTTATGACGGATAAAATTGGTATCGAAGTCGGCTCCGTCACACTTATTAGTAAGCTCCTCTCCGGTCAATACCCCGACGTCAGCCGAGTGATCCCGGAAAAGAAACAAAACGCGATCTCTCTCCACCGAGAAGAACTAATCTCTTTGCTGCGCCAAGTCTCCTTGTTTATAGCAGATAGCAGCAGCTCTGTACGGTTTACATTCACAAGCGGCGAGCTGCATCTTTCGGCCGTTAGCGGGGAAATCGGGGAAGGCAAGGTAAACATGCCCGTCAATTATGGCGGTGAAAAGTTGGATATCGCTTTTAATCCGAACTTCTTCCTCGATATTTTACGCCACAGTAAAGATGAGACCGTCCACTTTAACGCCTCTGACTCCTACAACCCAGGATTGATCACGGATTCCTCAACGGCAGAGTTTGTTATTATGCCAATGCGCTTAGAAGCATAATCAATATGTGGCTCCAACACCTGATCTTGCGCAATTTCCGCAATTATGAGCAGGCACAGGCTTCCTTCCGCCCCTCTGTAAATGTCATTTATGGAGATAATGGACAAGGAAAAACGAACCTCCTTGAAGCGATTTATCTAATCAGCACGGGGAGGTCCTTTAGGACAAAACGGCTCAGCGAGCTGATCCGAGCAGGCGCCAACTATTTTTATGTAGAAGCCCATTTTTCTAAAGACGGGATCTCCCAATGCATTAAAATCTTCTACAATGAAAAGTCCCGTAAAGTCCAATACAATAATACAATCCACAACCATTTCACTTCCCTTTTAGGCACCCTTCCTGGAATTCTGTTATCTCCTGAAGACCACTCTTTAATGAGCGGATCTCCAGCAGACCGGAGAAAGTTCATCGATCTACATATCGCGCAAATTGATCCCCTCTACGTGTATCATTTAGGCCGCTATTTTAGGGCGATGAAGCAACGGAACTATTTGCTAAAAAGCCGCAGCGAAACCACTTTAACAGCCTGGGAAATGGCGATGGCCCCTTCTGCTGCTTACATCATTGAAAAGAGAAAGGAAGCTCTGAGCCTACTTAGTGCACCCATTGGCCGTTGGATGGAGCAACTCTCCCTAAGAAAAGACTCATTAACAGCACAATATGATTGCAGTTTTTCTTTGCGCGATCTACAGAATAACGATCTGATTACACTTCTGCTGGCTCAATGGAAAAGGAACCGATCTAAAGAAATGCATCTAGGCTCCACGCTTCTTGGCCCCCATCGCGATGACCTAAGCATTGTTATTTCAGAAAAAGAGGCCAAAAATTTCTCAAGCGAAGGGCAAAAACGGTGTGGTGCTTCTGCGTTGCGTTTTGCCCAATGGGAGCAGTTTTATTTGCTGATTGGATCAAAACCATTATTGGGAATCGATGATTTTGGAATCCAGCTCGATTCCCATAGACAAAAGCTTCTGCAACAAAAACTCGGTGATTTCGGGCAGGTCTTTTTGACAACCCCCGCCCTTTTAGAGGTTGAGCACGCCCATTCAATCGGCGTTCAAAATGGTCAGTGGATCATCTAGCAAACATCTTCTAATCGAGGTGGCGCAGGTAAGCGTGGCCTAGCGGAAAATTCTTAACATCGATAGATTTTCCTTGTCGTTTAGTAGCAAACTGATCAAGGATCTTTAAAGCCAGCTTTTTGCCTAGCTGAACGCCTTCCTGATCAAAGGAATTGACATTCCAAATGAAACCTTGGAAGGCAACCTTGTGCTCATAATAGGACAAAATAGCTCCCATCACAAAAGGATCAAGCCGCTGCCCAAATAAAATCCTATTAGGACGGTTCCCTGGAAAAAATTGGTTCGGATTCGTGCTCTTTTGGCCAATAGCTAAAGCAATCGATTGAGCAAAGAGGTTAGAAAGGATCTTTTCCTGACACGTCGTTCCACCATAAACTACATCTTCTCTATATTGACTCTCTTTAAAGCCAATAAATTCAAGGGGAACAACGGTCGTTCCTTGATGGATCGACTGATAAAAAGAATGCTGACCATTTGTTCCAGGCTCTCCCCAAAGGATTGGTCCCGTATCAAAATCAACGGCATGGCCACGTTTATCGATCCGCTTCCCGTTAGATTCCATATCCAACTGCTGCAAATGCGCAGGAAAACGCATGAGCGCTTGCGAATATGGAATAATAGCTACAGTCGGAAGGCCCAAAAAGTTACGGTTCCAAATTCCCAAAAGCGCTGAAAGGAGGGAAAGATTAGACTTTAAGTCATTTTTCATAGCGATCTTGTCCATGGAATTGGCACCGCGCAAGAACTCGAGAAAGCGCTCCATTCCCAAAGCAAAAGCAAGAGTCACTCCGCCGACCATGGAAGTAACGGAATAACGCCCTCCGATATAATCCCAGATATAAAATGATGCCAAATACTGCTGAGGATCATCCATTGGACTCCCCTTGCCCGTTACCGCAACGAAGTGATTTTTAGGATTGAGCCCCGCTCTTATAAAGTATTCTTTAGCAAATTGTTCATTGGTCAACGTCTCAAGAGTAGAACCCGATTTGGAGACTACGACAACAAGCGTCTTTTCTAAATTGACTCGATGAAAAATTTGTGCTCCATCATCCGGATCTACATTAGAGAGAAAATGAACCCTGCAGTTCGGTTTGTGATAAGCTTCAAGAGCTATATAGACTGCCTTGGGACCAAGCTCTGATCCTCCGATGCCTATTTGGACCAAATCGGTAAATTGTTCTTTTAAATCGACATCATCTAAAAAAGCGCGCAATTTTTCTAATTCTTTGTAAGCTAGCTGAGTAGCTGCTTGAGAAGCATCTGAAGATATCCGTTGATCAAAAAAATCGCGCATTGCAGTATGCAAGGCGGGCCTTTTTTCGCTTTCAAATCCTTCAATAAAATTGACAACTTGCCCCTGCTGCATCGCCTCCATCTTCTTCACAGCCTTGGTCTCATCTGCAAGGTCCTGCAAGGCGCCCATCACAATGTCGGATACCCGCTCTGTTCCATAAAAAAGCTTGAGTTTAGCTGCTTCAGAAATCATCCCATCAATACGCTTGGAAGTGAGAATTCCTTCCTCACTTAAGTCGATCGGATCTTCAGCTAACTCATTCAAACGAATCACAGATTTTAAATGCCGAAACGATGTCATAATAGTTCTCCTAAGCACAGAAAGATAATGCACTCTTCAGGTTCAAAGTTAAGAGATTGCTAAATATCTTCAAAGATTTAAACTTGTAGGGAGGTAACGATCTAACCTGTTTTAAGCTTCAACAAGCACTTCTTTTGGCAACTGGAACACAACGTCTTCTTCTGTGAACACAACATCTTCCACAGCCGTTACACCGAGGGTACGGAGGCGTTGGATGCACCGTTGAACGACATGTTCAGGCGTCGATGCACCGGCAGTCAGGCCGATCACCTCGACACCTTTAAGCCATTCGGTAAGGATTTCTTGCTCATCGTTGATAAGATAAGAGAGAACGCCTCGGACACCGGCAACTTCGCGCAAGCGGTTGGAGTTGGAGCTGCGCGGATCGCCGACAACAAGGACAAGGTCAGCCTCATCGGTGATCGAACGAAGGGCCAGCTGGCGATTGGTCGTTGCATAGCAGATCGACGAGCTCGGAAGGGTCTCAATCTGAGGATATTTGACAATCAGCGCTTCTGTGATCTCTTTGACATCGTCCAAGCTGAGAGTCGTTTGAGTGGTATAGAAAAGCTTTTGATTTTGATCGAACTCGAGAGCTTTAACATCGCTGACCGACTCAACAATCGTGGTCACACCAGGAGCTTCCCCCGCTGTTCCAATCGTTTCAACGTGCTTTTTGTGGCCGATCAGAATGATCTGATATCCTTTTTGTGCATAGCGCTTTACCGCAGAATGGACTTTGGTCACAAGCCCGCAAGTCGCGTCAATTTCGATCAGATTGCGCGCCCTGGCTTGCCCCCGGACTGCAGGAGATACGCCATGGGCCGAATAGATCAGGCGAGCGCCGGCAGGCACTTCGTTAAGATCTTCGATGAAAACGGCCCCTTTTTGTTTTAATCTTTCAACAACGTGTTTGTTATGGACGATCTCATGTTTGACAAAGATTGGGGCTCCCCAAAGTTCTAAAGCGCGCTCAACGGTATCGATTGCCCGCTCGACTCCAGCACAAAATCCTCGAGGTTTGGACAATAGCAGTTTCATGCGATACTCCTTAAAGGCGAGGAGTCTACCAGATTAAAACGGGGCTGATCAAGAAAAAAGTCTGTTCAGAATGGCCTAGCAGGCATCAAAAAAGCATTTCCATAGATATTTCCCATGTAGACGAAGAGGACAGCTATCGCCACTATTCTGCCACATCAGCAGCACAACGGAATCCGTAGGTTCCGTTCATGCTGCCCGGGTTATTGCGGTGGCGGTGAGCGCACCGGAGGTCCTCCTTGAGACTCTTCCAGCAGCCGCCTCGAAGAACGCGGTAGACACCTTGCAAAGGGCCTTTGGGGTGATCAGGTTCTTGGACAGAGATGTCATAATAGTGGTAATCATACCAATCTTGGCACCACTCATAAACATTGCCTGCAATATCGTAGAGTTGATAGCCATTGGGTGAATAACTTCCAATGGTCGTGGTATCGGAGCTAAAGAAGTTGGCCTGGGTCCTCTCGATATCGCTTCCTGTTGGAAACATGTGATCTTCCCGGCCTCCATAAGCTGCAATTTCCCATTCGGCTTCGGTAGGCAACCGTTTGCCAATCCATTTGGCATAAGCAGTCGCTCCATACCATGTTACTCCGACAACAGGGTGCTTGGCATATCCTGATTCGATACTAATCTTGCCAGCACTCCTCTTAATGCGAGAATCGCGCAAGCGGATGATGTCATTGTTATTGACATCTTTTTCACCGCCCATTACTTCGAGAAATCGAACAAATTGTTCATTAGTGACCGGATGAACATCCATTGCAAAAGCGTCCATATTAATAGCGTGGCGTGGCATCTCATCGCGGGCGCCGTGGTTGCTACCGCGATAATATGTCCCCCCCGGGATAATGACCATTTCCGTCATCATTGGTTCGACGTACTTTTCTTCTTCGATCTTAGGCTGGTAGCGTCCAACAAGAAGCTCTTTTTGAAAAATTTCTCCAGGATCGGCATCAAAGGATGGGCGGACAACTTCCTGCGGCTTAAGAACAGGTTTTAACCCAGTAGCTCCTTGCTCAACGGAAACTGTTTCTAAAACTGGTTCTGAAATAACTTCTGTAAGCTCTGTAACATGTCCTGCAACCTCTTTGAGCTTCTGAAGCTGCTCTTTCCCTGATGGATGGACGGTCGCACTGACCAACTCTTCGATCAGCGGAGAAAGCAGTTCCGGTCTTAAAGCAGGATCATGGTGAAGACAGCGGGCAAGAAAAATATCCCAATGCCATTTTTGATCGCCGCTTTTCTTAGGCAGTTCAAAAAAGCCCTCCGGCATCTCTTTCTTTAAAAGATAATAGATCAGTGTGCCAAATGCATAAATATCTGCCTTAGAGGGATCCGGACGAGGCTGGGAAAGATACTTTTGCTCAGGAGCTAGGAAGGCAAAATTTTGCAAAAAGGACTCGTGGAGAACTGTCATTGCATTGGGATCAATTTTTCCTGTTGCATATTTCTCTTCTCCCCGTTTGTTCCATGTAAAACCGATGTTGGTTGCAAGCTGATCGGCTGCAGCTTTGTATGTCCGACTGAGCACTGCACCAGGACCGATGATCCGCGAGAGGCCAAAGTCGCTTAAATATAAGTGGAGCCCCTCCCTGGAAGAACGGAGCAAAATGTTATTAAGCTTAAGGGTGCCATGAGCAAAAGGTTCAACACCCATTTTTCTCTGATGGGCGTAGTCTAAAGCAGATGCAATTTGTCTGGAGATCCGAACGATCTCTTCTTCTAAAAGTTTATATTTGCGCTTCGAAAGGTACTGCGAAAGATTGCAAGAATCTCCATCAGTGTTGACAATGCAATCGGTCACAAGGAAGTAGTGGCCGTCTGCACAAGAAACATTGTGGATTTTAACGATATGGGGATGTTCGAGGCTCGAGAGAGCCAACACTTCGTTTTCAAAACGGTGGATAAAGTTGGGATCTGAAGAGAGCTCTTGAGGGAGCACTTTGACAAGGCACGGTTGCTTCATAAGCCGGTGTTCAGCAAGGAACGCTGTACCCATGGAACCTACTCCGAGCTGTTTGAGCAGGGTGTAGTCCCCTAAATTCGTCCGCTGTGTCATCGTATCCTCCAAAATTTACAAAGATTCGATCGCCTTGAAGATCTCCTCCTTGGCAAGCAACGGAGCTTCGCAGCGATCCTGCCTGCAAATATAAACCGCAGTCTGGCCATCAACCGCTTTTTTATCAACTAAAGAAGGAACTAGGGCATCCAATAATGCATCACTTGCCTTTTTCCACACAACAAGCCTATGAGGATTAAAATGAAGCGCTAAATGCTCTTTAATCTCTTTAGCTAAGGTCTTTTCTTCATCAAGCGCAATAACGACTAGCAGGGCTTTTACATGGTAGTACCTCTGAAGCGCCTTTAAGTGGTAGCATGCACCTGGCGGGTAGCTTTCGATATAGGTTTTGGCAGCCTTTAAAATATCTTCTGCTTGAGAAAGGTAGTTGGGATCTCCTGTTAATTGGAAGAACCGAAGTAAATTTTCGCAATGGACAGCATTTCCGGAAGGTTCTGCTCCATCATAAAATTCACAGCGGCGGATCAGCAAGGCCGGATTGGAGACATTAAAATAAAACGCCCCCCCTTCGGCTTTAAACTCTTTTGAGAGCACCTCGCTCAAATCAATCGCCCATTTTAGCCATTTTGTCCCATGGTCTAACTCGAATAAAGTGATCAGGCCTTTAATCAAGAACGCATAATCATCGATCCCGCCGTCAAAGCGAGCCTCGTTCTCACGCCACCTTCTCTTTAAACGACCATCCTTATAGAGATGGGCAAACAGAAACTCAGCTGCCTTGATTGCAGCTTCTGTGTATGTTTCTTTCCGCAGCATGCTACCGCCTTTGGCCATCGCACCAATGGCAAGCCCATTCCAGGAGCACAGAACCTTATCATCTTTAAACGGGCGGGTCCTAAACTCACGCCTTTTTAGCAGTTGCGTCGAGCTCCTTTCTAAAATAGTCTTAACTTCGTCTTCGGGCATTCCTATCTCTTCAGCAAACTCATCCAATGGCATTGGAACATAGAGAACGTTCCTCCCTTCAAAGTTCCCATCGCCTTTCATCCCGTAGTATTTGCAGAATATTTCTGCCTCTTCGTTAGAAAGAACCTCGCGGATCTCAAGAGGGGTCCAGGTATAATACATTCCTTCATGACCTTCTGAATCGGCATCTTCAGCAGAGTAAAACCCTCCTTCTGGCTGCATCATCTCCCGGATTAAATAGTCCAGTGTCTGCTCTGCAACGCGCGCATAATTTTTTTTCTTGGAAAACTGGAAAACCTCAAGGTAAGTCTCGGCTAAAATAGCGTTATCGTAAAGTATTTTTTCGAAATGGGGAACGGTCCAACGCTCGTCCACTGAATACCGGGAAAACCCGCCGCCGAGCTGATCAAAAATTCCACCACGGAGCATCCGGTCCAATGTTAGTTCAACGCAGAACATCGCACGACTGTCCGATTTCTGCCTGGCGTGCTCTAGAAGAAATAAGGATTGATACCCCATTGGAAACTTCGGCTCACCTTTGAATCCTCCATAGATCGGATCGACCATTTCAAACAGCACTTCAGTCGCCGCAGAAAGGATCCCCTGGGCAGGTAGGGAGTCACCGGAAGAGAAGGTCGATTTTTCAAAAATTTCGACGATCTTATCCGCTTGATCAACGAGTTGTTCCCGCTCCCCACTTTGCCACATCTGAGTGATATGCTGGATAAACTGCTGCATTCCAATCAGGCCCCTGGAGTTCATGGGAGGAAGATAAGTCACGGCAAAAAATGGTTTGAGCTCCGGAGTTAAAATGAGATTGAGCGGCCAGCCGCCAGCAGATGCCATCAATGCCTGGGCAAATTCCATATAGATGCTATCGATTTCAGGCAGCTCTTCTCTGTCGACCTTGATGTTGATGAAAGAATCGTTCATCAACTTAGCGATCTCTGGATTTTCAAAAGATTCTTTTTCCATGACGTGGCACCAATGGCACGTCGCATAACCGATTGATAGAAAAATTGGCTTACCTTCATTTTTTGCCAATTCAAAGGCTTCTTTCCCCCAGGGATACCAATCAACAGGATTGTGGGCATGCTGGAGCAGATAGGGAGACTTCTCATGAATAAGTCGATTTGTATAGGGAGGTAAAGACATATCTTAAAGCAATTAAATAGCTCCTAAAAATTTAGCCAAATACCAAGCGACAACTAGAACAAGAGCCGCGGCTCCAGCCCACAGCAAATTGGGGAGCCACTTCACACCGCCACCCATGCTGCCTCGCACCTCCAAGGTGCCAATTCCATAGGAAAATTCATGCTTTTCTGCCGGCATGCGAAAGACATGAGGATTTTCGCGGATCATGGTGTCCATATCAATGTCAAGGAAATTGGCATATTGCTTCATAAAGCCAAGGGCATAAACGCCCGAAACGAACTGTTGGACTCGTCCATCTTCAATCGCTTCTAAATAGGAAGAGCGGATAGAAGTAGAATTCTCAACCTCTTTGAGCGTTAAGTTCAACTCTTTTCTCTTCGATTTGAACAAGCTGCCGACACGCTTTAGTTCTTCACTCATAGTCCTCCAAAACAATTGCAATCAATAGAATCTATGTTATCTTGTTTTTTTTCGAAATCAATGTAAAAATGAAACCATGCCTATTCCGTCATGGGCTTAAGCCGACAGCTCAACCAGTTAAACGAGCGGAACCTCATATAAAACTCCCCTTTTGTAGGAGAGAGAATTAATACGCAATTAAAAAAATTATGAAAACAAAAAAGCACACCTCAGACCCCTGCTTCGTAGCAACTATCGACGTTAGCTTAGCTGACAAAATGCAGCAAGAATTGACCAACCAAGGCTTTGAAATCACCCATCCGGCCTACACCCTATTTTCTGCTCAAAAAAAAGGAGTTTCCTGCACGCTGTATACTTCGGGTAAACTCACCGTCCAAGGAAAAGATAAGGAAGAATTCATCCAGTTTTATATCGAACCAGAGATCTTGCAATCGGTTGCTTTCTCCTATCCAGAAACTCAGGTCGATCTCCAAGCTCGCGTCGGCGTTGATGAAGCTGGAAAAGGAGACTTCTTTGGTCCTTTGTGCGTTGCCGGCGTCTTTGCTACGGAAGATCACATAAAAGAACTTTTGAAGATTGGTGTGAAGGACAGCAAGAAAATGACTGATAAGGTCATCCTTGTCCTGAGCCAAAAAATTAAAAAAATTTGTCCCCATTCCATTGTCCGAATTACGCCTAAACGCTACAATGAGCTCTACGCAAATTTTCATAATCTAAACCGCCTCCTTGCTTGGGGCCATGCAACGGCGATTTCTGAGCTGCATACTCGTACGCAATGCACACAAGTCATCATTGATCAGTTCGCAAGCGAAGATGTAGTCCTCTCTGCTTTGAAACATAAAAATATCCAGGTTGAACTCACCCAGCGTCATAAAGCTGAATCTGATCCTGTTGTTGCAGCAGCATCGATCCTCGCACGAGCTGCTTTTGTTGAAGGGATCGATCAGCTCGGAGCCGAAGTGGGAATCGAACTCCCCAAAGGCGCCTCATCACAAGTGATTGCGATTGGCAAAAAACTGGTTGCCAAATACGGCGAATCCATTTTAAGCACCGTTGCTAAAATGCATTTTAAGACAACAGGCGAAGTCCTCTATGATTAACCATCTGTGCTTAAAAAACATCGTCCTCATCGACTCGTGCACAATCGCCCTTCTTCCCCAGTTTACAGTCCTTACTGGAGAAACTGGGGCTGGAAAAACAGCCCTCATTGAAGCCCTTGAATTAGCCATCGGAGCTCGGGCTGATAGCACAATGATCCGAAAAGGAGAAGACAAGGCCTATATTGAAGCAGCTTTTGACATTGCTGGACTCCCCGCAACACATACGATCTTGGATAATGCAGGCATCTCGTACAGCCCTGATGAAGAGCTGATCATCCGCCGCGAATTGACCCGAGAAGGGAAAAACCGAGCGTTTGTCAATGGACAATTGACACCTCTTCCTCTTCTGCAAAAGATTGGAGCTACCCTTCTGGAGCTTGTCGGCCAACACGCCTACCACACCCTGACCTCTGCTGAATCACAAAGGACAATTGTCGACCAATTTGCCGAACTCTCTTTACTGTTAAATCAATTCCAACAAGCCTATTTTACTGAAAAGGAACTCAAGGAGCAGCTTAATGCTTTGGCCATGCAGCAATCCCGGAGAGACAAAGAAGAAGAGAAGCTGCGCAGTCAACTGGAAGAGATCGCTTCGGTCAAAATTAAAAACGGAGAGGAGGAAGAGATCACCGAAGAACATAAGCGGCTTGCCCATGCTCAAGAGATCCTCGAAAAAATTACACCCATTACCCAAAACCTATCCAATCTTCTCCCCCATTTGAATCGCTTTTATAAGTCGTGCGAATCCCTAATCTCCTACGACTCCCAGCTAACACCTTCTGCAAATCTTCTTCGTGAAGCATCGATTGCAGCAACAGAAGCCTCCAACGACCTGCAACAGTACACAGAAAAGCTCGACAAAGATCCCAACCGCTTTGCCTACCTTGAAGAGCGACTTGCAGCTATCGATTCGCTGAAGCGCAAATACGGTGCAAGCATCGAAGAGATCCAGCTATTCCAGCAAAGCGCTCAAGATCGACTGAACCAATTGGAAAATCTCTCTGATGAGATCGACGCGCTCCAAGCCCAGATCAAACAACGTGAACAAGCAACAGAACAATTCGCTGCTAAGCTGACCCAGAGCAGAAAAGCAGCCGCTCAGCGACTTGCCTCTTCTCTAACAGAGAGCCTTCAATCCTTGAACATGCAGGGAGCTGAGATCAAAATTTCCGTCCAACCATCTACACGAACGCAATCAGGTGATGACACCATCCTCTTTTGGATGCGCGCGAACACCGGCGAACAATCAGTCCTCGTTAAAGACCACTCTAGCGGTGGAGAGCTCTCCCGCCTTTTGTTTGCAATCAAAACAACACTTTGTGAAAACAATCAAACGCCAACCCTTATTTTTGATGAGATCGACGCCAATGTCGGCGGTAAAACGGCTACAGTGATCGGTGAACAATTGAAAAAGCTTGGCAAACACCGCCAAGTGGTCTGCATCACCCATTTTCCCCAAGTTGCTGGGCAAGCAGACCACCACTTCAGCGTCCAAAAAAACCAGTCAAATGGCCGTACCATCACGACCATTCAAGCTTTAAACAAAACAGAACGCGAAGCGGAAATCCTCCGTATGCTAGGCGGCGGAAAACCAGCAGTGCCGCTTTCTTCTTGATTTGATTGACTCAAAAACCCCGATCTTTTTGCAAGCAAAATCCCATCGACAAAAAATCCCGTCGCGATTAATTTAAATTCTTTTATAACTACCTGTTTTGTAGAAAATAAATGGAGTTAGACCTGTGAAATTCCGATATTCCCTGCCGATTTTTGTTCTAGCCTCTTCCTTTGAACTTGTGACCGATTATAGCTTTGTCAATAAGAGCCATCCTGTGCACCTTAACGGTGAGTTCCGCGACGTCACGCCCGCTGAATTCCGCACCCATTCAGTCAAACACTCTAAAGTCCATTATGAAGATGCGCACACATTCCTCTATTACTCCCATTTTTTAACTCCGAATAATTCACTCAGCTGGAAAATCGGGTACTCCTTTCTAGAGTTCGATTGGCCTAAAAACCCCCGCTTTACCGAAGATGATTATAACTTTGCAAGCGCTTCCGTTGGCTGGGTGTCCACTTCTCTGAAAGACTGGCGTTGGATCCTTTCCGCTGGAACATCCATCGATGCGCAAACATGGAACTTCGGCCAATCAGGCGTCTATTACGGACTGATGTGGGGGCGCTATCAGTACTCTCAAAACATCGGCATGCATGTCGGTTGGGCAGGCTATGTCGGCGTTGAAAATGGATACATCCTTCCCATTTTAGGCATCGACTGGAGAGCTTCAAAGAAGTGGCAAATCAATGCGATCTTCCCTATCGACGTATCCATTGAGTATTTTTTCAATAACTATTGGTCAACATCGCTCATGTGGGCAACGTTTGGCCGCCCCTACCGCTTCCCTATGCGCGCGCATGGAGGAATCGGACAATATAAAGACGGCATCTTCGAGGTCTACTCCAAAGGCATGGAGCTGGATTTACACTTTAAGACTGGCCACACATTCTCAGCGTCGGTTGGTGCTGGCTGGAACTTTGGCGGCTGGATCTTTATCAAAGATAAGCACAACCATCACGGCAAATACTATAAATACGACGACGCCCCGTATGGCCAAGGGAAGCTGACACTGACATTTTAGGGGATAATACAATCCCCTCTGAAAGAGGGGATTGGGAGAAATCCGGCAAACTATTTAGCGAGCTTAAATGAGTTGACGAACATGTTGTAGTTGCTTTCGTCATAATTTTGCACTTCGCACTCCATTGCCATGAGGTAAAGGCTATTTTTGACCATCAATGCGCGGCCTTTAAAATAAACGCCCCCTGTCCGGATGAAAAAATCTAAAGCCTCATGCCCTTCGACTAAAGAGAGGTCAGCAAAGATCAGCTGGTTGTTCGGGTTATGCGTTAAAATACCATTCAGAAAACCCTCAAGGCTCATACGGGCATAAGATTCATCTACAAATTCAGGATATTGCGCAATCAACAGCATAAATACCGTCTTCTGATCAACTGCTGAGATGTAGGCATCGTATTTTAAATCAAACCCCTCTTCTGGAAGACGCATTTTTTCAGAAAGGTGGTCTGGGCTCCTAGGAAAGCGCATCTTGCATTTTCCACCTGCAGAGTGAAATTCTTGCCAGCTCGAATTGGCAACTTCCACTTTTGTATCTTTAGGTCCGTGATCTGCCTCCAGCGGATTCAGTATACACACAAACGCTGAGATTGATGTTAAAGCAACGCCCTTAATCACTTTGCAGATGCTATTTTCCATATTCCGATTCCTCCCTCGATAATATAATTATTTTACAATTGTGCTCGTACCGTAGATGATCCAACCAACTAACCAAATTGCCGCTACCACAATGACCAATGGAACCACCACATTAAGCAATGCTTTCCATGCTGAAAACCCTTGAACTTCCCCTAACGCCTTTAACAATATGATGAAACCCCAGATTGAAACGATCGATTCAATAAGGAAAACAATGAAAATAACCCCCGCCTGATAGCCCATAAACGGAGAATCGGAAAAACCTCTTGAAAAAACTTGATTTCCAAAAACGGCCAATAAAACGACCCACAGAACAAGAGTTACTGCATTGGGAACACTCGACCACGCAACCGCTGACCTAACTCTATCGTAATTACTTTTTCCACCAATCCATTTCCCCGTCCAGGTTAAGAGCAAAGAACATACTGTGATTCCTAAGGCTCCTATGAAAGGGCTGATGACCAAAGCAGCGAGTAGAATCGCCCACATTGGAAGAGATTCGATCAGAGATGAGCTCTGCGCAAAATTAAGCGCCATCGGCAACCCATAAATGGTCGATAAGAGAATAAAGCGATACTTAGGATCATAGTTTACAACGGCTCGAATTGTCTCTCTTGGCTCCAGCCAAATATCTATCCAAGGGTTCACATTTAATTTGCCAGCCATTGCTTTCTCCTTATTATTGATTACAGAGGAAACCACTATTGAAAGCTCGCTTATTTACATCCCTCTTGGTTTAATGTTATTATTAAAACAAAAACTAATCAACAAAATAATAAATAAAATAAAAAACAAAAACCCGAAGAACACTTCTTCGGGTTTAACATCGATTTTGTCAAATTCTCTGACTTACTCGACTTTGTGGAAAGTCGAGGGTGGCTGCCTTAATTATTTACATCATCTTGATCACTGTCCTCATCCTCTTCCATGATAATAACATCTTGATCGCTATCTGTATCTTGATCAACAGAATCCTCATCCTCATTGACGTCAGAGTTATTTTCTTGGAATTGAGCTGGAACAGCAGCAATTGCTTGAGCGGGCTGCTTGTCAGCGGCATTGAGTGATCCGCCCAAAAAAGCAGCTGTAAATAGGCACATAAGAAACTTGATTAGATAAATCATTGTAATATCCTCTAATTAGATCGCTGCAACAGCATAAAAGTTTTAAAGCAATTTGATCAAGAGGAATAAATCTATCGCGAAGATCATTCCCATCAATTTTTGAAATTGTTTTAAACGAAAACTTATATTTAAACAAATAAATAAAATATTATAACAAATATAATAATAAAAATTGATTTGTTATTAATTTTGTTGTAAAAATAAATTAAATAGAAATGATCAAGGAGGAACGATATGGCTCCACGCTTCAGAAAAATGCAACCTTACCACCCTAGAAAACGAGGAAAGAGAATCGATCTGCAGAAACGAACGCTGCGGGATCTTGAAAACAAGATTAGCTTAGAGATCAGCAGCTTAATCCTCCAACACGAAGCAGGGAATGAACAGCAAATTCAAACTGCTAGGATAAAAGCTAAGAGCGGGTATTTAAAATACTCCGATGAAATGCAGAAAATTGCCCAGCATATGGGCGACCCCTATGTTAAACTTGTTCGAGACTTTCTAGATAGCGTCGATAGCATCGTCCATTCTAATTCTACCTGGATCGATGAAGCTAAAGTGCGCAATTGCTATAATATGACCCAAAAACTTGAAAATGAAATTCGCGTAGCTTAAGAGGCATTCTCTAAATGGGAATCATATTACATTATTAAGAGCTTCCCCAAGATTGGGGTGCCGAAAGAGGTAGCCTGTCTCCATCAGCCTCTCAGGAACCACAGAGGCGCTTGAAAGGAGCAGCCCATCAGCCATCTCCCCAAATAGCGCGCGAAGAACCCAAGCTGGAATAGGAGCAAACATCGGACGCCCTAGCTTACGGGCAAGCGCTTGCGAAAATTCAGCTTGGCTAATAGACATAGGCGCTGCCATATTGACAGGACCGTGGATCGATTCAGTCATCAGCACATGATAAAGAGCTCCGATAACATCATCAATCCCAATCCAACTCATCAGCTGCTGCCCTGAACCCAGCCGCCCTCCAAGCCCCATCTTGAAAGGAAACAGAATCCTCCGAAGCATCCCGCCTGCTGGGCTTAACACAATCCCAAACCGAGCATGGACAACCCGAACCCCACGGTTTTCGATTCCTTGAGTGGCATCTTCCCATTTGCCGCATAGATCGGCTAAGAACCCCTCCCCTTTACTGCTCTTTTCTGTCAGTTTCTCTTGCCCGCGATCCCCATAATACCCAACCGCAGATGCAGAGATCACAGTCTTAGGAGGACGGTTTAAACGAGATAAAATTTGGGAAAGGAGCCATGAATCCCGACACCGGCTTAAGAACAGCCGCTCCTTCTTTTTTTTCGTCCACCGTCCAGCCCCAATATTTTCTCCTGCTAAATGGATCACAGCATCAAAACCTTCAAAGTCCTTTTTGCAAAAACCTCCGTGGACAGGATCCCAATGGATGGCATGGCTATTAGCCATCCCTTGGCTGCGCACTAGACGCACGACATCATGGCCAGCCGTGCCTAACAACGCTTCCAGCGAGCTCCCGATCAGGCCTCCGGCACCGCTGAGCAAAATGCGCAACGACCTAGTCTGATAACGTGAAATAAGCTCTAAATCAGCTTGTAGGAGCTGATGCCTCCAGCGAAACAGCTTAGCAAATTCTTCTTCCAAACCAGGTATTGGAACTCCCCACGGAAGACGGTAGATAATCTCATCCGTCACAGAACAAGAGTGGTTGTCAACAGGATCTACTCGATGGCGATGGCAATAATGGGCAAATGGCCCTTTCACTTGAAAATCGCTAAACTCCTTGCCTGGAACCAAATCCCGACGCTGAAAGACCCATTTCCATTGAAATCCAGCAAACCGGATTTGAATCCCAACACACGCCCCCTCTTCATCAGGCATCCCCTGATAGAAAAGAACCTTGCTCTTTCTCCATGGAGGCATGAGCCTGGAAAGCGCCCCTCGCCTCATGTACCAAGAAAAGACATCCTGCGCTGGAAATCCGAATGTAGACCGATATAAAAAACAACGATCAGACATAGCCATGCATCTAAATCCATTCGTGATAGATTTTTAAACTCTTTTTTCGAGCAATTTCATGTTCAACAATCGGAAACGGATAGGTCTTTCCCAAAACAATTTTAGCCTGTTTAAGAACCTCTTCCGGCGCTAGATGAGGCGCGTGAATCCATCGATCAGGAAGCCCCTTTAGCTCTGGAACAAACCTTCGAATATAGTCTCCAGAGGGATTAAACCGTTTGCTCTGAGTTTCGGGATTGAAAATGCGAAAATAAGGCGCAGCATCGGCTCCGCAACCGGCACACCATTGCCATCCAAACGTGTTGTTGGCAAGATCTGCATCGACAAGCGTATCCCAAAACCATTTAGCCCCATCTCTCCAATGGATCATCAGATCTTTGACCAAAAACGAAGCAACAAGCATCCTGACTCGATTGTGCATCCAACCGGTTTTCCATAACTGACGCATCCCTGCATCAATAATCGGATATCCCGTCATCCCTTTTTGCCATCTTTTTAAAGCCAGGCTATTTTTTTTCCAGGGAAAATCGTTGAATTTCTCTTTCAAGGTTTGGGTAGGTATTCGAGGGAAATGAACGAGAAGGTGGTAAGCAAATTCCCTCCAAATGACCTGCCTTAAAAAGGGCTCAGAGTGTTTCATGACCTTTAATTCTTCCCACATCTGAAAAGGGGAAATTTCGCCAAAATGTAGATGAGGAGAAAGTAAAGACGTTCCCATCTTGCCTGGCTCATCCCTTGTTATTAAATAGCTCGAAAGCCCATTCTTTACAAATTGGCGAAAAGCCGCCTGCGCACCCCTTTCCCCTGGTTTCCATAATTTGTAAAACCCCTGATCCCACCCAACGTCGGGAAGAAGATGTAGATCATCGATCTTGAAGCTGGGAACCTCGAAAGAAAATATAGAAATTTTCTCAGGAACTTTTAGATGGATCTGTTGAACCTCTTCATTGAGACATGTGCGATAAAATGGGGTGAAAACTTGATAAGGATTCCCCTGCCTGGTCAAGATTGATCCTGGAGGGAAAAGAAGATTTCCATGAAAAGATGACGCTTTGCACCCCATCTGCTCAAGAACTTCTTTCACCTGCTCTTCTTGCTTTATCCCGGCAGGTTCGTAGCGGATGTTCCAAACAACTTCCCTAGCCTTGGTCTGTTTAACCATCTTTTCCAAAACCGCTGCGGCGCTTCCTTTCTGAATGCAAAGCTTTATCCCTTTCTTTTTTAATTCCGATTCTAACGCTTTGAGAGAGTGGTGGAGCCACCAGCGAGAAGCCCCTCCTAATTTCCATATCCCCTCTTCTTCCGGCGACCAGATATAGACACCAATCAAGGAAGCAGGCTCTGCCACCGCATGCAAAAAAGCAGGGTTGAAAGCAAGGCGCAAGTCTTGGCGAAACCAAATGATAATAGGAAATGACTTCATAAAAACATCCTAAAAAAACAGGGGCCTAGAAGATAGAAATCCTCTAGGCCTCTTACAGGCTTGGAACGAATAAAAAAGGTTAGTTGCAGCAACCACCTTTACCTGTTTTTCCACCCTTAGTAGAACACCCAGTGTCGCAGCAAAGATGTTTGCATCTTGGAAGCAAACGCAAGAGGCTCCAGACCCCAGCCAATCCGACAACCGAATAAATCAATCGACTGAGCCATGTGGTGTTCCCCTTAAAAAGCCAAGCAACGATATCGAATTGGAAAAAGCCCCACAGACCCCAATTCAATGCGCCAATGATAATCAATACAAAAGCTAACATGTTCAAGTACTTCATCACAGTAACCCTCCATTAAGATTAGGTCTTTATAAGCCCATTCTAAAAAAATAACACCGATTTGTCACCTATTTTTTTTAGACACCTAAAAGCAACACTACGATCATATTTTTCTTTACACCTGAAGTTTAGAGTGATTATGATGAGGCTTTTCATCTAATTTTAGGTAGTTCGTATGTCTGAATTCAACGAGAATGAGCTTAACACTCTTACCAAACTGTGCCGAATCGCATGCACAGAAGATGAAAAGAAAGCTTTATACAACCACATTTCAAAAATCCTCGAGTACATTGAACAGCTCGATGAAGTCCAGACTGATGGGGTTGAGCCCTGCCTTCACTTTTCAACGGCTCTAAGTAGTGGGATGCGCGAGGATACCGTCGGCAAGACCCTTCCCCGCGAAGCTTTTCTTGCTAATGCCCCAGCTCACGTTGGAGGCATGGTCCGCGTTCCCCCCGTCATTAAATTTTCCAATAATTAACCAGCAGAGGTAACCTCTATTCATGTACCGCCTATCCGCTCTTGCCATCCGCGAACATTTCCTGAAAGGCGATCTTTCTGCCAGGTCGATCGCTGAAGAAACATTAAAACGCGTTGAGAAACATGACCCCCAAACGCAAGCTTTTCTTAACATCCTTTCGGAAAGAATGTTAGCACAGGCCGACAAACTCGATCAAAAACGGAAAAAAAAACAACCTCTTGGCAAACTCGCCGGCATTCCGATCGCCATTAAAGACAATATCCATATCCAAGGGGAAATAACCACCTGCGCTTCGAAATTTCTTTCCAATTATCGAGCCGTCTTCGATGCGACTGTAACACGGTTAATTGAGGAGGAGGATGGCCTGATTATCGGCAAGACCAACCTCGACGAATTTGCGATGGGATCTTCAACTGAAAATTCTGCGTTCCAAAAGACAAAGAACCCCTGGAACACCGCTTGTACTCCAGGCGGCTCTTCCGGGGGCTCTGCAGCAGCTGTTGCTGCAAGACTTTGCCCAATTGCTCTCGGCAGCGATACAGGCGGATCGATCCGCCAGCCCGCTTCATTCTGCGGAATTGTTGGCTTCAAGCCGACCTACGGCAGGGTCTCGCGCTACGGCCTTGTCGCGTTCGCCTCATCGCTCGACCAGATCGGACCTCTGACAACAAATGTGGCAGATACTGCACTGATCATGGAAGTTCTTGGAAAACACTGCATCCACGATTCGACCAGCATGGACCTCCCTCAAGAGCCTTATCTAGAAAAACTCAATAAAGAAACGCAAGGCATTAAAATTGGCGTACCAATGAGCTTTCTTGAGCAGTTAGAGGACGGACCCAAAAAAAACTTCCTCAACGCACTTGAAGTCTACAAGCAGCTTGGAGCCTCCATCATCGATATCAACCTAGATATTCTCAAGTACTCGATCGCGGTCTACCACATCCTGGCGACAGCAGAAGCTTCGACCAACCTGGCTAGATTTGATGGAATCCTCTATGGAAAACGCTCAACGCGTGCAATGACCCTTGATGAAGCATACGACTTTTCAAAACAAGAGGGGTTCGGACCCGAGGTCAAGAAGCGGATCCTGCTCGGAACCTATGTGCTCTCTTCTGGATATCAAAACGCCTTCTATAAGAAAGCGCAAAAAGTTAGAGCCTTAATGATCGAGCAGTATAAAAAAGCATTTGCGGAATGCGATATCATCGCAATGCCCAGCTCTCCTTTCACAACATTTAAGCTCGGAGAGATCCAAGACCCTCTGCAGATGTATCTCCAAGACATCTACACAATTGCGGCTAACCTGGCAGGAATTCCGGCTATCTCGATCCCATCAGGCTTCGATCATAACAATCTCCCCTTTGGCCTCCAATTAACAGGCCCGCGAATGGATGATGCCCAAGTGCTCGCCCTTGCCTACGCTTTTGAACAAGCGACGACCTATCACCAATCCATTCCCCCGTTCTTTAACGACGAGGTGAAATCATGACCAACGTTCCATACGCTGATTGGGAGCCTGTCATCGGCCTAGAGATCCACGTTCAGCTTAATACAAAGTCGAAGCTGTTCAGCTCAGCGCCTAACCGTTTTGGCGACGAGCCTAATACCAACATCACCGATGTCTGCACGGGACAGCCCGGTACATTACCTGTATTGAACAGAGAAGCTGTGCGCAAAGCCGTTCAATTTGGCTGCGCAGTGCACGCTCAAATCCCCCTCTTTAGTAAGTTCGATCGGAAATCCTACTTCTACCCCGATAGCCCGCGGAACTTCCAGATCACCCAGTTTGAAAAACCGGTCGTCATCGGCGGAACCATCACTGCTGATGTAGGCGAAGAAACGAAACACTTTTCGATCAATCGCGCCCATCTCGAAGATGACGCTGGGATGCTCAAGCATTTCAGTTCTTTTGCTGGGGTAGATTATAACCGCGCCGGCGTTCCTCTGATCGAAATCGTCTCGGAAGCATGTATCCACTCCCCTAGAGAAGCTGTCGCTTATGCCATGGCTGTCAAAGCGATCATGGAATACCTTGATGCCTCTGATTGCAATATGGAAGAAGGTTCCCTCCGCTTTGACTGCAACGTTTCCGTCCGCAAAAAAGGGGAAAAGAAGCTCCGCAATAAGATCGAAATTAAGAATATGAACTCCTTTCATTATATGGAGATCGCCATTGAGTCAGAAATCCGCAGACAGATCCGCGAGTACACGTTAAAACCGCATGAAGATCCCTCTAAAGTGATTGAGAAAGGGACCTACCGGTTCGATCCCGACAAAAAAGCAGTGATTATGATGCGCCTAAAAGAGGAAGCGGACGACTACCGTTACTTCCATGAGCCCGACCTCCCGCCAATCGTCTTGACCCCAAGCTATATTCAAACAATTCGAGCTTCTTTACCAGAACTTCCCCACCAGCGGATGAAACGGTACATGACCGAATACCAGCTTCCAAAAGGCCCCGCTGCTATTCTTATTAATGAAAAGCGGCTTGCTGACTATTTCGAAGAAGTACTTAAGAGCGCCCCTTATCCCAAGAGTGTCTGCAACTGGATCACTGTTGAATTTGCCGGCCGCTACAAGGAAACGGGAAAGTCGCTCATCGATTCAGGGATAGCTCCCGAACATCTGGGCAAACTCCTTAACTTGATCGAAAAAGGGACCATCACAGGTAAAATTGCAAAAAGCGTTGCCGACGACATGGTCGCTGCTCCTGATAAAGACCCTGAAAAGATCGTCCAGGAGAATCCGGACTACCAGCCTGTACATGACACGGCCATGATTGAGCCGCTTGTCGATCAGATCCTAGCAGAAAACGCCCAGTCAATCGCTGACTTCAAAGCTGGCAAAACAAAAGCATTTGCCTTTCTTGTGGGACAAGTGATGAAGCTATGCAAAGGCAAGGCATCGCCTACCGTCGTCAATGACCTTCTTAACAAAAAACTCCAATAAAATGCTAATTTCTCAACTTTGTACAATTTTCTAACCGACTCGCTGTGGGGCGTCAAAGTTCTCTTTTCAGTGGCATAAGCCACGATACTTTACGTTAGGTCTCATCGGAAATGGTTTTCAAAAATGCGCGGGGGTGAGGGCAAAAATACGCTAATACCATTTATCAAAAACAAATTTCAGCGCATAGTGCTCCCATCGCATCTAAAGATCAGAGGATTACGCACTAAAGTTTATTTTTGATAAATAGTATAACTCAGCTTCTGCAGGAACATCAGTTGAAACTATTTGAACGGTAGAAGCAAGAGAAAGTCCATCACTTCCAAGTAGAAATGAGGAATGATTTTAAAGCAAATTCAACGTCACCATACCCACTGCTCCCCGCTAGACAAGGGAGCAGACTATGAAATCCAATAATTCAGAAGCATCATCATTGATCGAGTCGAAGGAGGGTAATATAATGGTCATGAGCCTTCGGGTAAAGACGCTCCATTAATTACTCTCTAACACTCAACCTATAGATACGATTATCCAGCGCTCTAACGAATAAGCTGTCAGCAGCTGTAATATCAGTGTGTCTCTCGATGTCAGCGCGCACCCGGGTTTCATCAGGAAGTTGAATTTGGTTATCGATTATCCGGCCTGCCCAGTTGTCAGCATTAGCGCGATCAGTCCCCTCTGCAAGCTCCCACATTTTTAGTTTAACAAGTTCTTGCAACTCATGAGAAAGAGTTTTGAAAGTTCTAACAACATCTCCTCTAGTTAAGCCAGAGTCAATAGATGCCTTCACTAACTGAAGCTGCGCTAATGGTGCTTCGGCCGAAGTTTGGAGCTCCGCTTGGTGTGCTTGTATTAGGGCTCCGAATCGGGCCAACAGAACTTCTAATTCCGCAAGCACGCCTTGGGCTGCGGTTAATTCGCCTTCCACTTCTCTTAATTGCTCTTGTTCTGGTATTCCTGCTGCTGTCAATTGGTCTCTGAGCCCTGCCAGTTCCCCTAACGCTATTACAACTCTTTCTTGTAATGTTGGCACTGCTACTGATGCAGCTAGCAATGGCTCTATTGCTGGCATATCTAGCGCTGGCGTTTCTTCAGCCGCTACAAAGAAACCCTTGACATAGCTGTAAGTAGGGGCTAAAAAATCAGAAACTGCATTGGCGACGGCCTTTGCAAGAGCCCATAACTGAGCGCGAACACCTATTGGCTGAGCTGCTGCAGAGACCTCAGATGAAGCCGTTTGAATTGTGTCTGGTGCGGTACCGATTCCTGCTGGAGCCGCTGCGGAAGCAGCCGCTGGAGCCGTTTGAATTGTATCTGTTGCAGCACCGATTCCTGCTGGAACCGCTGTTAATGGGTTAAGTGTTGTTGCTGGCAAAGCCATAAAATTAAACCTCCTCTCTGGGTTTGTTGAAAACTGTTCTAAAAACGACCCCTAATATACAGTTTTAGTAAGCTTGAGCTTCTAAATTATCACAAAGGCGCTCTTTTTCCCACGAATCATAGAGTATAAATATTAAGCTAATATTAAGAAAAGATAAAAATTTTATTTCATTACAACATACTGAAAATCAGTCTATTAAATTCATTTTTCGTCGTATTTTGGGAGTTTGGACTAATTTCGCGCCGTTTCGGCGCGAAATTAGTCCAAACTCCAGTTCGTATACAGGGGTGTAAAGCGATGAAGCCTAGGTTCGCGCTGACATTCAACGCTATACCGATATCGCAGATTCTGACGAGCTGTTCCGTAATAGAATCGGCAGGATTTTTCTCTAGTTGCGAAAAGGGCAAAAATCACATATGATCTCCCCCACTATGCAGATTATTTTGGGCTCCCAATCGCCTCGGCGAAAAGAAATACTCGGTTACTTTGCCCTCTCTTTCGAGCAGGTGCCTTCCCATTTTGATGAAAACTCTGTCCTCTTTTCAGGAGATCCGATCGGATACCCCCTCGAGCTTGCCAGGAAAAAAAGCGATGACCTCTCCAAACGTTTTCCAAGCGATCTGATTATCACAGCTGATACAGTAGTCTATTTCAACGGAAAGATCTACAATAAACCCAAAGGTCTCTTGGAAGCTCATCGGATGCTGAAAGAGCTTTCAGGCAACTGGCATCATGTGTACACTGCCGTTTCGATACGGCAAAGGGGCCTCCACCTTTCGGAAGCCGAAGAAACAAGAATACGGCTGCACAAGATGACTGCAGAACAAATTCAGCATTACCACGCGCACTGCTCCCCGCTAGATAAGGCAGCAGGTTATGCGATCCAACAGTCTGGAAGCATCATCGTTGACCGGATCGAAGGGTGCTATTATAATGTCATGGGCCTTCCGGTAAACACGCTTCGCAAACTGTTATCCCAGATGGGAATCAATCTATGGGAACACCTCAAACCGTTTTAACGGACATGCGATGAAGAAACAATTGACCATGCACATTCTTATTTCCCTTACATTGATTTGCTCTATCCACGTACAATCTGGACCTTTGGGAACGGTTGCTGCTGCAAATTCTGTAGTCTCAGAAAGCAATGCTTCTATTAATAAACTGCATATCCTCTATTTGATGCAGTGTAAAGAATGGGATAAATCGATCGATCTTTACAGACAGTATAAAGGGCAGTTGGGCCGCCACGACTTTGAAATTTTGCAACAGATGGCGCTAATCATCCTTGAACAAGGGGCTCGCAGCTCCGATCCAGAGCTTCAGTTGACCAGCATCTTTGGTACAGGGATTGCTGGAATTGCGGCTTCGATTGACATTTTGGAGGCGGGGATCACAAGTCCTCACCCCCAAACTCAAATGGCCGCAATCCAATACCTTGGCCACATGCAAGACGACCTCAGTGAAGAGCTGCTGATAAAAGCGATGTCGTCCGATTTTTTCTTCACTCGGATGGAAGCCGCCTATCAGCTTGCAGCTAGAAAAAGCCGCGTTGCTGTTGGTCAGATCGAATCGCTCATGCACAAAGTCCCTCCTCAAATGCGCTTCTTTTTTCCCCAGTTTTTTGCGTTAATCGGCACCTCTGATGCCATTGCTATGCTGCGGCATATGATGGACGAGCCTTTTCATATGACGCGGATCGAAGCCGTTTTAAGCGCTGCCAAGTTCGGTCGCGATGATCTCCTCCCCTCCATCCGCTCTCTGGCTACGCATTCCTTTATTGCAGAGCAAGAAGCTTGCGCAACGGCGATCGGGCTCCTTAAAGATTCGAAGTCGATCTCTTTACTGCGCAGGCTTAGCCAGTCCTCTTCACCAAATGTCCAATTAGCAGCTCAGCGCTCTCTATTTGCACTGGGCGATGAGTCGATCAAAAAAGAGATGTTTGACCTAGCAAAGAAAGAAGACCTCTTTGCAATCAATGTCCTTGGGGATATCGCTGGTTCAGAAGAGATCCTCTATGAGCTGGCCAAGCATGAGAACATGCTGATCCGCTTTAATGCGGCATCAGCATTGCTGGCCAAAAGAGATCGACGCAGCCTTCCTATCTTAAAAGAGTTTATTATCCGAGACTCGAGGGATTTAGGATTTCAACCTCATAGCTCGATCGGCAATTCACTAATGTCATGGAAAGTGATCCCATCGGCATTGCAGCACCAGCAAAAGGACTCATACGACCTTGTCACCCTTTCCCTGAACGTCAGAGAACACCTCTTGCGGCTTGCGTTAGAGCTCCCTGAAGAGGACTTCCTCAAACTTGCCACTGGGATCTTCGACTCAAGACAAGGGGAGCTCATTCCAATCCTGGTCGCTCTTTTAGAAAATTTGCAAACGCCTCAAGCAATCGCTCTCCTTAAGAACAAAGCGCAGACAGCTGGTGCCCCACTTATTCGCGCTTATTGTTCGCTTGCCCTTATGAGAATGAAACAGCAAGGACCCTATGAGCAGTCAATTTTAAACTGGATAGCCCTGCGCAAGAATACAGAGATGATCCGTTTCCGTCCAATGCTTCCGTGGAATATCAGGATCTGTGAAAAAAGCAATGCGTTTGAGCTGACTCCTGAAGAGAACTCCCGCCTCCTCATCTTGTGCTACCAAACATTAGCTGAGCGCCACGATGAGATGAGCATCGATATCATCCTCGAAGGCCTTAAGTCCGGCCATGCAAAAAATCGATTTGTCCTCGCAGGCCTCCTTATTTGCGCTCTTCAATAATATTCATCGGAAGTATATCTTCTGTGCATGATATTCACGCAATAGGATCAGATGTTTCGTATCAGACCTCGTTTTCTTCCCCTCTTCTGCTTGACTGCATTGCCCTTGCTATCCGCTCAGAGAGATGTCGCGAAACAAGAAGTTCAAGAATCTCCTGGTTTAAAATACGCTGAAAAATATAAAAATTTCTTAGAGGACTCTGATTCTGATGAGAATACAGCGCGTAAAGATGAAATAGCAATGGATCTCGATGAGGTGCCGATTTTTTCTGAAGATATCGAAGTCGATCCCCCTTTTGACAGGTATACCCCTCCCCCTCCACCGCTTCCACCGCTTGTTAGCACGCCTTCCGAAGAATTAACCATCGACCTCAAAAATCCGACGTTTATCCAAGGGGTTATCCGGACTAATGAAGGAGGGATCGTCTCCGCTCCGGGTTTGCGCATTCAAGCAAAGCACATTGAATACACAAACAAGATTGAAAATGGAATCAAGATTCAAAAGATCGTTGCAGAAGGCGATCTGATGATGGACTACGCTGACAGAGCATTCGTTGGCTCCCGCCTTGAATATGATTTCATCCATAAAACAGGGACGTTGTTACAAGGTAAAACATTTGTTGATATGTGGTTCTTGGGTGGAGACAAGATCGATCTGAAAGAAGATGGTACATTCTATATTTACAATGCCTTTGTCACAACATCGGAAAGTCAAGACAATACGTGGGAGATCAACGCCAAGAAAGTAAAAATCACCGAAGATTACCTCCTTTCCGCGCGCAATATCCGCTTCCGCTTCTTCAAAGTCCCCCTCTTTTGGCTTCCATCATTTAAAAGCAACCTCAAAGCGTTTTCCGATCCTCCGATTAAGTACAAAATTATCTGGGACAAAGGACTTGGTCCCCGTTTAACAATGCGTTATCGGGTCTTTTCCTGGCGCGACCTGAACCTCTTCTTCCGTTTGGACTACCGTCTGAAGCGAGGATTTGGAGGAGCTCTTGAATCGGAATACTTTTCTCCCGATGGATTAACGACATTTGTCACTCGCAGCTATGGTGCACGGGATAAAAGCTTTCCCTATCAAACAGGCCCTCACCGCTATCGACTGCAAGGACTCTACCATACAGAGAGCAAAGACGAGCGAACACAGGTCCATCTAACCTACGATAAGCTAAGCGATAGCCGAATGGTCGGCGATTTTCGCAGCGACGACTTTGAGATCAATACCCAGAAGCGCACGCAATTGTTGATCTACCACCAACAGGACAACATGTTTGCAAATTGCAGGGTGCAGCCACAGATCAACTGTTTTCAGAGCATCGACCAAGAACTCCCCTTGATTTCACTTGGCTTCCGCTCGTTTCAAATTGGCAACTCAGGCATCCTCTCTTCCAACTACGTCAATGCAGGTTACCTCGATTATGTCTATGCGACCGACTTGCGCGATAAATTTCATGAGCTCGATCTCTCCTCTTCGACCCATTCGATCCGTTTAGAGACCCGAAATAACCTTTACCGGCCATTTCACTGGGGCCCGATTTCGTTCACTCCAGGAGCTGGGTTCTATGGGATCTTTTATGGCAACTCTCCTGAGCACCGCGCGACAGGCCAAGCCATCCTTACCTATACGGGAGTCCTTCAAACACATCTCACCCGCCATTATGATCACTTCAAACACATCATCGAGCCTTATATGCGCTTCGAGGGGCTGACCACTCCCACATCAAAAGTGAACGACCACTTTTATTTTGATATCTCCGATGGAGTCACTCAACTCGATCAGCTCCGCGTTGGATTCCGCAATACGTTCTTCAACTCCAAACAGTCCCTCTTTGCCCCTTCTTTTATGGCAGACGTCTACACCTACGGTTTTTTCAGCAAAAGAAAATTTGCACAGACTTTTCCCAAGTTCTACACGGACCTTGAATGGAGCCGCCCAGCCTATGCTATCCGCAGTGGAATCGCATGGAACAACGAGCAGACGTTATGGGACTATGTGAACATCGCAATTGACTGGACGATCAGCGCAGATGTTGCCTTTGGGGTCGAGTTTCGACATCGGAGCAAGTATGATTGGCGTAAGGCCGACCATCAGAACTTCTTTCTGGACACCGCGCGAACGATCCCCCAGTTGCTCGACTCCCCTCTTTCCGATGGAAGAGATACTCTGCTTACCCGCTTTTTCTTACGCTTAGCTCCTAAAATGACATGCCATATCCAAACGCGCAACGGCTGGGGCAGGAGAGATGAGCCACGCTACAATGCGGGTAAAATCGACCTCTTCTACATGCTGACCTGCAGCTGGCGCCTCCGACTTTCCTACGAACGAACCCCTGGAGACAATCGCTTTTCAAGCGCAATATCTCTCGTCAAATAAACCAAAGTCAGAGCTTTTTATAAAGACGGTAGAACTAGAAAAAACAGAAAAACTATGGTTGATACTTCTTCTTCATATCGCGAAGAAAAGGATCAATCTTGTGGCGCATTTTTTCATCAACACGGTCTATAAAGAGGACGCCGTTGATATGGTCGTTTTCATGCATCCGGATCCGCGCATTATACCCCTCGACCTCTTCGATGAAAGTTTTACCGTTGATATCCATCGCTTCGACCGTAATCCGATCGGGGCGATCGATATCAAGCCGAAGGCCGGGGACCGATAGACACCCTTCGAGATCTGTGAGAATGTGGGTGCCCGGATGGGTCAATCTAGGATTGACATAAACCTTGGGATCGGATAAGGTCCAATGGCCGTTCTCATGCATGATATAATCACGCAGAACAAATAGACGTAGTACATGGCCCACTTGCGGAGCTGCAAGGCCGCATCCATTACCCTTGTCCATTGTTTCGATCATGTCCATGACAAGCTTACGGATCTCACCGGTAATTTTATCAATAGGAGCGCACCGTTTCCGCAAAACAGGATTACCGTATTGCTGAATTTTCAAAAGCATAGAAATTATTTGACCAAGTTAGCGTCTTCAATAGCAGGCGAAATCGCACGGCTTTTACCGCGTGTCATTGCACCAGTCCACAAAGAGAGAAGGACGCAAGAGGCCATAAAAATGACAGCAAGCCATGATGTAAATTTTTTGAGGACATCCGCGGTCGATGTGCCGAATAAGGATTCTCCAGGGTCACCACCGAATGAAGCGCCCAATCCTAAGCTTTTACTCTCTTGGACCAAGATCACAAGACAAAGTACGGCACAAAGAAGTAAAAAGAAAAATAATGCTGTAAAATAGATAAATGTCATGTAAGTTCATCCGTCAAAAATTAATTAACTGTGCAAACGACCGGGGATCAAGCGCTGCTCCACCTACAAGAACCCCATCAATATCGGGCCCTTGCATTAACGAGGCAATGTTATCAGGCCTGACCGACCCGCCGTATAATATGTAAAGCTCGTTGGCAGCATCAAGGCCATACTTCTTTTCGACCCAAAGGCGGCACCGTTGATGAACCGATTGGGCTATATCCGGAGTCGCTACCTTTCCTGTACCGATAGCCCAAATAGGCTCGTAAGCAATGATCACAGATTTCAGTTCTTGTTTAGCCACCCCCTGAAGCCCCTCTTCCATCTGCTGAAACAGGACCTCATCGACTTTTTCCGATTCACGCTGTTCAAACGTTTCTCCGATACATAGAACCGGGATGATTCCTTCAGACAAAGCGCGCTTGAGCTTCCGGTTAATCCAGGTATTGTGTTCAGCAAAGAGGGTCCTCCGCTCAGAATGGCCGATGATTACAAAAGCGGCGCCGAGCTCTCTGACCATCCGACATGAGATTTCACCGGTAAAAGCCCCTTCATCGGCATCGTGAATATTCTGCGCTCCAACGACGATTTTTGATCCGCGGACTGCAGAGCAAACTGCTTCAATCGCAGTAAAAGGGGGCGCTATGTAGATCCTCCGCTGAACAGATCCGATTAAAGGAAGGAGATCGGAGATAAACCTCTGCGCTTCTGCGCGCGTCTTATACATCTTCCAATTTCCAGCAATGAGTGGGATCCGTTTCATTTTTTTCCTTTTATTCTAGCAATACGGTTGACAAGAACACCCAATCATAATCAAGCTATACCTTGAAAATCAAGGGGTTTTATCAATACCGATGCAAGAAATTCTTACTGTTTCACAGCTCACATCCTTCATCAAAAAAAAACTCGAATCTAACTTCACAGCCCTTTCTATCCGAGGCGAGATCAGCAATTTGAAAGAGCAGTCATCTGGGCATTTTTATTTTACACTTAAGGACCAAGAGTCCCAAATTTCGACCGTCCTCTTTCGGGGCAGTGCCCGTTGTCTGAAAAGGATGCCCAAAGGAGGCGACCAGGTCATCGTCCGCGGAGAAATTTCTGTCTATGCTCCCCGAGGAAATTACCAGCTGATTGCCCGGGAACTCGAATATTTAGGAGTTGGCGAGCTTCTGCTCAAACTGCATGAGCTTAAGAACAAACTAGAGCAAAAAGGCTGGTTTTCTCCAAAACTCAAAAAAAAACTACCTAAATACCCTAAAATCATCGGTGTCGTCACTTCTCCAACCGGTTCGGTCATCCAGGATATCTTGAACATCCTAAACCGCCGCTTCTCCGGGTTCCACCTAATCCTCAACCCGGTCAAAGTCCAGGGGGAAAACGCTCCACAAGAGATCGCGCAAGCAATTGATCAGTTCAACCAGCACCGGCTGGCCGATCTCTTGATAGTGGGACGGGGAGGCGGCAGCTTAGAAGATCTATGGGCATTTAATGAAGAAATTGTTGCTGAGGCAATTTTCCGTTCCCAAATTCCGATTATTTCTGCGGTGGGGCATGAGACTGACACCTCAATTGCTGATTATGTTGCGGACGTCCGTGCACCAACCCCGTCGGCTGCAGCAGAAATGGCAATTGCAGAAAAAGCCCATCAGCTCCAATTCCTCAAGCAGTCCCATGCCCGGATGACCTACGCGGTCAAAGCCCAGGCATTGCATCATCGAAAAATTCTGGAAAGGTATCAAAAGTCCCCCCATATGCGTTCCGCTTATCCCTTGCTTGGAACCCACCTCCAACGGGCCGACGATTTGCGCAACGCCCTGGAGCTAGGGACCCGGCAGTACTTGCAAAAGAAGCGATTGCAACTCCAGGTTTTAGCAAGACAATCTGACGCCCTGAAACCTAAAACCCAAGTCCAAGCATTAAAACAGCGATTGGCCTTAATGGAAAAAGCTGCTAGCGCGGCCATTGCACAACGGATCTCCTCTTTCAAACGCCATTTCGATCCTAGTCTGCCGCGTGAACAGCTTCTGAAGCGTTGCCAATTTCATATCCATGAAAAAAAAGCGCGGCTGCAACAGCTCGTTTCCCACTTAAAAGCGATCGACCCCAAAAATCTTTTAACAAAAGGATACTGCATTCTCTTCCAGGAAAAATTGGATTCAGTTATCCTCTCATCGCAAGAGCTGGTTGAAAACCCCGCTATCAGAATTCTTATGCACGACGGAACAGCAAGAGCACGTATCGAGGAGATCACCCCATGACCAGAGAAAATACGCTAACCTTCGAAACTGCTTATAATCGATTAGAAGAGATCCTCGAGAAAATGAACTCAGGCAAAGTTGCCTTAGAAGACTCTCTCAAGCTCTACGAAGAAGCGGACAGGCTGATCGTTTGGTGCGGCAAGCAGCTAGCCGAGGCCGAGAAAAAAATTGAGGTCCTGACAAAAAATCGCGATGCTGAACTCGTTCTTGATCCAAATGGAAAACCACAAACACAGCCATTCTCAGCTCCGATCCACTCTCCCCTTACTTCCGGATAACACTAATGACACAGCACCTTTTAGATCAGATCGAGTCCCCTGGTGACCTCAAAAATTTTTCCCTTGGCACTCTAGAAGAACTTGCAGCAGAAATCCGCCAACGGATCATCAATGTCCTTGCGACCAATGGAGGACATCTTGCTTCCAACTTAGGAATTGTCGAACTGACCCTTGCTCTGCATAAGGTGTTTGATTCCCCTGAAGACAAGTTCATCTTTGACGTTAGCCATCAATCCTATCCTCATAAAATACTGACAGGGCGGATTAACAAATTTGATAAGATCCGCCAGTTTCGAGGCCTCTGCGGGTTTTCTAATCCCAAAGAATCCCCTCATGACCATTTCTATGCAGGCCATGCAGGAACTGCCTTATCTCTTGGACTTGGCGTTGCTAAAAACCGAGATCTTGCTAAACGTCATGAGTACATCATGCCGATCTTGGGTGATGCGAGCCTTACCTGTGGACTAGCATTGGAAGCTCTTAATAACATTCCTAAAGACCTCCGACGTTTTATCGTTATTCTCAACGACAACAAAATGTCAATCTCGCAGAATGTCGGAGCAATGACTCACATCCTAAGCCGATTTTTAAACAACCCCAAATCAAACAAAATTTACCAAGAAATTGAGTCGATCCTTTCGAAAATCCCCAATTACGGACAGACCCTTGCTAAGCAGGGTCACAAGTTTAAAGAGTCCGTAAAAAACCTTGTTAGCACAGCCCCTTTCTTCGAACAATTTAATCTAGCCTACGTCGGTCCAGTCGACGGCCACGACCTAAGTAAACTGATCCCAGTACTAGAAGCTCTTAAAGACGGGAACCAGCCCGTCCTTTTGCATATCGTAACCGTAAAAGGAAAAGGGATGGACACAGCAACGGAGAATCCGATCTCTTATCATGGATGCAAGCCCTTTGATAAAGTAACAGGCCTTTTCCTCCCCTCTTCGTCCAAGCCGACGTTTCCCCAGATCTTTGGCCGCCATATTTCGAAGATGGCAGAAAATGATCCGAGCCTTGTGGCTGTCACACCCGCGATGCCAGCCGGCTCCTGCTTGGATGGTTTCATGGCCCGTTTTCCCGAGCGCTGCCTCGATGTTGGCATTGCAGAAGGGCATGCCGTTACCTTTTGTGGGGGTATCGCTTATGGCAAAAAGATGAAAGTCGTTTGCTCGATCTATGCCACCTTTTTCCAACGAGCCTTCGACAACCTTTTCCAAGACGTCTGCCTCCAAGAGCTTCCGGTCATTTTTGCTGTCGATCGCGGAGGAATTTCTGGACCTGACGGCTCTACGCACCACGGCATTTACGACATTGCATTCCTTAATGCAATGCCGAACATGGTAATCTGCCAGCCTCGAAATGGACATGTGCTTAAAGAGTTGATGGAAAGCGCCTTTAGCTGGAACCGCCCAACAGCAATCCGCTATCCCAACATGACAACCGAAGAACCTTCAGAGCCGATCCAGCAACGATCCCTTGGAGCAGCAGAAATTCTGTCTCAGGGCAAAGAGATCGTCATCGTTGCCCTTGGGCACATGTGTCATACTGCAATGAGCGTGAAAGAGATCCTCAAGAAAGAGGGGATTGAAGCCACTGTGATCGATCCTGTTTTCGTAAAACCGCTCGATAGCGATCTCTTCTGCAACGTTCTCTTATCTCATGGGTATGTTGTGACAATCGAAGAGCATGCACTGAGTGGAGGAATGGGGATGATCTTCAATAATTTCATCCTTCAGAACAAGTTCAACCATATCCAAGTCATGAATTTTGGGATTCCCGATACCTTTTTAGAACAGGGGAGTCACAAAGAATTGCTGCATGAAATCGGGCTTACCCCTGAAATAATTGCCTCACAAATTCTCAAAGAATTTGCTATTTTAAAAACAGACACACTCTTAGCCTCATCCTCACCATGATCATAGCCATTTTTGCAAATACTAGTAAAAAACATTCAAAAAATCTTGCTATTGGAATCCAAGAATTTCTTTCCAACCATGGCGTTACCGTCGTTGCAGAGGATGAAGAAGCTCCTCAAATCGGCGCTACACCTCTATCGGAGATCGATCCTGAAAAAATCGATTTTATGATTTCAATGGGAGGCGATGGGACGATCTTACGCCTTGTTCATAAATACGCCGACTTGAACGCTGCAATTCTCGGCATCAATTTAGGCCATCTCGGCTTCATGGCTGATGTGCCGATTTCCGATATCTATCCTAGCCTGCAAGATCTCATCAACGGTGCTTATAAAGTCCATGAACGGGTAGCAATCCAAGGCGAAACCTTGCATGGTGATCGTTGCTATGCTGTAAATGATATCGTGATCCACCGCGCAAAAAACCCTTCGCTTGTCGAACTTGCTATCCACATCGATGGCGTCTACCTCAACACCTTTGAAGCCGACGGGATCATTATTGCAACACCGAACGGATCGACGGCCTACTCTCTTGCTGCGGGAGGTCCCATCATCAGCCCTGATCTCGATGCGCTAGCCCTCACACCCATTTCCCCTCACACCATCTCGAACCGCCCAATCGTCCTTACAGCTAACCAAGAAATTCAGATCCAGTACTTGAGTGACTACGATCCAATTGAAGTGCGTGCAGACGGATTGAGCCACCATAGCCTCCAAACAGGTGAAGTGTTCCGCATCACACGCTCTGCCAAAAATTTTAAACTCATTAGCTTGCTTCGCCGCGACTACTATTCCACCCTGAGAACCAAATTGGGCTGGTCGGGTAAGCTACGCTAATCCTAAGTTTTGTGGTGCCAAAAAGTCTGAGCTAAAAGCTCAGACTTTTAGGCACCACAGGGAGCAAGTCAGGTTAGTACCGCTTCTTAGAAAACAATTCTTCCATCCATCGTGCAAATGGATCTTTCAGTTGCTCAAACGTCAGATGGCGCATGCAAGCCCCTGTCGTACACGAACGGAGGATTGGACATTGTTTATGAAAGATCTTGCCATAAGGACAAGAGCCTTGGAAAACGTGATGCTGTTGTTCCGGGGGTTTAAAGATCTGGGCTGACGTCGGGCCAAACACACTAAAGCTTGGAGTATGCGTCGTCCCAGCAAAGTGCAATGCTGCAGAATCCACCGCAATAATCCCATCAACACAGCGCATCAAAGCCTGCCATAAAGGCAGCGTCAGCTCTCCAATTGCCATTGCACTGTTAGAAAAAATGGAGAGTAGTTTATCAGTAAACAACTTCTCTTCTGCATTTCCATAGATCAATACCAAAGCTGCATTAGCGCGAGCTTGGGCTTCTTTTAAAAGAGAGATAAGGGTGTCATCAGCAAGTTTTTTGTTATTCCATTTCGAGCCCACAGCAACCATGAGCTTAAGAGGATGCTGCATTAAAGGCGCCAGCAATAAATTTTGCAGACGTTCCGCTTCAGTCTCAGACAATTGAAAAGTAATCCCTTTGCTAACAAAGGAGGCCTCATCTCCATAGTAAGTCTGAGCAAGCTTTATATATTTTTCACGGATGTTTAGGTCTAATGGAACCTCAAATCGGTGGGTCGTTGCAATTAAATTGGGCTTTTCGCGCACGGAATGCCAACCAAATCCGACCTTGTCTTTTCCCCTTGCAAGCATCGTGATCAGTCCCGATTTCGAATTGCCTTGAAGATCAAAGACTACATCATATTCTTCCTCTCGAAGAAGCCTGATAAAATCTTTAAAAGCTGAGCGGGATTGCTTAAGCCAAAGGGACTTTGTCCATTTTTTGAATTCAACCTCAATCACCTGGTCGATCAGGGCACGGTTAGAACAATACTCTTTTAACTGTCTTAACAAGGGAGCCATCCCCTTTTCTACAACCCAATTAATCTGTGCAGCAGGAAACCGGCCCCTTAAGTATTCAATCACAGGAAAGGTTTGGACGACATCCCCAATTGCTGAAGTGCGCACCAGTAGAATCGATTTCATTTGTCCCTAAATATTGTCAGAGGAAATAGCCCTTTTCGAAAAGTATATTCAAAACCAGGGAAAATTGCTAAATTCAAAATTATTTTCCACAAATTAGAACCCCTCTTTGCAAGTCGAGGCATTAAGGATATGGCAATTTATGGCTTTTCGTTTCAGTTTTAAGACGTCTTCTTAAGCTCGATATGAAGAGCTGATAGCACTTCTTGAAAATCAGAAGGAATTGGGGCAATAGCTTCAATCTCTTTTTTGTTTAAGGGATGGATAAAACGGATCGAATAGGCATGCAAAAGGTGCCTTTTAAGACTGAGCTGGCACGTGAACATTTTCCCATATTGCGCATCACCTAGGATCGGATGACCAAGCAAACTAAAATGCACACGCAGCTGATGGGTCCTTCCAGTAATAGGTTCTGCAAGCAGCAACGATGCCGCTTTTACAGATTTGAAACATTTCCACAAGGTCACTGCGCGCTGTCCCTTGCTTGGATCAACAGCACCGTAAATTGTCTGACCTTGATACGATCCTTTTTTACCCAGACAGTTCTCAACTTTCCCCTTTTCTTTTTTCATTTTCCCATCGACAACTGCTAAGTAGAGCTTTCGGACTAGATGCTGCTTGAATAAGGAGATCATTTTTTTGAGGATCCCGGGCTCTTTAGCAAGAATCAGAACGCCAGACGTTTCTTTATCAAGGCGATGCACGAGCAAAAGCTTTTCCAAATACTGCGGGAATAATTGATTGAAAATCCGATTTTCGCAGACCATTCCTGCTGGCTTGTTGCAAATAAGAAGAACCTCATCTTCATACAAGACGGCTAGCCGGAGTTTTTCCGTTTTTGCAGATCGGCTTAAGCCCAAAAGATCGAAACGGACTTTATCCCCTTTTCTAAGAGGATGGGAAGAAAAGGTCTCAATTCCCCCATTAACGGTGCAATATTTCCCATTAATAGCGCGTTTGATCGCTTTAACAGAAGGAGCTTCGGGGCAATGAAGGCGTAAAAATGAAAGAAGGTTCATCCCCTCTTCCGAGGCAAGGACCGTTACACTAAGCAGTTTCATTTTTTCTGGAGCGTTTTTTTTCCTTAAACTCTTTCTCTGCGTTTAAATGTTCAAGAAAGTCGAGCAGCAAACGGACACCGACCCCGGTTGCTGGAGTTGTGTGGTATTCTTTGGGCTCTGACAAGAAAGCTGTTCCTGCAATATCAAGGTGGGCCCAGGGAATACCATTAATAAACTCCTGTAAAAAAGCCGCTGCTGTGCAAGAGGTTGCTTTTCTACCAGCTGCGTTTTTTAAATCAGCAATGCTTGATTTCAGCATCTCTTTATACTCTGGATAAAGAGGCATCCGCCAGACACGTTCATCGGTTCTTTCACCAGATTTGCACAAACTTTTAGCAAGGTCATCGCTATTAGAGAATAGCCCAGTTGCATCTTCTCCAAGAGCGATGACAATTCCACCTGTCAATGTTGCCATATCGATCAAACGAGCCGGTTTATAATTAATTTGAAGATAGGACATAGCATCAGCTAAAACAAGGCGCCCCTCCGCGTCTGTATTCGTAATCTCGATAGTTTTTCCCGCATGACTTCGGAACACGTCGCCAGGCTTGTAGCTATTTGGGCCAATAGCATTTTCCGCTACAGCCAAAGCTGCAAGAATATTTTTCTTCAACTTAAGCTGGGCAGCTCCTTGAACAATTCCAAGCGTTGCCGCAGCGCCAGCCATGTCACATTTCATTGTTTCTATGCTGCCGGTTGGCTTTATGTTAAGGCCTCCCGTATCATACGTGATCCCTTTGCCGACAATCGCTGTCCAATCTTTAGAGCGGGGATCGCCACAGTACTCCATAATGATCAGAGCAGGCTCCCTTGATGCAGCCCGATTAACAGCAAGCATCAGCCCCATTTTTTCTTTTTCAAGGGCTGTTTTACCGAGGATGGTTGTTTTAACTGTAGAAAATTGCTGCTCCAACCCCTTGGCAAATGCGGAGAGCGATTCAGATGTTACGTCATCGGCATTGCCATTGACTAAATCTCGTGCAAGGTTGACAGAAGAGGCAACTATTTCCGCCTTTTCTAGTTCTTTTTCCATCTCTTTCCCACCACCAATGAAACTCGCTTTCACAATCTCCGCATGGTTTTCTTTGGAAAGCAGGTCTCCCTTCAACATCACAAACGCGTAATGCGAAAGCAGAACCCCCTCTAAAACAGCCATTGCCCCAATCTTACTTTCTATCAGCTTCACAGAAGGAAGGAGAAAATTGACTATTTTAAACTTCTTACTCTTGATTGCTTTGACACAAGAGGCATAAGCCCGTCTAAGAGCATCGGGCAAACAAGCAGCTTCTTTTCCAAGCCCTAGCATTAAAATACGCCTCTCTTTACCTGAAGCGCGGTAAAGCAAGAGGGTCTCTCCTTCTTTTCCCTGGAAATCCCCTGCTTGGACCGGTTGGTTGAACCATTTAGCGAACTCTTTGGCATCGCAAGCAGCAACTGCCTTTTTCTTGTCCTGCCAAAAAGGGACCACAATCACATCTGCTGTTTTCCGCTCTGAGCTTTTTTCAACTACACCCGTTTGCATAAGTACCGTTAAAAGGGGATTTCATCATCGTTAAAAGCTGTATCAATTTTACCTTGACCAAAAGAACTCTGTTCATGAGCTCCTGCATGAGCCATCTCAGATTGCGGATGGAGCTCAGCTCCTGTTGGACCAGCTTGACTACCTTGGTCAGGACGTCCAAATGGGCTAAACATTAAATTAAGGGCAGTGATGTTCATGGAAACTTGAGGACGCCCTTCTCGATCTGTAAAAATTTCAGGCTTGCTTAATTCACCGACGACAATGATTGGACTCCCTTTTTTGAAATAAGGAATCATCTTATCAAATTGTTCCCCCCAAACTGTGATCTTCCACCAGATGGTTTCATCTTTAGATCCTCTTCTTGCCCGCGCAGCAACGCGCAGGGTTGTGACTTTCTGGCCGGAAGATGTAAAACGCACTTCAGGGTCTGCGCCTAAGTGCCCAGCAACCGTAATTTGATTCATAACTGCCTCAAGGTAAAAAATGTCATGACTTAAGTTCGAATTATTAAGAACATAACAATAATCTACAAGTAAAAAAGTTGATTGAGACCCGAATGGAGAATGTGGTACAACATTTGTCGACTTTGTCCACTCTTTTCACCGGCAAGCGACAGCGATTCAGTCAAAAAATTGTAAAAAGTCGAGTTAAGGTCAGGAAATTTTCACACTTAAATATATTTAGGAAAGCACCATGCAAACCCCTTTAAAAAAAATTGACACTGGCTCAGCGCCTAAAGCCATCGGCCCCTATTCTCAAGCCATCCAAGCTGGACCTTACCTCTTTATTTCAGGACAAATCCCCATTGATCCTTCTACAGGGAAGATCATAGGGAATACGATTGAGGAACAAACAGCTCAAGTTATGGAGAATATCAAAGCGATCCTTAAAGAGGCGGGCCTGATATTTGATCATGTTGTTAAAACAGAGGTATACTTAAAGGACATGCAAGATTTTGTTCCAATGAACACAATTTACGCCTCTTATTTTACTTCTGAAATTAGACCAGCCCGGCAAGCAATGCAAGTTGGTAAACTTCCTATGGATGTCCGTGTTGAAATCTCTGTAATTGCATTTGTTGGTTAACTCGATTTTATCCAATTTTATGATCGCCGAGCGTCATCGAATTGATCATAAAATTGGACAACTCAAGATAGAACCTTCCAAAAACAAACTGAATTCTAAATTTATACAAAAAAAATAAGACAGACATTTCACTAAAACTCCTCTATTTTTCTTTTTCCTAAAAAAATTGTTAGAAGAACCGAATGAAACTCAAACATCCACTCAAACAAACATTTAAAAAAAAATAAAAACTTAGTCTTTTAACTTTTTTACAAATTTGTTAGACAAAAAATTTAAGCCTGAGTTAAACATAGAAATACAACTCAAAAAAAATAGTTAAAAGTGTATGTCTGGAACAGCAACTCCACAGCCTTCATCAGATAATTTCTGGTCAGGATCACATCACACTTATTCTTCATCTCTTTCTTTTTCCCGTAAAAAGAAAGAAGATAACTCTTTGAAAGAGTTTTTTTCATCAGTTGATGACAGCCCAGAATTCTATGATCCATATTCAGATTTAAATTTGTTTCTTTCTCAAAAAGTTAAGCAACAAATTCAACATTCAGGATGTTTAAAAAAATGGTCATTAAAGGTTCAAGAAGAGCTAATTCAAAAAATCACACCCGAATTTCAAATCAAATTCCCACAATATCGATTAGGTGTTGCGGCTCTTAAAAAAATCTGGGAAAAAATATCTCATTACTCTCAACAAATCCAACATCAAAAAGAAGCAATTACACAAGATGGAAAGTTAAACATCCACTTCTTCATTAAAGAAAATTTGAAACAATATCTAAATCTAAATACTTCTTCACCGCTACACCCATTTCATTATGCACACCAATTAGCAATGAAAATGAGCGAGTGTATTGCAACCGTCGATGGAATCCGTCCCAAATTGGATCATCTCACAAAGCTAATCTGGGCAATGCAGCGCCACCTTATAGCAGGAGGCTGCCCTGAGAAGCATAAAAGCCCTTATGATGAATACGACAAAATCGACCGTCTTATCGTTAAGACCATTTTAGAGATCACAGCAAAAGAGCCGCAAATTTCTCAAACAGAACTAGAGCATAAAGCCAAAGAAGCATTGCAGTCTTTGCATGACCTTCCCAGCTTCTCCTCATTAGATGCAATGACTGCTAATGTCTCTGCCCTTTTAGCTGAAAAGCAATACCAGACCTCAACGTTCCACATCCATTTTTTCTCCGAACAAAAGAGTGCAATCCTAAGCTTTATCCGGCGCCATAGCTCTTTATGCAAATCCTCTTTAATGACCCCGCAGCTCACCGATCTGGTCAGAAGGATTTCCGCCTTGTATGCATTAGTTTCCCAACTTCCCAAAACTCTGACAGAACAAGAGATCAAGCAAGCGATCCTCTCTTGCTACCCAACAATCCAGTCCAAGCGTCCTCTCCTCCCTCAAGCCCTTTACGCCTTTATTTCAGCAGAGCTTCTTCTTCTTAATAAAGATGAGAATAACCAGCCTGTCGATTATGTGGTCCAAAATATCTGGTCAGCATATCAAGAAGCCGTCCTTCTACCCGAACTTAAGGGAACTGAGACCAATATTCTAGAAATCGCAATCTGGAAATCATTATCTGAAACAGAGGGACTTCTAGAAAAACTCCCTTACAGAATTGGACAGAGGATTGAAGAAGAGATCGCCAATCTCATCATCGATAATCCAACACAAAGTTTTTCAGCGATTGTACAAGCATCCGTTGAGTTCTTTAGAAAAGCCAAAGAGCTTGTTTTATTAAAGAAGTGGTCTGAAATCGAAAGAAAGATCCATATGTGGGCGATTCAAGGAGATATGCTTTGCCGTTGGATCCGTTTAGATCCGGGAAGTCCCCTGCTTAAATTGATCATCGAGAAGTTCAAATTGATTAAAACACCGGCTAAAGAGATCAATCATCAGATCTTTGTAAGTGAAATTGCCCAACAATTCCTCAAGGACCATCCTGAGCTGACTATTTATGCAGGACAACTGGCCTTGCGCATCTGGATCCTTTACAAGTACACTTGGTATGCCCTTTTTACTCAAGAAAAAGAGTCCTCTTATGACCGGTTCATCCAATGGCACATCAGCTACTTTTTAAGCCGCCCATTTAAAATCACTTCGGAGCATCTTTTTAAACAAATCGAAGAGGTCCTCAAAAAATCGATCCCCCTGGCACCCTTTAATCCAGAACGAATTAAAGCACTAATTCTTGCGATGGAAAAAAAGCCAGAGACCCCAACCGATAAATGGTATGCTCAAGATCTGGCCCATGGAGAATAGAGTTGCATCAACGAAATGAACACTCTGTTCCTCTTTATAGTACTCAAGAAAAAATCGCGCCGAGAACACCAAGACCAGAAACAATCCGCTCACATCTCCTTTCCTTCTTAAAAAAGGCTTCCTTTTCCATAAAAATATGAGAATGAAAAAAACCAAGAAATAAGCTAGGGCCTCATAAAGCTGGACCGGGTGCCTGGGAACAACGGGCCCCCCGTCGGCAGGATGACCGAAAACAATAGCCCATGGAATGCCTGTAGGCTTTCCCAAAATCTCCTGATTGAAAAAATTGCCGAGGCGAATACAGATCGCTGCGAATGCTGTAGGGATCACAACGAGGTCTAAGATCTTAACCAAAGAGAAAAAAGGATAGGACCTCTGAAGGGACCTATCAACAAAAATAAGAGCGCAGAGGATCCCTGCCGCTCCACCATGGCTTGCTAGCCCCCCTTCCCATAAATAAAAAAGAGAAAAGGGGTTATTAATGAAAAAACTCCAGTCTTGGTAGAAAAGCACGTCGCCGATTCTTGCTCCAATCAACGTGCCAATAATCACATACAATGTTAATTTTTCAGCAACGGCCCGTGCTCTCTGGTGCAAAGTGCGCAGAACAGGTGCTAACATCAGTTCCAGGGCAAGACGGTGCCGCAAGCGTAGCTGATCTGCCTCTTTGCTATACCGTTGAAACCATTTCAGCTGCCTTTTCAGATGGGGTGCCTCTGTGATAAGTCCTTCCCACTTCTCATCTTTCATCAGAACGTTAAGACCGCGCACAATCCCCCGCTGCAATCCTTTTGTAATTAATTCCCCGCTTTTATATCCGCTAATCTGCTGCTGAATATCGGAAGCACAATATTTAAAGAGCTGTTTGAAAAGGTCTTTGCCCTGATTTCGATTTTTAAAACTGTCCATCAGCTGCGGCCAGTGGACAATATCTGCCTCAAACACTTGTGAATAGTAGAGAAAATAGCGATGAAGGAGATAAACTAAGATCCAATAGGCGATAAAGAAGCCTAAAGCGAATAAAAAACCATACCATAAGATAGGACGCTCGAGGAGTGGGAGCTTGAAGTCAAGCATAGCCCGGTTTGGATCCCAGTGGACGTAAGTGATTAGCATGACTAGAGCCTATGTATAAAATAAAAATTGCTACCGTTGGCAAAACTAAGGAAAGCTGGCTCCAAGAGGGGTTAGAAGAATACGCAAAGCGCCTCAAACCCTTTGCAACCATCGAATGGATTTTAACGAAAACTAGTGAGAAGTTAAAGCAATTCTTGAAGGAAGAAACATCCTATGTCTGCTTAGACCCGAAGGGCAAGCTCTATTCCAGCGAACAATTCTCCCACTTTCTCATCGATCAGCTTCAAGCCCATGGCTCTCGAATCACCTTCGTGATCGGGAATGCTGAGGGACTCCCCCCAGAAATCAGGCAAGACGCAGCAACTCTCATCTCTTTTTCCCCAATCACCTTTACCCACCAAATGACGCGGCTTATCTTAATCGAGCAAATTTACCGGGCTATCGAAATAGATAGAGGTAGTGCCTACCATAAATAAGTAGTCAAACCCTGAAAGCTCAGGGCCTTTACAATCATTAGCCCGGATTTCTCACAGGGATGTATAGCCAAAAAGTTGGAAGGCTCTACGCCCCCAATTCCATCGTTCCACGCTCTATAACATCTCCATAAAGTCTTTACTTTTCTTGGGCGATATGGCACCTCCAATCTTTGGAAAATTCAAGGACGGGGATGAAAATTTGAAAAAGACTGGAAGAGGTGTTGCTGGCTGATATGCGTGTAGCGGTCGGTCGTCGCCACGCTGGCATGCCCCAGCATCTCTTGGATAACGCGGAGATCTGCCCCATTTTCGAGAAGATGGGTTGCAAACGAGTGGCGGAGCGTATGCGGCGAAAGAGGCTTACTAATCCCAGCTTTTTTGCCATAAAGCTTAATCCTCTGCCAAACGAGTATCCGATCGATTCGCTTCCCTTTAGATGTTACAAATAAAGGGAGGTCTTTTTGCCCGGGAAGCGCCTTGCGGAAATGGATTAGGTAGTGGTCAACAGCTTTAATTGCCGCTTGAGCAATCGGAATAATCCTTTCTTTACCCCCCTTGCCTTTGACTCGAACTGTGTTTTCGCTGATATCAAACAAATTTAAGCTACACACCTCAGAGACCCGGAGACCGGATGCATACATGACCTCAAAAACTGCCCTATCGCGCGATCCCATAGGAGCTAACAGATCCGGACTCTTAAGCAAAGCATCAACTTCATTGTAAGTAAGTACTTCAGGAATCAACTCCCATAATTTAGGAGAATCTAAATTAGCTGTGGGATCAACAGCAATCATTTTTTCCCGTTTAAAAAAGCGAAAAAAGACCTTAACGGCAACCAGCGACCTGCATACTGAGCTACTAGCGTACTGCTGATTTTTTAACTGGGCTAAAAAGGCGATCACATCGCTTTGGGCAACTTCCATTAGCTCCCGCTTGCCCCTGCCTTTAAGAAGATCAAAAAACATCTTAAGGTCGCGTCGATACGCAGCAACTGTATTAGAAGATAGCCCTTTTTCAGATGCAATGTACGATAAAAAATCGGCTAGAGCAAGATCCATTAGATAGAACACCTAAAATCGCCTTTGTCTGATATTTTTCTACCTTTTTCGGCACTTTTTTCAAACTCATTTGTCGAAAGAAAGCGCTTCCAATTGACATAGCCTCCAGTAGCAGGCTAAGTTGATTGTCAACGAAACAAGTCCAAAGGTTGCGGCGCAAGCTATGGCAATTGGGTTCATTGAAAAATAAACCGCAGCCGTCGCTGCTCCAAATCCTAATATAGAGGAAAGGAGCAAGCATAATTTATCATATCGACCTGGGTGGCTCTGCTGAAAATTTTTGATCAGGTAATACAGATCAAGGAGAAATAGCCCCACGGTAACAACAGTGCTAAATAGGCCCGTAATGATTAGCGGAATTGGTCCAGTGCACGCCATACCGATCACCATGGCAGAAATCCCAAGAATGTTAATCGTAATTCCTAGCGCGTTAAAGGCCCTATTTTTGCGGGTTTGGCATAGAATAGCATCGATCAATTCTGCAGCACCGCTGAGCTCCGCTTTTTTGATTTTATCCACACAGTCGCTGCTTGTGGCGCGTGCAAGCTCCGCTTCTTTTTTCTTACCTAATTTTGTAATCTTGCTCTTGATCTTCGCCTCTTTTTGCTCCAAAAGCAATCCTTGATAGGAGGGAATTGCTTCCATATTAGCCCTAATCACCGCCATCTCTTGATCACTTACTCGCAGTTTATCTTGTAAAAATTCGAAGGCCGCACAATTTTTTTCTTTAGGGGAAAAGCCAGGATGATTTAGAACGGCCCCAAGTTCTTGGTCGAATTCCCTTTGCAGATGAATTTTAATGGAATTGATCATGAAATAGATCAAGCCAAGTGTGCTAAACAGAGCACCGGAAACTGTTGAAAAAACACTTGCCGCTGCAGCGATCACACCCGATGTCGTTGGAAGTAGGGTCAACGTAAAGACCTTTGCCGGTAACGATAGCACAGAAGCCGTTGATGCCACCGTTGCACGCGATGCTTTTAACCCTGCTAATACTCGGCCTCTTACATCTCCAATCTTTTTAGCAAGGCGCTCTTCGCAGTAGCCATTATGCGCTGTAGATACACCGCTAACGATTGAGAAGATCGATGTCCAGCCCAACCCCACAAGGCCTACCGGGTCCTTAACACCTTCCAGTGAGTTGATGCGATTGTAGACCTTACGCGTTTTGCCGGCCAGATCCGCAATCATATTCCCTACTCCTAGAACAAGGGACCCTAAAGCGGCTTTTTGAGTAGATACATTTGCCAAAGTCGCTTCTCTGACCATTGCTTTGGGAGATTTAATGCCCAGCGTCTTCCCCGAAGAAATTTTTGCAGGATTGAAAAAAAAGTGGGGGGCTACCAAACGGAGCGTCGACCCCTTATCTCTTGGTAGAAAAAAATCGAAATCTAACGAATTTTTCGAAAAATTTATTGAGCGTGATGATCCATGTCCAACCTGTGCAATTGGTTTGTTCCAAGATGGAAAATAAATATTATTTGCATAATTTGTCGTCATTGTTCCTCAAGCTCAGAGGTTCAACAAAAGGTTGCCTATTAAAAATAACTTTTCCATTAAGGCATTGAACCTAGGGCGTGGCAATATTGTACCAGGAGAAGCAAATCAAAAAAATGGAATGAAAATTTAGTTCGATAAGATTTTTTCCGCTCTATTCAAACGAAAAGAAACCGTAACAGTCGAGATACCCCCTCCTTCGTCGGGCGTATCTGAAAAAAATAATGTGCGGTAAAGTTTTATTCCCTTTGCGCAATTGTGCTGGTATTCTATTGGGCATGAATTCGCACAGGGTTTGTTCTCTAAATAGCTACACGTAACGAGTAGGCGCCATTTTTTAGCTTTTTAGGTCGTCAGTTTTGTAATTCCCTCTATTATGCAGCAAAATGCGGTGTATGAGCGTAGATCTCTTGAACCCTTTTCAACTCAGTATTGCTAAGAGTAGGATCTTCCGCCTTGCCTTCCGTACGCACAGCATGGATAACAGTTTTTAAATCCCGTGCGCTTTCTTCTCGTTTGCACAAATAGTAGATATTTGCTTTAAAGGCATTCCACAGTTCAGCGTCATCTTTGATATTTCTAAGCTGGGTCTGCATAGCATCTTTTCCTTGCATTTTGAGAAGCTCTGTGAATGCGCACATCTTGAGCGCCTTCTGCCTGTCAAGCTCATTTCGCTGATGATACCACTTTTTCCAGTAAGCCTTTGCTGTCTTTTTAGCGGCACGTCCCAAGATCGTATATTCAGCATGCGCTGCATCAATCTCTAATGAGAGCGCAAGATCTGCGTACCTACCGCCAAAGTCAGCCGCTGCATCTAATTGCGCATACTCACGTTTTTTGAAGTGCATCTGGGCATTTTGTCTAAAGTACTCGTTACGCACAGCTTGACGGGCTGCTTTCGGAAGCTTCTTGAACAGCGCCATTATACGACCATCCAGCTCGACGTCTGGAGCATTGTCTGCTGGCAACATGTTTTCGATACGCTCGAGATCGGGATGCTCATCTGCCCATTTCTTTTTGCGCTGGTTTATTTTTACAAATGTGTATCCGCAAACCCCAAGACCTGCAGCACCCATGATCAGCGTTAAAATCAGCGGCATGAGAGGGAGACCATAAGTCAATGTCAAAGCTACAGCAACAACCACGGATGTAACCAAAACAGCTGTGATGATACTGACAAATAACTTATCGTACTTGCCGGGCGATCCCGATTCCAACCCTGTTTTCCAAAAATAGATATCAACTCCTGCCATAGCAACGACAAGCGCAATGGTCAAGATCGTCATTGCAAGCATCCACCCGGGAGGCAATGCAAATAATCCGATCATTGCTACAGAGGCTATCACACCCATAATCCCGATCAAAACAAACGTGCTGTACAAGATTAAGTTCTTGATAAGTGCTCTGCGCACTGTTTTTTCTAACTTCTCAGCTTCCGCTATAGCCGTTGCCCGAACATTTGTATCATCCGAGACTAAACGCTCAGCCAGACCTTTTTTGTAGGCATCTTTCACCTTTTCAAAAGCTTCTCCTCCGATTGCGCGTTTAAACCGAGCTTCTTTGCGCATCTGGCAGTACTGCTCTTCCAATTTCAAACCGCATATCTCCATAGAAGAGAGGTCTAAAAAGTCCACTTCTGCGGGGGTTAAGCCTATTTTTTCACAGTAGTCTTTTAGGTAAGCAGCTTTAGCGCCTGGATCTACATCAATTGCGTTAAAAAGCGAGGTCACAACCGCTTTCATTTCAGAACGACTAAGCTCTTTACCCTGGAAATTGCCGTCTTTAATGAGCTGGTTTTGGCATTTGATGAATCTATCGGCAAACTCATCTAAGCACCTGCTTCTTAAAGCTTTTTTAAATTGAGCTTGTCTTGGCAAGCCTGCATTGCGCAATTTGTCCAACTTCTTGTGTGTATCAGCATAAGCCTTAGCAAGCAAAAAAGGTACGGCAGCATCTGCTTTATTCATCTCACGCAGAAACTTGCCTGATCGGTACAGGTGGTAGCCGCCCCAAATGCCTATGAACAAATAGAAAAGACCGAAAAAGAAATTCCCGACCGCGCCGAGCACAAACGTCGCCTTTCCCAATGCAGTCGTCGCTGTTATAGACGTATTGACCTTACCGATTTCGCTGGCAATCATCGCACCGCGATATCCCAAGTAAAGTCCCCCACCAACTCCTTGGCTCAGACCCCGAAGCGCATCTAATCCGCCATCGACCCTGCCGCCAAAATCTCCAATTTGAGATGCTTTTTGGTAACGGTCCCAAGCTTTGGAAGCTGCATAAAGTCCCATGAACACGTTTTCACCTGTCGTCACACCAATTGCTTGGTAAACAGGAGAATCGATCCCAAGTTCACCTAAAGTCCTACCGAAATAGGAAATATCGGCAAAAACATCTTCAGCCGATCCTACCCCACTAGAAATCGGATGAGCAGACCCGCTGCTTTTCTCCGCTTGGGTTGCAAGAATCTTCAAAAAACTCTGCGCTTCCGGGGCTAAAAGAGATGTCCTTGCGGAAAAAGAAGCTACGCGTGAAGGCGTCAATAAAGGTGCTTTTTTATTCGGTTGCTCTATTAGGTAAGGAAAGACCGCCTGATGCGGTAAAGTACAAGCGGGCAGCTGATTGTTTGGCAAATACGCTTCGACGCCTAGCTCTTTGGAGCCAATTTGTTTTGAAACCCGATTAGATGTATTTGTTGCCACAGTAGCCCCCTTAATTGGGCAAAGTTAAATAACAAATTCTAAAAACCTAATTAAACAATTTTTTTATCATTAATTTACTTTTCGATACACTTATTTTACTATATTTAGATTTAATTTTTTTAATAAAATTAAAAAATATTAAATCTGTTAAACAAAAACAATTAAAAATCAATGATTTACATCAAAAAAACAAATTCTTCCTATGCAAATAAATTGAAAAAAGACTTGCTAAAGTATCACGATATCCCCTTATTTATTAATCGGTTATGTATACATAAGAAAAATCAGAGGTTGGAGGCAACTCTAACCCATTTTTCGATTGGAACCTGAAAAATATCACGTACGAAAGGGGGGGGGGCTAAAGCTATCGCTAAACGAGTGCTGCAAGCGGCCTAAATTAGACCCCGAGCAGCTGAGTGGAAGCAAGGTTTTCTTATCGAAACCTTACGATTAACGAGAGTCAGCGAGTTGGTCGTAAGGTTTGGATAAAGTCGAGATGAGATCTATATTTCCGCAGAATCTAATAAATTCTGATTTTTAATCATTAGAAATATTTATAAAAATTAAAAGTAATTTGATTCAAGTAAATATAAATAAAATCATACAGATTTCAAGCAAACAAGAATTCATTCCAATTAAAAATAAATTAACATTGTGATTTTTTTGATTAAACAAAAAGAAACTAATAAAATTACTAATTATATAGAACATGAATTTTAATTTCTTAAAACATCAAAACTAATTGAACTAAATCTAGAATGTTAAATATAATCTGATTGTAACGCAAAAAAACAAGAAACTTAATTATCATAATTAAAAACAATTTTGTTTTGGAGGAAATTTAATTATGGCTTCTATTCCAAAAACATTCGGATTCGGGAGTTCTGCACCTGCAGAGTACATTCCAGCATCCGACACAACAAACACAACCACTGTTGATTTTGTTCATCAAGCAAAGTTATGCTTGATAGGTCAAGGTCCAACTCAAGTTGGTGCTCTGTATGAAAGTACAGTTACAAAAGCAAAAAACACTGCCGTTAGGATCTTGAACTTCATGCGCTTCCATTTTGGCAAGCTGTCTAGCACAAGCGCTTACGGCCGAGCTAAAGCATGCGATATCGCAACTCAAAAGATTGCTAAAGGTTTCAATGAGGCTATCACCGAATTGGTCGAGGCAACCTTCTTTAACAATCTGCCTAGCAAACAAGCTAGCGCAGCAGGGATTCATGCCACAACGTTCACAGCTAACAATGTTGCAACACATAGCTTTGAAGAAAACAGCGCTCTTAATAGCAAGAATCGTTACGAATCTGCTCTAAAAGAATTACATTCCAAGCTCACCGAATCTTTGTTTGCTAATGATCCTAACGCAACAACCAAAACACAATTGTTTTTCTTGATGGGCGCAATTCAAGCCCTCACGGATGAACAAAATAATTCATATTGGGTTCGCCGTGGTGACGAAATTTCGAAAGACACTCGTAAAACAAGCAAGGGAGTGTTGGCCTCAAGACCTCTGAATCAGATCCAACTCCCAAATCAGAAATTGCATATCGCTATCACTCAATTTGTTAACCTCTTCTACACAAATAGAGTTGATCTTTTTGCTAACCAGGACATTGAAAACATCACACCTGAATCAATCGTGGCCGAGGTCAGATCTTTGAAGCAATTGTTCCCAGGAAGAAACTCTGAGAAAAAAATCCTTCAGGATCTTTGCAGAGCTATCATGACGAACCCACGTGTTGCTGATGCAGCTAACGCGCTGATCAGTCCGGATTCTATCGAAGCAGAAACTGCTATGCGACGAAGCGCCTTTGTAACTGAAAGCAATCAACTTAAAGCACGTCTTGCATCGCTTTGTAGACCTCAAGATGCAGCCAATAACCCGATCTTCCAAGGCCAACGCCTAGAATACGGCGGTCTACTTCATAAGGCTTGGATAAATTGGCGCGGTTATGAAGAAGTTGGTAGAGGCTCTACAACCCCTGGAAAAGTGATCATCAATATCAACAACAATGAGGTTGAAGTTGATGGACAAGTTGGTACAAATCGTTGGGGGAATGACATTGGAGACAAAGTTTGGGTTTTTGGAAAAGAGCAAAAGGCTTTAGCAGAACTACACCGCTTCCTTGAGGCTCTTAATGACGGAGTTGCTGATAGAGATTCACTTAACACGAGCTCAGTTGCATCTCTTTCTCGAATACTCACATTTGACCCATCTGCCGCAGCACCTCGACTGAATGCAGCACGTGCTCAAGCTACAAATGCCGTTAAAGAAAATGATGCCGCTGAACAGCAGTACAAAGCATTAGAGCAAGAGCGTCTAGCTATCTTAGATAGACTTCATGAACTTAGCGATTCAGATGACGAATATGAAATCAGAATGGAAGTAACCAGCGCGCATGATAAAAGATCTAACTTCCTGAGGATCTTTCTCCCAGATTATGGATATGGTTTGAAAGATGTAGTTCATCGATTAACCCCCCTTCTGGATGATAGACCTGAACTTGCTTAACAACAAAATGTTTAAGCATCTAGATGTCCGTGCAGTAAAGGCCTAATCATTAAGCACGGCATCTCTTAAGCACCACCGTTTGATAACTCCGACTGCCTTCCATAAAAGTGGAAGGCAGTTTTTGTTATGTGAATGCAGAAAACCTATTGATATTCGGTGCCAAGACAAGGCTTGATAAAAATGTTAGCAAGCCTGATACCTAGCTCTTAGACCGGAAATGAAAAGGGCCGTCATTTAATGGAACAACAGTCGGGGGGCAATAAGACTATAATCGTTCAGCTGCATAAGAGGACCCTAAAACGTGTTTTGGGAATCTTTGACTTATTTGCGATCGGCTATGGAGACTTAGGCTCATCGATCTATTATGCGCTAGGAATTACTGCGCTTTTTGCATTGGGCGCAACACCGATATCCTTAGGGTTAGCTGGGCTTGTGTTCGTCTGCACTGCGCTTACCTACGCAGAAATGACTTCGGCATTTCATGAATCGGGAGGATCTGCTAGCTTTGCTCGCCATGCCTTCAATGATCTGGTCTCGTTTATTGCGGGTTGGGGTCTTCTGCTCGATTACATTGTAACTATCGCGATCTCAGCTTTTGCAGTCGGGCCGTATCTAGCATTTTTCTATGCTCCTCTTCACAACGCTGATGTTCAGATCTGGTTTTCAATCGGTTTGGTCTTCATCCTCTTTTTAATGAACGTTTTTGGTGCAAAGCAATCAACTCGGATCAGTTTGCTCCTGACGGCATTTACAATTCTAATCCAAGCTATTGTGATCACGATCGGATTCGGCACAATTTTAGATCTTTCCACAATTGTCGACCATATGCGGATCGGTATTCCCAATGCAGTCTGGTCTCCTTCGTGGAGCGATTTCATTAGAGGAACTGCCATGGCGATGGTAGCCTATACAGGAATTGAATCGATCTCTATGCTTGCAGCTGAAGCTCAAAAACCTGCTCGGACCGTACCTCGCGCGATCATTTTAACGATGTTCATTTTGATTGCTGTCTATCTTGGCCTTTCGGTTACGGCGTTGTCTGCAATCACTCCTCACGATCTAGGAACGAAGTATGTGCTAAATCCCGTTGCGGGGATTGTCGAAGCATTGCCTTTTGGCAAGCATTTTCTCTTGCCCTGCATCTCCGTGCTGGCAGCCGTTGTCTTAATAGTCGCAGCTAATGCAGGATTGATCGGCTCTTCTAGGTTATCCTTCAATATGGGAAAATATTATCAACTGCCTCGGATCTTTTATCGGTTAGAGGCCCGTTTCCGCACGCCGGTTATTTCCCTTGTATTTTTTACTGTTGTCGCCAGCTTTATCATTCTAACCAGCCGCGGCAATCTCGATCTTTTGGCCGATTTGTACAACTTTGGCGCAATGTTAGCCTTCACGTCGGCGCATTTGGCCCTTTTGGTTTTGAGGGTAAAAAAACCCGATATGAAACGACCTTTTAAGATCCCTCTCAATATCAAAATCCGGGGTTATGAACTTCCCGTTACAGCACTCATCGGATCCATGGCAACGATCAGTGTGTGGTGTCTTATCATGATCACAAAACGGGAGGGCCGCTATCTAGGGCTAGCTTGGATGGCATTTGGGATGGCGATGTACTTCTATTACAGGAGGGCAAAGAAAATAAAGCCCATGGGACGCGTGGCAATCGAACAGATCAAGATTCCCGGCTATAGACCGATGAATGTTCGCAACATCTTAGTGCCTACGCGAGGGGGGCTGCAAACCGAAACCGTTCAGATGGCCTGCGAGCTGGCCAAAGTTCATGGCGCCAAAGTAACTGCTATTCAAGTGATTGAAATAGCTTCTTCCCTGCCTCTAGATATTGAGATCCCTGACCGCGTTGCTGCAGCAGAGGCGATCTTAAAAAGAGCAGAAGTGATTGCTCAAGACTTGAACGTCAATATGGAGTTGAAGCTCGTCCGTTCCCGTTCGATCCCAGATACCATTTTAGAGCTGCTTCGGAAGGGCAAATACGATCTGCTAGTCTTAGGAGCACTAAAACCGGCTCGACTAGCTCGCAATAAAGGATTAGGAGCGATCGCCGAAAGGGTTCTCAAAGAAGCTCCCTGCCGAGTTTGGGTATGCGCCAGCGAAGCTGAGCGCTTTCTGAAAGAGTAAACTTGACGGTTCCGAATTACTTAACATTCGTTAAGATTGAATAAATACCCCTCTTTTGATAAAGTCGCGCGCCGGTTGTTGCACAAAGGGGGAACTATGGGAACAACTATTGGCTACAATCTTGGATATGAGTTCTTGAGAATGCAGGATGAGGTATTTACTCAAGTTGAAAAAAATATCGATGTGTTGGTCTCCTCTCTTAGCCTTCTTAATGATCAAAACCGCGACCTTCAAAAATTAATGGCAGCCCTCACCCATGCTAAAGCAAATAAAGAGGATGCTGATTTTACTGAAAATGATGAGATGCGGGAGACGATCGATCGTATCTGTGATTTCAGCCCGCAGATCTTCGGATCGTTTCTCCATCGCGATAACATGGACCAAAAGTACGATCCTAAAATCTATGCCTTTAAGCTTGATGACATTGAAGGAGCTCTCACCATCTTAGATAGCACCGTGAAAGACCAGGTCTCTAAGATCAATGAAACGGCTATGTACATCAACCACCGGTTCGAAATTCGGGTCGAATACACTGAATCTTCTCAAAAAATTATTGATTTGGTGATCCGGCACACCGAATCAATTATCGGAAAGACCGGATTGTAATGAACATCGATATTCAAAGAAAAATCGCTGAAATCCTCAACTTACCCCCTGATGGGGTCGAGCCTCTTTCTCAAGAAGGGCAAAATGAGCTGTACGCAACTGCCTATAACCTGTACAATGACGGCGATTACGGAATGGCCGCTAAAGTATTTACGAAACTTGTGCTATCGGCACCGCTCAATCGTGGCTTCTGGAAAGGCTTGGCTTCTTCAGAGCAGATGAAAAAAGAATACACTGCAGCCTTGCATGCTTGGTGCATGGTGGTCTTGCTCAATGACAAGGACCCCCTGCCCCATTTTCATGCGGCTGAATGTTATCTATCGCAAGACAACGCCGAGGAAGCAAACAAAGCGCTCAAAGCAGCAGAACAGCTCCTTGATCTCAAAACAGATGAGGGAAAGCGCCTTGCAGAGATGATCAACCTACTAAGAAGACGGACAAAATAAGATCCCTATGTTTCCAGTAACTGTCGGTTCTAAAACCCATTTTGATCCATCTCTGCGGGCACCACCTACTACGGACCCATATGCACACACCTCTTCTCCTTCCTCGGACACCACAAATCCAACTCTTTTAGTTTCTCCTATCCCCGTTGTCATCGATACACCACCGATTCTTAATCCACCAAACTTTAGAGAGGATGCGCCATGTCCTCTCAATCTTCCCAACGTTACCGAGCTCCGCTTTTTAGCAGCGATGGAAACCTTCCGCTCCTTTGGCAATCAAATCCTCTCAACGCTCGGCATCCGCCTAGAAACTTTCCGACTGCAGCTCGAAGAAATCTCAGCAGATAATCTACAAAAGCTCAGGGAATCTGCTGAGAAGGCCAAAGCATCTGATTTTTGGTCCCTCTTAAAAAAAGTAGCCAACTCCCTCTTGTCCGCCCTCTCAATCGTAATTGGTGTCTCCCTTGTTGCGACCGGGGCTGGATCGCTCATCGGCGGCGCAATGATTGCATCAGGGATACTTTCCATTACCAATATGCTGGTGTCAGGATCGAGGGTTTGGGATTGGTTGGCCAAAAAACTTGCCAATGAAGATGAAGATCGGCGCAAAATGCTCGCGATGTTCCTACCGATGGCGGTAGGACTTCTCGCTGGAGTTATCGGCATCTTCGGGTCAGCTGGAGCCTTCGCCTGGTCAGGGATCGAATTTGCCGAAAAAGCCGTTTTAATTGCACAAGGGACGCTAGGGATTATTGAAGGAGTGACAACAATCGGAAAAGGGTGTGCTGATGCTAACCTCATTTGGTCGCACGCCGATCTCACTGAGGTTAAATCGGAAATGACTATAAAGAGATATCTTATCGATAATACGATGAGATCGATCGAGGGGGTCCTGGACGGACTTAACTCTGCGCATAACACAGCGAAATCATTGGTTAACATGGCCATTCGATCGAACGAAACGGTTGTTAAAAAAGGGTTTAGTTAAAATTATTTAAGAGGAATATCTATGTCAGTATCTTCGTTTACTTTAATTTCACAGTTTGGTTCACTCATGAGAACACTTAGCCAGCTTGGGAGCCAACAGGCGTTACGCCTTGTAGACCAGGTTCGCCAATATCATGATTTGACTGATAATCAAACCGGCTTGATGCGCCTACAGGGAAAAACAGTGCTAGCAACTACATTATTAGCGGGTGTTTCAGGAATTGCTTTAGGGTTCTTTCCAAAAGCAATTTCTAGTCCAGCTCCCGCTCTTGACCCTCGCTTAGATTCTAACAGTGGCAGCGGAGTTGGAGATATCTTTTACTCCATTGGCACCAACCTTCAAAACAGCGAAATTATTCGCCCCATGCTCAAGGTTGCTTCAAAACATGCCCCTGCTGTTGGTCAAGGATTCAGTAGCCTTATTCAACCCTCTATTACAGAGGAAGAATCAAACCGCACTACCATTAGCCAGGTTCACATTCCTTCATCTCAAGCGAGCCAAGAGGCACTTCAAGACGCTTCTAATAAGGCATATCAGTTAGGAATCAGCCTCATCGATAAACTAGGAAGGGGGGGGTAATAACCCAAGAAAAAAATTGGGTTAATAGCTCTTTAAAAGTTCACGTAGAAAACACTTTCCAATGCGAAGCGGAAAGTGTCTTTTTGTCGTCACTTCCTCTAAATATAGCTGGATTTGACCCCAAATAGCCCTTCCGATACAATCCGATTATTGCGGGCTAAAAATCGGGGGTGGTTGCGTTGAACGGAAATAATAGTCATACAACGACGAACAACAACCATCACCATCCTTTGATTAAAAGGCTTTATATTGCATTAGGATTTGTGATCTCTATCGGAGAATATGCCACCCTCATCTTCGATGTGGCTAAAACAACAATCCGACGTCCTCCCCACTTCTATTTAGTCTTGAAACAGCTATTCGATATCGGCGTTGCTTCACTTCCTGTTGTGGCCATTACGGGGCTATCGACAGGAATGGTGCTTGCTGCCCAATCTTTTTATCAACTCTCTGATAAAGGACTGGCCTCTGTCACAGGACTAATGGTGGCAAAGGCAATGATGACCGAGCTTGGACCAGTGCTGACTGCATTCATGGTCACAGGAAGGGTTGGCGCTGCGATGTGCGCCGAGCTTGGAACGATGCAAGTTACCGAACAGATTGATGCGCTTAAGACAATGGCGGTCAACCCCAACCGCTACCTCATTTCTCCACGGTTTATTGCTGGGATCTTGATGATCCCCCTGTTGGTAATTTTTAGCGTTGTGATGGGAATCTTCGGCGGCTATCTCATCGCTGTCTATTTTTTTGGAATGGCGCCCATCACCTACTTCGATCCGATGCCCACCAACATCACTTACTTCGACTTCTTAACTGCCGTTATCAAAGGCCTTGTGTTTGGGATTCTCATCATGACGATTGCATGCTATAAGGGACTGCGCACTTCGGGAGGAGCGGCAGGCGTTGGGAGATCGACAACAAACAGCGTGGTAATCACCTATTGCTGCATTCTCTTCGTTAATTTCTTCCTAACCGTAGCCCTGAATATCATCCATGGCGAATTAACGGAGTTCTTAGGCTGATATGATTAACATTCGCAATCTGTGGAAAAAATTTGGAAAGCTCCAAGTGCTCTGCGGCATGGACCTCGATGTCAAAAGCGGCGAAACGCTTGTGATCTTAGGACAATCCGGGATCGGAAAGAGCGTCCTTCTCAAGCACATCATTGGAATCTTAAAGCCTGATGAGGGAACTGTCAATATCGACGGAACTGAAATAACAATTCTGACAGGAGCGGAACTTTTACGGGCTGTTCGGCATATGGGAATGCTTTTTCAAGGAGGAGCCCTGTTTGATTCAATGTCTGTTGAAGATAACGCAGCTTTTTATTTGCGCGAGCATGGAGATCCCCATACTGGCAAAAAGGTATCGCCAGCAGAAATGAACGACCGCGTCAACCATGCCCTTGAACTTGTCGGCCTTTCTGGAACGCAGAAAAAAATGCCCTCGGAACTTTCAGGAGGGATGCGCAAGAGGGCTGCGCTTGCCCGCGTGATCGTCTACCGCCCTCAGATTGTCCTTTACGATGAGCCAACGACGGGCCTCGATCCAATTACTGCTATGCAAATTAATGAGCTAATCGTTAAAACACAAGAAGAGCTGAAAGCGACAAGCATCGTTGTTACCCATGACATGTTTTCTGCTCTTTATGTCGGCAATAGGCTTGCGTTGATCCGCGATGGGAAAATTGCCCACATTGCAGAGCCCGATGACTTTTTGAAAATCGATGATCCGTTAATCGGATTTTTATATAAGTCGATCTCGGAAGATCCAAGAATCTTAAAGGAGAAAAATCACCATGGGTGAACAAACGAAAAACATGCTGATCGGCATCTTCGTCGTAGCAGCTTGCTTTTTGATCGTCTCATTGATCATGTTCCTTAAACCAAGCGTTGGCGACGGTCAGCAGACCCTCTACGTCCGGTTTTCCAATATTAATAAGATCAATGTCGGCACCAGAGTGATGTTTGCAGGAAAGCCTGTTGGTGAGGTCGTTGCAATCGATGAAATTTACGATGCGCGTAAAACCCCTTCCGTGGATATGCTCGGAAGGATCTATTTCTACCAGCTTGTTTTGAAGGTCGATTCGAGCGTTAAGGTGTACGACACCGATGAAATCTCGATCCAAACATCCGGCCTCCTCGGTGAAAAATCGATTGCAATCATTCCCAAAGCACCCCCTAAGGGAATCACTCCAAAGCTAGTCTCCAATCAACCGATCTATGCTGAATCGGTTGACCCGATCGAAAATGCAATGAATGAACTCTCCGATTTGTCCAATAACCTTCAAGTAACAATCAAAGAAGTCAACCGATGGCTTCAAAGAAACGGCGATGACCTCGGCAATGCAGTCCGCTCATTTGGCAGTGCTATGGACGAAATCAAAATAACGGCCAAATCAGCCAACGACCTCCAATTAGTTCCTGAAATCAAAACAGGGGTCCAGAAATTTAGCAGCACGATGTCCGATATCCAAAATGCCATCCGTGAGATGAAAGATGCAAAAGTCTTTGCCAATGCTGGCATTGTCATGAGAAACCTCAAGAACGCAACCCATTCCTTTGACCTTATTGGCAGAGATATCGCCAATGGCCAAGGGACTCTGGGCAAACTCATTAAAGGCGATGACCTCTATCTGAGGTTAACAGCTGTTATGAGCAAGGCCAACACGCTCATGAACGATATCAACCACTACGGACTCCTGTTCCACTTAAACAAGAGCTGGCAGCGCCAGCGAGCCCAGAGGCTCACTGTCCTTAACGCACTTGATAATCCTCAGAACTTTAAAAACTACTTCGAAAACGAGGTCGATGATATCAATACAGCAATGTCCCGCCTTTCGATGCTAATCGATCGAGCCGAACTTTCCCCTGAAAAAGAGGTGATCTTAAATGACAACAAGTTCAAGCAGGACTTTGCTGAGCTGCTCCGTCAGGCCGACGCCTTATCGGACAACCTCCGGCTGTACAATCAACAGTTGACAGAAGCTGCTAATTAAAAAGGATGGGCTCCATGGAATCTGCTCCTTACTCTGATTTGACAAAAGGCTCATTTTTGATCGCTAGCCCCGATATTGATTCGGGGATCTATTTTCGAAGCGTCCTCATCATCTGCGAACATAGCCCAGCCGGCTCGTTCGGGTTGATCATTAATAAGAACCTCGAAATGGAGCTTCCTGATGAAGTCTTGAACGTCAAAGAGCTCAATAACCACAACGTCTTCATCCGCGCCGGAGGACCCATCCAGCCCAATCAAATGATGCTACTTCATTCTTCCGACCACATACCTGAGCAGACCCTTAGACTATGCGAAGGGGTCTACCTCGGCGGTGACCTGCAGTTCCTTCAAGAAACGATCAGCGATCCAAATGGCCCTGCTGTCCGCCTCTGTTTTGGCTATGCCGGATGGGGAGCTGGCCAGCTTGAAAGAGAGTTTTTAAGCGGCGGATGGTTCCTACACCCAGGATCTGCAAAGCATGTCTTTGGTACGCCCCCTGAAAAAATTTGGCAGATAATCCTAAGGGAAATGGGAGGCAAGTATACCACCCTTTCCATGATCCCCGAAAACCTTAGCCTCAACTAAAAATTATGAAGCCCTTGCTTTCTTCCCATTATCGGAATCGGCTCCCCTCATCGATCCGTATTGCGCAAATCGAGTTTTTGAAACGGACCGACCAAGTCATTGGAATAAACATAGGGATTGGAAATGTCACATTACCGATGCACCCTTCGATGGTCAAAAGAATGTTCTCTCTGAACGGCCCAAGCACCCCCTTTAAAGATGGTGTGGTGAAGTATTCCACTACAGTCGGCGAAAAGGAGGCCAACCACGCATTTTTACATCTGATCGCAAGCTGCGGATTTTCGATAAAAGGCCTTCATTCCCAAATAACAGATGGCGGAAGCCACGCCATGGAACTTGTTATTCTGGGCGTCTGCGGACCGCCAGGGTCTTTGGAAAACCCTTTATTAATGATCGATCCGACCTATTCTAATTACACCTCGTTTGCCGTTCGTACAGGGCGTTCTACCATCACCGTAACCCGCCAATTAGAAGAAAATGGAAAATTTACTTTGCCAAAACTATCTGAAATCGAAAAAGTGATTAAAAGATCAGCCCCTTCCTCCCTATTAGTGATCCCCTACGACAACCCAACAGGTCAATTTTTTTCCCAGAAAACAATCAATGACCTTGCCAAACTATGCGTGAAGCATAATTTATGGTTCATTAGCGATGAAGCCTACCGTGAAATGTTTTATACCGAAAGCCAAACGAGCAGCATTTGGGGCGTTACAGAAAAAGATGTTCCTGGGATCACCGGACGACGGATCAGTATCGAGTCCGCCTCAAAGGCCTGGAACGCCTGCGGCTTGCGAACGGGAGCAATTATCACGGACAATGAAGAGTTTCATCAGCAAACAGTAGCTGAAAACACAGCTAATTTGTGTGCCAACGTGATCGGACAATATATATTTGGTGCTCTTCTGCATGAATCGAAAGAAGCGCTCCAGAAATGGTTTAACCAGCAACGTTCCTACTACCGGCAAATGGCACAGACCGTTACCTCCGGCCTAAAAAAAGAACTGCCCCAATTAATTGTTTCAGAGCCGGACGCGGCTCTCTACACCGTGATCGATATGCGCAACTTATGCGGTGCAGATTTCGATGCGAACGCATTTGCGCTTTATTGTGCGCAAAAGGGAAGCGTGCTGCTAGATGGAGTCAAAACAACCTTGCTGGCCGCCCCGATGGACGGTTTTTATTCACCGCAGCCAGGTGAATCTAATCCCGGGAAAACACAGCTGCGCATCGCCTATGTGGAACCGCCTGAAATTATGGCAAAAGTCCCTAAACTATTTACGCAGCTGCTGAACGATTTTAGAGCTTAGAGTTACAGCTCGTAGGCATATCTAATCATGATTCTTTGCCCCAAATATTTGCCTCCTATGAAAGCATCTCTCTATGATCTTACTGAGCCTCTTGGATAGACAGGTCTTTGAAGAAGGGCAAGCTATAAAGCTTGCTGCTAATTTTAGCGACTTCGCTTAGCTGAGTTTCGAGCTCTGCATTGACTACGGCCAAGGCGCTGAGCATCCTATTCAACCTTTGATGGTCAATCGCCCGCTTGCGAAGTAGTAGAGCAGATGAGTAGATCATCCAGCTTAAGAAGTCTTTTTCATTCTTTTCCCAGAGCTTTAATCCATTCATCATCTTGATGAAAGCGTAAATCTCAGCGCTGGCAGCAGCTCCTGTATCGACAGCATCTTTGCACGTAAAGCTCATCGTATCGGGCTTGCAAACATCAATGAGCTTTAATGTGAAAAAAAGATAGAAGATTTCAATAAAATCGAGGCGGTTTTTTCTCAGGAGGACCTCTTTACCACCAAAGAAATACAGGTGAATCATCTTCATTGTTTCATTCACAAATTCTTCGATTTCTTTGCTTTTCATCGCTCCCGACAGAAAATATCCGCACTGCTCGCCGCTTGCGATCTGTTCTTTAAAATTGTTAATAAACTCCTTGGATTCATTGAGATTAATATAGCTTCCTGCCTGCATATAAAAATCTCCACTTTTAGGCAAGGTAACGATGACCAACGAATTGGAAAATTCGGCTTTTTTCTGTAAATCTTCAAGAGAGAGGCAACGGGCATGCTCCTGCCATGAGGTACGGTCCTGCAGGTTGATCAATAGATGGCGCTGCTCCCGTTTCTCCGTGGCAATCGAACGTAAAAAGCAGTAAAACTCTTCAGCAAGCTCCGCTTTGCTGATGTATTCCTGGCGGACGGGACAAGGTATCCGCAAGCAGCTGATGTGCATCTCATCATTGATGAGGGTGAATAGCTGGCCTGGAAGGTTCCCTTGGGCAAATGGATCAAATCCGACGAGCTGCTGCTCAGTTCTAAAAACGTCTATCGCCTTCATCAAAGGCCCATTAGGATATTTCTTCAAGGTATAACGAATATGCTCATCTTCATCAGCTAAATTATTCCATAGAGAGAGCGGACTACCGGTTGCTGTTTGTACGGTACTTTCCTTTGCTCCCTCTTCAATCAAAAAGTGGATGAAAGCAACCATCTCTTTGCGGCTCCCAAGACGAGTGAAAAAGGAGGTACTCAAGCCATAAGATAGGTTGAGCAAAATATGGAAAAACCGTTGGGACGAGTCGGGAGGATTTGAGATATACTTCATGTATTCTTGAGAAGAAAGGGCTCTGCGCAAATAGTATTGGAAATCGGTGAAATAGCCCACGCAACTCTTTCCAGCTGTGTTCTGCACCAGGTTGCGCGGGTTGGCAGCCAGCATCAGGGCCATAATCGCCTTATTGATGCAAGCAACAAACTCGATATCCTTATAGCGGAGAGCTTCTTTGTAGAAGTCATCAACGTAAGGAGCGACCAAGTGCAGGATTTCTTTGGCCGTCGTATGCAGGTCCCTGTCTTGGATTATCTTGATCTTTAGGAAAGGGTCCTCTCCAAACGACTCAGTAAAAATCTCATCAAATTCCCCGACAAGGCGCAAGTGGCGTAGCAGATCGCGGTTGAAGAAAGGCCTCCCATCCTCCTTGCGAACCATGAATAGCTCATACTCTTTGTCTTTACGGACCGCGTCCAAGCCTTTTAAACCTTGCCTTTGAATATCTAGAAGTTCTGCTTCCGCAGCTTGACCCCATTCGTTCTGCCATCCTTCCTTAATCTCCAAATAGTTGTGAAATTTATGGATAATTTTCGTCTGATAATAATGCTGCAAATCTTGATATTCTTTCAGCTGAGTAATGCTTCCCTCTTTTTTGGCCCCTGTCATTTTCTCTGTGTACTGATCCATCTTCTGGGCAGCTTCCCCTGCTAGGAGCATGATTGCTTGGATCCCCTTCTGCATGCTCGCATCTCTTAACTGCCCCTTTTCTTTTTCATAGATCTGTTTGAAGTAGTTCTGAATAACGCGGAAGGTCTCTTTGATTCGCTCGCGGCTGTACAAAAAATATTCGGGGTCATGCCAGGATAGCGAATGCAACCGTTCGCTGATTTGCTCTTCTGTCAGCTCGAGCGGGCTAACTTCCTCTTGAATAGAAGCCTTTAAGTCGATTTCAGCCATGTGCGTCAGGTTATCGACGGCATCTATGACCGATAGCTCTTCAACCTTTTTACGGTGCTGCATGATATACCTAATTTTTATGAATATAGCTCCCTATACTTATTATTGAATTTATTTATTTTTTATTCAATTTAATATTATTAATTTAAGTATTTTTATTTTATATAAATTAAAAATTATATAGCGAAAGCTATTAAAAGATAAGACCAGCGATTTTTAATAGATAGAAGGATCCAGCAGCAACTGCGGCAGCCCCTGGAATTGTGAAAACCCAGGCTAAAACGAGCTTCCGAGCCGTCTTCCAACGGACTTTGGATGCTCCTTTTGCAGCGCCGACCCCTGTTACGCCGCCGACGATCATATGAGTCGAGCTAACAGGCATGCCTAAGAAGCTTGCTGTGAGGATAACACATGAAGCACTGGTCTCGGCGGCAAAACCCTGAAAAGGCTCTAATTTGGTGATCTCAAAGCCCACCGTGCGGATGATCCGAAGGCCCCCAGAAGCAGTTCCAAGGCCAATTGTGAGCGCGCAGGCCAGGATAACCCAAAGAGGAATATGGGGAGTGGCCAAATATCCCCCAGCAAATAGTCCTAATGTGATAATTCCCATACTTTTCTGCGCATCATTAAGCCCGTGCGAAAGGGCAACAAGGCTTGCAGAGGCAATCTGCAGTTTTGCAAAAATGGCTTTATTGTTCCTAATCTTAGGATACCGATGAAGAACTTTGAGCCCTTTCATCGCAAGGTAACCTAGGAAAAACCCTGTGATCGGTGAAAGAACCATCGGGATCAACACTTTGAAAACGACACTGTTCCAAAGGATCGCGCTCTGTCCTCCGCTGACCCAAACTGAGCCAAGCAGCCCCCCTATCAGGGCATAAGAAGAGCTGCTTGGTATCCCTAAATACCAGGTGAGAAGATTCCATAAAATCGCTCCGACCAAAGCAGCTAAGACTATTGCCTGCGTAGAATAATGGGGATCGATAAGGCCGCTTGCGATCGTCTGGGCAACACCACTGATCTGCGTAGCTCCAATTGCATTGAGCACGCCAGCCATCAAGATCGCAGTTACAGGCCTTAGAACATGTGTGGCAATAACAGTGGAAACAACGTTTGCAGCGTCATGGAAGCCGTTTGTATAGTCGAACACCAATCCGAAAACAACGATGAAAAAAATAATATCGACTGGAGCAAAGGTCATCCGAATTCTCTCCTAAAGGGCTGCTACGGATTAGTTATTTTGATTTTTGATCAGTTTTTATAGATCTCGAATCAATTACGAAAACAAGTAAAAAGCAATCACCAATATCTGAAAGCAGCCTTTAATCTTGTCGATAATTGATTGTCAATATTTTAGCAAATCGAATTTTGTAGACATTTAAAGGCAAAAAAAGTACACCCAATTATCAATATCATAAGTAGAGGTTGCAACATGAATTCACCTTTTATTACGACAGCCATGACGATCTTATCCGCACTGGCGCTTTCAGGAGGATACTGTGCAGAAATCAATGAACAAACCCCCAATCCTAAAGATGTGAGAATCGTTCCTGTCGACCCAACGCCAGAACCTGATCATGTCACCACAAAGATCTTATTTCCACAAAATGGCGAAGTAAAATCCTCTGGACCAGTGAAAGGGCAGATCAAATTGGAAGGTCTTCCCTTAGGAGTAGATAGCGATTTCCCCAGAAAAAAAGAGATCTATAACGACAATGAAGGGCAAGCATTACACATTTTCATTGACAATCAGCCGTATTTTGTCGTGAACGAGGCACTTCTTAATGCTTTAGATGATGCCGAAGAATACTTCGACCAGACAGCAGACTTTAAAATCCCTTTTAAGCTGCAGCCAGGGATGCATGTGATCCGAACTTTCCCAGTCCGTTCGTACAATGAAAGCCTTAAAGATGACGGGTGCTTTGCCGCAAGCATATTCTATTACCAGAAAAAAGCGGACAACCCACAGATTGATCTATCGCTTCCCTACCTCACATATAATGAGCCTCAAGGGGAATATTCGTACAATGAAGGCGAGCCAATTCTCCTCGACTTTTACATCACGAACTGCCAGCTTTCTCGAGATGGTTATAAAGTGCGTTTGACAATAAACAACAATGTCCAGAGGACGATCAGCTCTTGGCAGCCTTACTACATTTACGGATTAAAAAAAGGTGTGCACCGGGTGCGTCTTGAACTACTCGATCCCACCAATAAGCCTGCAGGAGGGATGTTCAACGATGTGCAAAGGACAATAGTCATTAAGTAACGACTTTTGGGCCTAGTTCAAAGCTGGGTAACAAATCTGCGACGAAGTGTCGCCTAAAAATTTAAAGACATATGAAGGCCTCTTCGGCATACTTTTCGGTTGCACACTCAAAACGCATGAAAAAAAGGCCTCCCTATGTCGATTTCCAATTTTGCCAAAAATAACAATACTTCGAAAGCCTCGCCGACTTTTTCCTGCCATTTTAAGCTCCTTTAGCTATACGGCGAATAAAAACATTCCCTTGTCGGATATTCAGTAAAAAATTTGTTGCACTTTCCTATCCCCTGTCTGCTTATCTAAATACCCTTGTGAATTAATGGATAAATCTTTTAGAATCCCCCTATTCTTTATCTATTCATCCCTAAAAGGATTCCTAATTATGGCAAAAGGCGCACGCGAAACAATCAAATTGAAAAGCACAGAGAGCTCCGAAGTCTATTGGACAACCAAAAATAAGCGGACTTCAACGCAACGGATCGAACTGAAAAAGTTTGATAAAAAATTGAAAAAGCACGTTGTCTTCAAAGAAGCAAAGTAACCAGCTCCGCTTCCCTGCCACCTTAAGAAATGCATACTTTAGACTTAAAGTCGATTTGGGCTTTCCAAATCGACTCTTTTGTTCATAATTTTGAATTTTGGACCAACTAGGCTCCACAAAAAATGTTTGAAATTTCCATAGCATTTAAGTACCTACTTCCCCGAAAGAAACAGTTATCTGTTTCTTTGATCTCCTTGATGTCAGTCCTTGTAATCTCCCTAGTTGTTTGGCTTGTCCTCGTTTTTTTATCGGTCACTGAAGGAATTGAGAAAAAGTGGCTGAATAAGCTCACGAGCCTGAATGCCCCTTTGCGAATTACACCGACCCACGCCTATTATTCCTCCTATTATTACCAGATTGACTCAGTCTCCTCCTCATCCTATTTCCAAAATAAGAGCATCTCTCAGAAATTTCAAAGCCCAGATTCCGACCCCTACTCTTATGAGGAAGATGGAGAACTGCCTCTCAACTTTCCGATCGCCGATCGAAGAAGTGACGGATCTTTAAAAGACCCAGTCAAACAAGCCTATGCAATCCTAGAAGATCTTAAGAAAGAGAGCTCAAGCCTCGTGTTTCAGGATTTTGAACTGGGGGGGGCTCTCTTGCGCCTTCAACTTTTAAGATCAGATTCTCAAGTTACAACAGGCAAAGCGAACAAGTCCCAGAGTTTTTTGACCCAAGTCTCCTACATTGCTTCCTTTCCAGATCAGAGCCCATATGTCCAGGACTTGATCCTCCCAATCCGAGCGCAAGACCTCAACCATTTGTATTTTATGGCTCCCCACGCTCTTGACCACAGTCGAGAAGATGCTCCTGCAATGATGGCGCACGCTTCCGCTGATCACATAGCACCACGCTTAAAAACCCTTGCCGAGCATGCTGCCATCCATACACTAAAGACCACATATCCCTATTGGAAACTTCCTAGGGACCTTCTTCCTCAAAAGGGGCGATTTCAAGCAACGCTCCACATACAAAATGGCAAGATTTCCCATGTCAGCATCCCGGCTAATAACGTTAAGCTCTCTAGCCCATTAAAAGAGAATATCAAACAGGGGGTCCTATTATACAATTCGGACAAGCTCTTATTTGTTTCAAATACTGAGGAAACCTACTCTCTTTTACCCGAAGTTCCTTTGATTGTTGAAGGTCCCATCGAAATGCAAGCCTCTCTTATTAAAGAGTCCCTAGATCATGCCCAACGACTCGAAGATATCCGTTTTGCCGTCCAGATACCCTTGCAAGGCACTGCGGTCGAAGGGGAAATCTTTTGGGAAGGGGTTGAAATTGCACAAGCTGAGATCCAAATAGGCTCTGCATCTTCCTCACTTCCCTGGGTAGGGTGGTTAGCGGGCAAGGGCCGAGCCCAACTTCCGGTAAATGCTGAAAAAGAAACCGGGGTCTTACTGGCAAAAAATTTTCAAGACAATGGCGTTCTGGTTGGGGATCGGGGGTATTTGTCTTATTCGACTTCAACAACCAGTTCAATTCAAGAGCAGAGGCTCCCTATTTTTGTAGCTGGGTTTTATGATCCAGGCGTTATGTCGATCGGCGCTAAATGCATCTTAGTCCCAGCAGCAGTAGCCCATGCCATTGGCTCCTCCTCTTCTTCGTTTAACTTGGATAAGACCCAGTCGAGCGGAATCTCAGTCTGGTTTAAAGAGATCCAAGAGGCCCAGCTTTACCAAGAAAAGCTCTGCGCTGCATTTACTGCCGCTGGCATTGATGCCTACTGGAAAGTAACCACTTTTCGAGAATATGATTTTGCAAAAGACCTCCTCGAGCAATTTCAAAGTGATCAATATTTATTTACCTTGGTCGGAGTCATTATCCTTGTCGTAGCATGCTGCAATATCATTTCCCTACTTGTATTGCTTGTAAATGATAAGAAACGGGAGATCGGCATCTTACAAGCAATGGGAGCTTCTTCTAAAAGCATTGCAATGATCTTCGGCACATGCGGCGTAACAATGGGAATTTTAAGCAGCTTAATCGGAACAGTTGCAGCTCTTTTTACTCTGCAGCATATCGATACGATTGTCCACTTGTTGAGCCTCATTCAAGGCCATGATGCCTTTAATGCCACTTTTTTTGGCAATGGATTGCCCAACCAGCTCAGCCACCGCGCCGTTGTTTTTGTACTTATGGCCACACCCGCTCTATCTTTATGTGCTGGGCTTGTTCCGGCAATTAAAGCATGCCGATTGAGACCTTCTGCAATCCTGAGGTCGGAATGATTATTCGCGCAAAAAAACTCTCCAAATCGTTTACTTCCCCATCCTCCGTTCACCTCCTTAAGGAGATCGACCTTGAAATCGAGAAAGGAAAAGCAGTTGCCATTATGGGAAAGTCAGGAGAAGGGAAAAGCACTCTGCTCCATATCCTGGGAACACTGGAAAAACCAACATCGGGAGAATTGCACATCTGCGGGAAATCGATCGATTCCTCTTCGTTAGCCCGACTGCGCAATCAGCATATCGGCTTTATTTTTCAGTCATTTAACTTACTTGAAGACTACACTGTTTTAGAAAATATCCTCATGCCGGCAAAAATCGCCCGCCTTGGTGCCTCGTCTCAATCTCTTTCTTACCTCCGCGCTCAAATGCTTCTTGAAAAAATTGGATTGAGTTCTCGCGCAGATTTTCTAGCCAAACTCTTATCGGGCGGAGAAAAACAACGTGTTGCAATTGCAAGGGCATTGTTGAATAATCCTGAATTGATTTTAGCAGATGAACCCTCTGGAAATCTCGATCGCATGCACTCTCAGGCGATCCATCAGCTGCTCTTGCAATTGACCAAAGAAGAAGGAAAAACATTAATCGTCGTGACACATGATTCCGAATTGGCATCACTTTGCGACCTCTCATATCTATTAAAAGATGGGAAACTACGAACATGCGCATCTTAATGATTGGATCCGGATACGTCGGGCTTGTAACAGCAAGCTGCTTTTCAGAAATGGGCCACAGTGTAACCTGCCTTGACATCGATAATGAAAAAATCGAAAAGCTCAAGCAAGGGATCATCCCCTTCTTCGAACCTGGCCTTAAAGAAATCATCGACCGCAATGTTCAAGCAGGGCGTCTCCATTTTACGACTAGCTATGCCCAGGGGGTGTCTAACTCAGCGGTCTGTTTTATCGCCGTTCCAACACCTTCCCAAGAAGATGGCTCTTGCGATCTCTCCTATGTTCACTCCGCAGCGCAGGCGATTGCAGAGCACATGGAAGGATACCGTCTGATCGTCAATAAATCGACAGTCCCTGTTGGAACAGCCGATGAGGTCAGCAAAACCATTAGAGATGCGCTTGCAAACCGCGGCCGGACAATTCCTTTCGACGTCGTCTCGAACCCGGAATTTTTAAAAGAGGGATCTGCAGTTCAAGATTGCATGAAGCCCGATCGTGTGATCTTAGGAATACAGACACCTCAATCCCTTGATCTGATGCGCGAGATCTACTCGGCATTCACGCTAAACCATGACAGGATCCTCACGATGGATATCCGATCTGCAGAAATGACAAAATATGCTGCCAACGCGATGCTGGCAACACGGATCTCCTTTATGAACGAGCTCGCCTCTCTTTGCGAGAAAGTGGGAGCAAACATCAGCTCTGTTCGAGTAGGCATTGGTTCCGATCCGCGTATCGGCTACGAATTTCTCTACGCTGGTATCGGGTACGGAGGCTCTTGCTTTCCCAAAGACATTCAAGCCCTAAGAGTAGCTGCCGATCAAGTCAATATTGCTATGCCTATTCTTGACGCTGTGGAATCGATCAACAAAAAGCAGCGTCAATTCTTCATCGAAAAAATCCGTTCCCATTACGTCTCCCAAGGCGGAGTCAATAACAAAACCTTGACGATCTGGGGACTCTCTTTCAAGCCGGACACAGACGACATGCGCGATGCCCCCTCTCTGTCCATCATCGAAGCTCTACTAGCCGAAGGCGCTTTCCTCCGTCTCTACGACCCTGTGGCCATTCCAACAGCTCGAAAGCGACTCCCTTCCACCCCGCGGATCTCCTATTGTAGCGATGAGTATGAAGCGGCAGAAAGAGCTGACGGCATCATCCTCGTTACAGAATGGAAGCAATTTCGTTTTGTGAACTTTGAAAAAATTTGTTCGAAACTGAACCAGCGGGTCTTTTTCGACGGAAGAAACCAGTATAAGGCTAAAGAGATGCATGCAAAAGGCTTCCACTATTACGGCATCGGTTATTGTCCAAAAGGCCCCCTGCTTCATGAAAGCCTCACAGCAGTTCAAGCTATACATAAACAACCTCAAAAATCGATATTATGCTAAGATTACTTATGGAGAAATTGATTGCTCACTAAAGAACGTGAATGGAAAAAATTAATCGAAAAACGGCTCGATCAGCTTATTGCTGAAAACCCCCTGTTACCTTACGCGCATTTGTTTTCAGCAGCACGCTACTCCCTTCTTTCATCTGCAAAACGGATCCGCCCTCTTTTGTTATGCGCAACATTAGAGACTTTTGGGATAGGAATTGACACTGGCATCGATCCGGCATGCGCTATTGAAATGATCCATACCTATTCTTTGATCCACGACGACCTTCCATGCATAGACAATGATGATTACCGAAGGGGAAAACCAACATTACATAAAGTCTTTCCAGAGTCCCATGCGCTTCTAGCCGGAGACTTCCTTTTGACGCATGCCTTTGAGATCTTATGCGGCGCCCCCCATTTGACCGATAAACAAAAAGTTGCCTTGGTCCAGACTTTGTCGAAGCATGCAGGGAGCCATGGGATGATTGGAGGACAGGTCATCGACCTACTTTCAGAAAATAAAACGATCGATTGGCCAACTCTTGAACTAATGCATTACTATAAAACGGCCTGCCTTATTATCGCCGCGCTCGATTGCGGCGCTATCATTGCGAATGCATCGACTGAAGACCGGTCAATTCTCTTGTCAGTTGGAAAAAAGATGGGGATCGCCTTTCAAATCGTCGATGACCTCCTGGACGTCACTGGCTCCTTCTCTGAAATGGGCAAGCTAGCCGGATCCGATGAGCACAAAAAGAAAGCGACTGCAGTCTCTATCTTAGGCATCCAAACAAGTAAAGACAAAACAGAAGAGCTTTACACTCAGGCAGAAAAAGAGCTGAACACTCTAAGCCGGCCAGCTCCCCTCCTTTCTTCTCTCTTTCAACTCCTTATACACCGGACTAAATAAACCCATGACTATTCAACCTTCTTTTACCAGACCAACTCCGATTACAGTCCCCTTGTTAACAGCTCCTTATTATCAGCATGCACCAACAGCTATCCAGCCTCCTTTTTTCAGGCCGGTTCCAGTTACAGGATACTTGTGTGTACCGCCTTCTTACCAGAATAACCCGACATCTGCCCCTTGTTTTCTTTTGAAAACAATTTCTATTACAGATTGCTTATTCAAGGCAGTTCGAGAAAAAAATATATCGGTTCTCAGAAACCTGTTTCAAGACTTCCAAGCAAACCCGAATTGTAGAGATCAACTTGGAAAGCCGTTGCTTGTCTATGCGGCTGAAAACAGGTTTACAGAGGGAATGCTGAGCATTCTTCAACAATCTGGCGCAGACCTCAACATCAAAGACCAGTTGGGCCGCTCCGCTTTGCATGTCACTGCTTCCAAAGGAGACATAGTCGGAACAAGAATTTTGACTGAAACCGGTTGTTACAAGAATATTAAAGATGAAAATTCTCGTACCCCTTTGCACTTCGCTGTTAGAACAGGGAACGCTACTATTGTCAACTATTTGGTAAATGAGCTGAAGCAAAAGGATAAATCCTTCGACTCCGTGGATATCGATCCGGTTGATAGTCTTGGGAGGACCCCTCTTATTCAAGCATGCTATGAACGGAACGCGCCGCTCATTAACATGCTTGTCAATGCAGGAGCTCAAACAGATCGGCCCGATTCTCGAGGGTTTACCCCCAAAGCACTGCTTACCTTTCTAGAATTGGATGAACAAATTGTCTCTGAGATCCCGATGGGCCCTTTTACGACGGAATTCATGCAAAGAAAAGATTTAGCTCATTACAATGGGATCGAAGGCACAAGTAAGATCGGCAAAACGGCGTTTCCTCTTGGATCCCACTACTCAAACTATATGCACCAGAGGATGCATAAGCAGTTACAACAGTATTTTCAACAGCATCGAGAAACCTATTTGAATCTGCACAAGGCATCTATTCTAAAAGCATTTGAAGACGCTGGATGGAAAGTTCCGGATCAATATTTAGCCGATCGAATTCAAAACGGGCATTTAGTCATCATCGCGGCAGGATGGAGAGACCATGCAATTGACGTGGTATTTTTTCAAAACTACATGGCGATTTGCAACCGGGGAGAAAGGATTCCAAATGATCTAAAAAACATTGAAGTCTTTAAGGTGGAGCGGGCGCTGGTTACAAAAGAGATTATCGCTGCAATCCACGGCCAGTACAAAAGAGGATGTCTTCATGCAAGCACCTATTTTTATTTTAATTTGCCTGCTAAATTAGCAGGAACCGGCTTGAATCAGGTAGTCCAAGATGACTTATGCCGTAAGATCTCCGAATTTGGACCTAAGCGAATTAAGAATAAAACATGCACTTATGGAGCTGCCAAAGCAGGTTTACTCAGTTGCATCCTTTTGCTAGAGATGACTCATTGTGAGAAAAGCATGTACGATTCAGTTGCTGTTTTTTCCAAAGAAGCTTCGAAAATGATTACGACTTTAGGGCGAATTAATGCTTTAGAGGAGTATTTAGATTTCCACTTCAATAAAGCGCGGAATTTAAGAAGTAAAAAACGGTTAGACAGGGTTTTATTGAAAGGTTGTTTTTTGAAGACGGCTAAGCATGTAGGAAGAACGGGCGGTGAAATGAGACAATTATTTCAAAAGCGCATCGAAAGTTTAGAAAGAAATTATCCTGAAGTATCCTTTTTTCGATCAACTCGCTGACGTTCGTCGGCTGCAAAGCTGTACAAAGTCGAGTTTATAGACAGAAATTGTTTCTTTTGGTAATAATGCTTAATTGGAATTGAATGCCAACTAGTGCTATTAGAAAAAAGGAATGGTGAACAAAATGAGCTTAAACGAGTTTTCTCCGAATCCAGCTCTATCCGCAACTCCTACAGAAGCCTCTGAGAAAGAGCTTTTTTTCTATGAACTTTCGAAAAGAGCGTTGGATATTTTCTTTAGTTTGTTCGTTCTTTTCTCCGGACTACCCATCTTTATTGTTCTGGCCATTATTATTAAGGCCACTTCACCGGGCCCCGTCTTTTATGCCAGCAAACGGGTCGGCAAAGAGGGAAAGCTGTTCACATGCTGGAAATTCCGAAGCATGTTTTGCGATGCTGAACACCGCCTAACGCAGCTCCTCGCACAAAATCCCCAATATCGCAAAGAGTGGAAAAAGTATTTTAAACTCAAAGAGGATCCACGCCTGACACGGGTCGGTAGGTTTCTTCGCAAAACCTCGTTCGATGAATTCCCCCAATTCTGGAATGTCCTTCTCGGTGAGTTGAGCTTGGTTGGACCAAGACCATTTCTACCCAATGAGGTGAACACAATTAAACAAGTGATCGGCAGCCAAACACAAGCCTTGTTTTCGGTGAAGCCAGGACTCACGGGAATTTGGCAAACTTCAGGAAGAAGCTATTTGACGTTTGAGCAACGGATCCTCCTCGATCTCAACTACGTTGATCTGCGCTCATTTCTCTTTGATTTGACAATCATCGGGAAAACAATCCCGATGCTAATCCATCCTAAAGGAGCCTTTTAACTCAATCGTAAACCTCTATGTGCAAGATCCCTTTGTGGTTTCCTTTTTCTCTTGCCGCGATTATTGCCGTGTTCGGGACTGTTTTTTTCCCTAATATCCGTTTACTTGCTTTTGCTCCTTTTTTCGCTCTTGTCTACAATCGAAAGTCCTTTGTTTCATCCTTATGGATAACCACACTTTGCGGTATAGGTATTGACTTGCTATGTTCTCAGCTTAAGTTCGGCCTGCACGCGCTGAACTATTGCTTAACCACTGCCTTCATTTACAAGCAAAAGAAACACTTTTTTGAAGACAAGCCAATCGCCCTTTGCCTGTTCACAGCTTTGGTCAGCTGCACTTCAACTTTCCTGCAGATCATGCTCACCTATGCCTTTGATAAAGGCCTTCCTTTTACATGGAAACTTGCCCTAAGCGATCTTGTCGGCATGCCCATTATTGACGCCATTTACGCATTTGTCTGGTTTTCCTGCCCAATACAGCTCTATATTTTCGTCAAGAAAAGAGGGCTTCGCACTCTATGGCGTCGGATCGAAACCTATTTTAAAATGATCGAATCAGATTAAGTATTAGAATTTCCTCGACTTTACCCAATAGACTTCTTTCGAAACTAAAAATTCGAGTATACTTGCGCGCTAAAAACAGAG
>CAZOKX010000003.1:0-69537 GCA_964580785.1 uncultured bacterium
AATCCGCCAACAAGGGAAAAAGGGGAGGATTTAGAGTGTGTTATTTTGATGATCCCAAAAGAGAAGAGTTATTTTTGCTGAAGATCTATGGAAAAAATGAAAAAGAAGATCTTTCAGCTGTTGAGAAAAAATCTCTAAAAGAGTTCACAGAGAGAGTGAAAGGAGGTTAAAAATGGGCAAATTTTATGATGATTTAAAGGACAGCTTTGAAGACATTCTTGACTATCGTAAAGGGAAAATCACCCTGCGTTCTGAAATCATTGAATTACCTGAGCCACCTCTAGAATATACCGCAAAAGACATCAAGCAAATCAGAGAAAAGGGACGCTATTCTCAGGCTGTTTTTGCGATGATTCTCAATGTAAATGTACGTACGATTCAGTCGTGGGAATCAGGAGTTCGTGTCCCTACACATTCAGCTCTGCGCCTTTTGGAAATTATTGATAAAGGCATCTATCGACCTAAAGTTCACAGGAAAAGCGCATAACTTCCAAACAATAAAGCCGCTAATATGACTTCCAATATACAGAAAGAGCATAGACTTTAAACGTCTGATAATGCTGCTTATGTTGTATAAGTGGCTAAGGACCAAGGAGTTATTTACTTTAGATTGGTAAAAAGAAACAAACAAAAGTTCATTAAAGATACCATTTGAGGAATGGCAAAAGATAGAAAATACCTTTTCCAGGCTTCTTTTTTAACCTGGTCTGTAATAGGTTGTTGATTTTCCAATAAAACCCAATATGCACTATGTTTTTTGCTGAGCAAAAAGAATGTTATAGCACACACCAAAGATGAATAAGCTACGATTTCTTTATAGAAAGTCGGCTTTAAGACAAATAAACACAAAATCAACGTTGCCAGTAATAAAAAAAGAATGAAAGACCCTCTTGCAATTTTCTTGATCTTTTCATCTAGCTCTACTGCTACTTCTGAACTCATTTCACCACTTTCTGCTCGACTTGTTGATTACTTGATGTCTATCTATAGGTTCAATTTAGCAATTTGAGCTGGACTTATCAACTCTAATCTATTCCACCGGAGTTGTTTTGATTTTCAATAATAACCTTGTTATATAAGTAGCTAATAATAAGCAACTTATGCTCATGATTCCCTAATGAAGCGGTCCAACCGAAATTGCTCCGCACTGCGTAGCAAATGTTTCTAAGCTTCTGATTTATCATTATTTAATCTCTGAATTTTCTTAATCTCGCGTTTCAATTCAGCTTCGAGCTCTTTTTCCGTCGGCAAATGAAATTGGTACTTGCTTGCAAAGATTTGCTTCGCTTTTTTACCCAACGTGTACTTAACCATGGCGTCACTTTTCTGGGTGCATAATATCAGACCAATTGTGGGGTTATCAGTGGGAGTAATGACTTCTTCGTCGAAGTAATTCACATATAGCTGCATTTGGCCCAAATCAGCATGGGTCAGCTTTCTAGTCTTGATGTCAATAATCACGTAGCATTTCAAAATCACATGGTAAAAAACCAAGTCGGCATAAAAATGATCGCCATCTAGTGTGAGCCGTTTTTGTCTAGCAACAAAAGCAAAGCCTTTCCCAAGCTCTAACAGAAATTCCTGTAGGTTATTAGTCAGGGCCTCTTCAAGTTTCGACTCCACCAATCTATGAGATTCGGGCAGGCCGACAAACTCAAGAATAAGAGGTTCTTTGATTGCATCAGCTGGAGTATCTATTTCTTGTCCTTTGCAGGCCAGCCTCATCAGACCTTTTTTATCCTTGCTCTTCGCTAGTCGCTCAAACAATAAGCTATTAATTTGCCTTTCTAGCTCTCGTCCACTCCAACAGTTTTTCTTAGCTTCTATTTCGTAAAAACTTCTTGCCTCTAAGGCATGGACACGCATAAGAGCACGGTAATGGATCCAGCTAAGGGAAGGGCTAAACTCATTTGGATAGGTTTGATAGAACAGGCGAATATTGCGCAAGGTAGCACCGCTGAATCCCCGCCCGTATTTCTTGGTGAGCCTTTCTGACAATCCATCGAGTAAAAAGCTGCCATATTCTGCCCTCTTTCTCCCCTGCTGTTCTTCTTCAACAATATCTCGTCCTATACACCAATATGCCTTAACCATCTCGGTATCGATAGTTTGATGAATAGTCTGTCGCGCCTGATCAATATATCCAGAAGCTTTTTGATAGAGAACATCGATATTTTTTGCATCTACCAACGTCAACGCAGAAATTTTCTTCTTTGGTAAACGCTTTTTTTTCATGTTTTTGAGTCCCTGAATAAGAACCGACACTATATCAAAAAAACCGTAAAGCGGGAAGGGTAGTTAGGAGAAAACCGACTTTAGGTTGTTCGCTATCCTCTCCCCTCTTTTGAATTACCTACGTTCCTTCCCAACCATCCAACTTCCTGGATGTATGGATTGCTGGTTGTATGGCTGTATGTATGGATTGATTATCTTCTGGATTTACATCTTTCCATATGACCACTCCCCCACTCATCCAGACTTTTGGTTGTCCAGCTTAATTAGAGCAAGATGGGTCAAGCTAATTTAGGTCCCGGCCACTTTGATGGCCGGATTGCTGGCCCATGTGCTGGCCTTTTTTCATCGTTTTTATCACTGAATTACCAATAGAAAACATGCTGGCCACTTTGGTGTACTTTTCAAGCACCATTAGGGTGTCGACAGCTCGATTTTTTGCATATTAATTCATATCATATTGGCCTTAAAACGGTTGGTTATCCACTCATACAGCTTGCTGGATCCATGGATTTCTGGCTGTCCAATCTGCCATACTCTCAGGCATCCAGCTCCCCAATCGACTGGATTATTGGATGTCCACCCGTCCATTCTATATTTGTGAGCCAAGGGGGTCGATCTTGTTTACGCTTGTTTACAACGAAAAACGCCAAAACTGATAGAAAAATTACCGCAAAACCTTGACCAGCTCAAATAGATGTAACCAATTGTTTTAGAGATGGTTTACTTGAAGGCCCTTCAAAACTTTAGGTGCTCGGAAAATCTCACAATGAAATCTGTCCTGCTTTTTGAAACTGTGAGTCAAAGGGGTCGATTTTGTTTACACCTGTTTACAAGACCCATCTTTTATGGAAAGAGGGAGAATCTCAACCCCTTTTGTTTACAAACCCAAGAGCGTTTGATCAAGCAGTCTCTTATCTGAGAAAATCTATAAGTTGCTTAAATTCAACAAACTGTCTTTTTCTTTATTATCCTATCTGTGAAGGATAAGGGTCGAAAAATGTGAATCAAATAGGTCGATTCTGTTTACAAAATAAAGTCTTTTAAGAGAGGAGGTGTGAAAGATGGGGGTCGATCTTGTTTACGCTTGTTTACAAGATTCAATAGCTTTCGAGGACTTGCCTCTCTAGAGGGTTCGTTTCATCTGCTATTTTCGATTCTTAACAAGTCCAACTTTGAGTCTATACCTGATAAATCTTCGATTGTGTGAATGATAAAGGTCGAAGATTGTGATCCAAAAAGGTCGGTCCTGTTTACAAAATAAGAGACCTCCGAGAGGGCACTGTGAAAGATAGGGGTCGATTTTGTTTACAGTTGTTTACAAAACTCAACTACCTTCTAAATCGAGCAAAGTTCCCATGAGGTTTTAAGGAGAAAATTTATCTAATCTAAAGGAAAAAAATTGAGACTGTGAAAGATGAGGGTCGATCTTGTTTACATCTGTTTACAAGCTCCATTATTACAATTTCTTAGAGGAAAATTCATTCAAAAAGGCGATTTCTCGCTGTGAAAGATGGGGGTCGGTTTTGTTTACACTTGTTTACAAAAGGTGTCTTGATGCAGCTCAATTCATCAGAATGGTTTCTTTTTTGGCTCTCGTAGCGAAGCGAGAGAGAGCCTTTGTTTGCTGCGCAGCTGTAAACACTTTATATTCTGATTGAATATAGTTAGAGCTGTTTACTTAAGCATAAGTCGCATAAATACAATGGCTTGCAAAACAGGCAGTGAACCAAAGGGGTCGGTGTGGTGATTGATCCAGGTCGGTATTGTGACTGAAGAGGGACGATTTTGTTTACAAGACTGTGAAAGATAGGGGTCGATCTTGTTTACACTTGTTTACAAAGCGCATTATACATGAGAAGAGCAAGGCTTCTATAATTTTTGACATATCAAAAACCGATGTTTTTTTACAAATTTTTATCGGCAAAAGCCCTTACCTTATCTGAGACTTCTTTGCTGATTTGCCTTTTCTCATTGAGGATATAGCTAACCATTTGCCCAGTAATACCCACATGATTGCCAAACTGTCTGACGTTTAAATTGGACTTTTTGTAGATTTCCTTAAACTCTTCATAGTCGACTAGCTTACGCTCATCTTTTTTCTCTAGAGCTGGAATCTCTTTATTAGACTGGATGCGACCAACTTCTTGCCCAAACCAATCAGGTGGGGTAAGCGTGAGAGAACAGGCAAAAGGATTTTCGCATTCTGAGAGGAGAGATTTTCCTCCGGTATGAGACCACTCTCCTAAGTACCCATGCTCTTTCATATAGTTGAGTTCGGATTCAAGAGATCTGAGGTCTCTCATCTTGTATCGGCTCTCGGATCCTAAGTGACACCAATCCATCAGATTAGTAACGGATATTTTTCGATCTGCACTCATCCGCCAGAAAATTGCTAACAAGGGAGTTAAATAGATCGTTAGAGGATGCACACGGTGGTTTTCTTGAGCGATTTTTTTAAGCAGCTTCGTGTATTTGGCCGATTGTCCATCCTTGGGCTCAAAGGCGTTTTTGTACCAAAAGTCTGTAGCCCTAAGCTTGATCTTTTCGTCGATGATGACCTTATCGAATATCTCCTGCTGAAAGCCTTCTATGCTAAAAAGTCGTTCGCCTCGAAGCACTTCGTGTTTCCCATCTTTTCTTCGAGCTGTGATAAAAAGGCTTTGGAAAATTCTGAGAATCTCACTAGCTGTCTTTTTTAGCTCATGATCATAAGAACCGTTCGCCTTTTTCTTATGGCCCAATCTAGATAGATGGTCGTTAACGCTCCAAATGAAATGTCCTTTTCGGAAGTTTTCTTCCATACCGATTAACAAACCTAAAAGATGTCTTAGTCCCTCGGCACCGAAGGTGCGTTTGATATAGAGAGCCAGGCTAACTTCTCTGAAGTGAATGTCATTTTTAAAAAGAGCGATATCGATCTGGGCAGATGCTTCTACCTTTGGGTTATCGCTGATTACAGCAATATGTTTTGTGTCGGTTTCCTCTCGCCCGCTCTCGTAGCTACTGGTTTTTTCTACTCTTATGATAGAGGAGAAAAATTCTTCAGCTTCTTTGTGTTCTTTTTCTGTCCATTCAGACTGAGGCTTAGTTAATAGACGCCTTGGGATCATGTCAGGCTTTCCAGCAAACATAGCGAGTAGGGTGAACATCAAGGGATGGGATGGAAGGGCAAAAGTATCTCTGTTGGAAGATTGCTCGACTATTTTTTCAATAGCTGCTTCAATTTGAGATTTTTGGGCAATAGGGCCCATCTCACTCAATATGTTTTTTAAAGAAGCAAGCTGATGAGGGGAGAAATTTTGTATGGTTGATGCGGTGGGTTCCCAGTCGCTACTTTCCGAACGATTGGCTTCTCCGAAAGAAATGCCAAGCAGCTGCAGGTCTTCGACTGTTTTAATGTTGATGGATTTTCCCGTTCTGTTGTCCACAACGTGTAGCTTTTTATTTACCACGGAAAGCTGATAATCTGGCTCTGAGGGTACCTCAGCAGGTAATAGTTTGGCTTCTTCCTTTACAACTTTCTTTTTTTCTTTTTTTGCTTTTGTTTTGCCCATGAAATCAGCTCTTCTCTTTTAGTGTAGACAAAGGTCTATCAAATACCAGGGAGATGGTATGGTTGGAGCGACCATTGCGATTTTTGATAACGGCTAAGTCAATATCAACGAAGCGATTCATAGAGGATTCGCCCTTAGTCTCTGTGCTCTCCTTTTCCCCATTCCAAATACCCAAAATGACCTTTGCATCGTTCTCGATATCGCCAGCCTCACGTATGTTATCCATACGCAATACCTCTGATTTAGTGGTTCCTCTCCCGAGTTGGGCTCCTAAAACAATAGGGACGGAATTGGACTTTGCTGTTTCCAGAATGGTTTCCGAAATTTTTTGAAGCTCTAATTGTCTACTGGAGGATTTGCCACGGAACTTGATTTTTTGCATGTAATCAATAAAAACAGCTCCTAGCTTCCCTCTTTCTTTAAGTCGTGCGATTTCCTTACTCAAATCATCTACGAAAAGAGGGTGATCACAAACGATCAACCGATGGCTCTCTGTCAATGTTTGGAGAAGATCGATAGCTTCATTAACTTTAGGGACTTTAGTGAGACCACCTCTTACGTAGCCCTCTAAATTGGCAAGGTTGGTAACCTCATTGAGACATTCTCCGCTAAGGATATTCAAAATCTTCAGAAGAATCTGGTTTTTCGGCTCCTCATAGGAGAAAAAATAAAACTCTCTGTCAGGATACAGCTTAACCATGTTTACAAGAAAATTGAGCAGGGTCGTTGTTTTCCCATGAGAAGGTCTACCTGCGATGATCGTAATAGCCCCTTGAGGAATTTGAACAGTTTTATCGAGAGATTTGTACCCAGTTTTCAAGCCTTCTGGGATATTTGATAGATCTGCCTTTAAATTTTCTACAGTATAGGGTTTAACGCGGAATTCCTCAGCTTTATCTTCTTTTCTCAATTTAGAAAGAAGCTGAGTGGCTTGATTGAGATCCCCCTGGGCAATTAACTTTTGAGCTTCATCAAGCGACTGCTTATATTTTTCAGCTTCATCTTGAGATTTTTGCTCTTTTAACGCTTTAGCTAGGACATTATCGATTTCAGCAGAGGGCAGATCGAAAATGTTTCCTATTTCCTGTCGGAAAATGCCTTTGCTGAAATCATCTTCAATTTGGGCATATGCCTTAGAAGCCCTTCCTAAGGCCGAGAATCGACCAATGTCGGTTGAAAGGTCATACTTGTAGGCAAAGTAAGAAGGAAGCCATCTAACGCGGGCCTGAGCCTTTTCTTCCACCAGCTTTTTGAAAGCTTCAGCTCCTTTTGCTTTCACATATTCATCTGGATCTTTGAATGGAGCTAGGTGATGTGGAGGTAAGATAAATGCCTTAATGTCATTTCTTTCCAGCAATTCGGCAGCTTTTTTTGCCTTTTCAATAGATCCTATTTCGCCTTTGTTATCCTTTGGGTCGTTGTCAAAGACGATTACCACGCTCTCGATCTCATAAATTTTCAAGCTTTCAATATGCTTGGTGGAAAGCTCCCCCTGACCTGTAGCGGCAATGTTTTTTATACCCAAGCTTGGTAGATAGGCGGCATCAGGAAGGCCCTCTACTAAGATTAGCTGCTTTTCGCGCCTACATCGGTAAACATTGAAAGGATCGTCTTTTTTAAGGCCCGAAGTATAACTCCAACGATGAGTTTTACCTTCAGCATCCTCAATCCCCTCTTTGATGGTGGCTCTTTTGGCAAATCCAAGAATTTTTCCGTATCTATCTCTATAGGGAAGAGCAACTCTGAAAAGATCTCCACCGTTTCCGTTGAGTTTGATAGAGGTTGCTTCCAGGTGCTTTTCCTTTGGAAGTTTGGATTTTAAATGCTTCCTTATTTCAGCATCCTCTGGCCAATATATCCATTCCGTAGCTTGAAGATTGGTTGTATCATATCCTCTAACATTGACTAGGTATTCAAGAGCTTCCTTTCCTTTTGAGGAAAACAGCAGCTCTTTTCCATATTGAAAGATCATCTCATAGAGGTGAGAAGCAGCATATACAGGTTTGGGTTCTTGGGTTAAGAAATTGCCTCTTTGTAACTCTTCGAGTAGATCGGTTCGAAATGTTTCGGCGAGATACTTGCAGGATTCGACGAAATTCAGCCCTTTTTCCCTTTGAACAAGCTCAATGGCGTCAAAAGACTCATTACAGCTAAAACAATGCAAATGACCCCATCCAGGCCCTAATTTACAGCATTGACCGCTTTTTGACTCGTGACCGGCGATACATTTTCCTACTAGATAGCCTCCAACCGACTTAAATCCTAGCTTATGGCGTAAGTCAAGATGATCAATGACATCTTCTATCCGTATGGACGCTTTTAATTTTTCCTTAGCCAAGTTGCCAATCATATCAAATCCCCTTGAAGACGCGTATTTGGTTTTCTCTCACAGTCAAGCCTTATAGCGCTATCTAATTTGCTCTTCTTCCATATTGATAAGCAATTGAATGGCTTCGCAAATCATTTCTGATTTTTCTGTAGCTCTCCCCTGCAATATTCGATTCGCATAAAGATCATGAAATGCCTTATGAATGTCCTCCCTTATATTGAAAGTCATCTTGCAGGTAGGAATTTTCTGATTTTTCGACTGTTTAGTCGAGAATATCGTTGGTTGTCTGGTTTGTGGGGCCTCTGGTTTAACATCTAGCTGGACTTCCATCTTTCCAGCAGGGTGGATTGTCGTCTGCCCAGATAGTTGGTGATTTGGGAAAATGGTTTGTTGGGGAGTCGGTTGACCGGATGGCTGGACCTCCGGGTGAATGGCCGTCTGGGTGACAGGACTTATGGGTTTCTGGATGTCCAGATGGCTGGCCTGTTTATTTTCTGGTTTACCATCTTTCTGGCTGTCTGGTTTGCCAACCATTTGATCTCCAATCATTTCGGAGAGACCGATTTTGCGCTTCTCATTGACTTCGAGTTGCTTTTTAGATTTTTCTTTGAGTTCGTTAATTCCTGACATTAGTTAGTCTCCCCATAACTTCTTTGACTAAATTTCCATATGCTTCTGCTCCCGAACACTTGGGATCATGGTCGAATACTGATTTGCTAGTTTCTTGGGCTTCGCTCAGTTTGACGTTTTCTGGGATCCTAGTTTCAAAAACTTTGTCGCCAAATAGCTCATTAATCGTTCCAAGTACTCGTTTTGATAAATTGCTCCGTGTCTTGAAAAAGGTGAAGAGGACCCCCATGATCTGAGCGTGATGATCTACCAAGCTTCCTGCTCTTTCGTTAGTACAATTGACAGACTCTAAAAAGGATTGGATGCCAGCTAAGCTGAAATAGTCTAATTGAACTGGTAAGATGATGTGCTCAGCTGTTAAAAAAGCGTTGGCTAGAAGCGTATTGAATGTAGGGGAGGTGTCAATGATGAGAAAATCATAGTCTGCATTCTTGAGTTTTTTTCTTAGAACAAACTCTTTAGCTGTAGTTTGTGCTAACTTAAATTCGGCCGCAGAAAGAGAATTGTCGGAGGGAATTATATGCAGATTTTCAATGTATGACTCTTGAACCACGTCTTTTATATGGCAGTTGTCTTGGCATAAGAGCTCTGCGATTGTTTGTCGGTTTTCTGTTTTAATGCCGAGACCCAAGCTCGAATGGCCTTGGGGATCTAAATCGACCAAGAGCACTCGTTTGCCTGCACGAGCAAGCCCTGCGCTCAAGTTGATGGCAGTAGTGGATTTTCCTACGCCTCCTTTTTGATTCGAAATAGCTATCTTGTGCATTCAGTTGAGTCCTTGCATTCCGTTGGTCTGATTATATTCCCCAACTTTAAGTTAGGCGAATATTTATGTAAATAGGGAATTGGGGATTTACGGGAATTATGGGTGTTGTTAAGATGAAAACACTTTAGCAAAACTGATAGACGAGGATAGGTAATGGCGAAAAAAACCGTTAAAGAAAATTCGGAAAAATCGAAAAGAGCGCGCATTTCATTAGAATGTTCTCAAGAAATCAGAAAATTCATACGGGTTAGCGCTGCGAAAAAAGACACAAGCATGAATGACTATGTTGTATCGCTTGTATTGGAGAAAATGCAACAAGATAAAGAAATCGCTCATTCACCAAAATCATGAAGATTTCGGATACATGTCTTTAATCTTTTTAATCAGTTCTACCCATACTTGTCCATCAGGACCGATATCAATCCCTTTCGATGCTAGATAGGCAAGCGATTTATACACTAAATCTAGTTGATCTCCGAGAGGTGGGTAAAGAGCACGCCTAAAATCAGCATAGTAAGCCCAATGATAAAGGCGTCCATCAGGTCCTAAAATCGCATCACATGTAGTTTCTGTGACATTCTCTGGAATGGGCTGGTCTTTTGGCCAGTTTCCACACCAGATGGGCATCCCGTGCCTGTAATAGCATTTGACGTTTCTATAAAACATAAAAAGAAGGCACCTAAACGTTGGCTATTAAAAATCTTGTTCCATAAGGAGTTAGTCGGCAATTATAGACAAATCCTCCTGAAGTGGTTGAGTTCACAATAATCATTCCAGATGAATCCAGGGTAATAGAGTTGAAGGTATAAGCTCCCGCAGTATTGTTAAAATTGCGAATAGTGGCAAGTTGATTCGCAAAGCCAGGACCCCCAAATCCTTCATGGGAGACGGTATACATAAACCGTATATCTAAGTTAGGACCACCAAGTTGGATAAACATGAGAAATGCTTGAGTATTGTTTGCTGTTACCCCTGGTAGTTGTGAAATGTTTGTATTCCCATTTAATAAATTCCCAGAAAAGGATTGAGAATTGTTATTTACTGTATTCTGTGATAATCCCATCTAAATTGTTATCCTAAAAAATTGTACTCTTCATGCGGGGACTCCTACAAGCTCTGCTGTAAAGTCGGTAATATTTGTCCCTCCACCTACGCCTTTTACGGCTACGGTTTTTGTGCTGCCTGAAACTTGAATGCTGACATAGGCTTTATTGGGGACTGCATCAGGGCCAATCCCATTCATCATCCCATAGGTTTCTACAGTCACCATATTTGAAGTGTCTTTCGAGGCTGCAGGATTGAAATAGTGCCCCAGATTTCTATTGGGTGTATGGATCGTTAACAGGCCGCTCGTATGGCCAGCTCCCACATTTCCGATAGTAACTTTGGAATGGAATTTCCAAAAGCATGGGCTTGGTGTTGTCGCTGGAATTTGGTATTGTGCAGTGCCTGTATTCCAGCCGCTTTGGTTGTCGATGATGACCGTATCGAAAGGGATCGTATAGTCTGTTCCGTCTCCAGTGACATTTGCGATGTCATTCGAATTATAGGCATTGAAGATGGCGTTTTTAGGGAACCAAACCTGCTGATTTTTATCGGCATAGACGCTTTGCGAACTAGAGTTGTCCGATTGGTACTGGTTATTGTAATTCACAGAATTCAGGTAAGTAACCGTGGCACCTGACCCTAAAGTCGGTGTTCCGCTTCCTGCTGTATTGGAGCTAGAAAAAAGAACCGTGGCATTATTCCCAAGGGTTAAGCCATTGGGAAAATTGCAATAGGAGTTGTAGATAAGAAAGTTAGAAGATGTTCCCGAGTTTATTCCGAAGGAAGTCAGCAGGGTAGAATCGTAGATTTGATAGGAATTACTTCCACCCGCCGAATCATCGATGAAATAGGTCATCGATTGGTTTGTGGTGCATTGGGTGATCCGAGCAGAAAGGTTGTTTTTTGCTCGGATACCATACGTGCAAGAATTCCCAAAATTGCAATTATAGAGGACTAAGTCTGTCGATGTCGTTGCTGCAGAGCTATCTATAAGCGTGCTGCTTTGAATACTGCAATTATTAATCACTATCCCAATGCCAGAAGTTGCAGCGTTGATGATAGAGGAGCTGTTATCGAACTGGCAGTTATCAAATTGGTAAAAATCTCCGTTTCCGCTGTGAGCGGTAATAGTGGCTCCAAGTGCGCAATTCACCATTTGGAAGAGCAAATATTTGTTAGAAATGCTGTCTATAGACGAAGAGCTAAACCTGCAGTCGTTGAAGTTAATTCTTATGCTCGCAGAATTGGTGATCGAATAACTATTGATATAGCACCCAACAAACTGGAAACCGTCAGCTAAAGTCGCGGTCCCGCTGGTTATCTGGCAATTTGAGATCGATCCTACACCAGTTCCGGTAATACTGCCTGATATAATCGTATCGGGATTGATGAAGGCTCCAAGCCCGCTAAATTCGTGTGTCTGGTTTCCTGCTGATAATCCCATCAAGAAAATGATTGTAGATGCGGGAAAAGTTAAATTTTCGAAATAGTTTCCTGGTTTGATGTAAATATTAGCACTTGATAATCCATCTGTGACAATCTGGTCTATAGCAGCCTGAATAGTGGTAAATCCTGCATGGATGTCGCCCACTGGTCCTACGATATAAGGGGTAATAGACGTATATCCACTTCCGCCTCCTCCATGCCAACTTCCATTGTAGAACCAGGGGATATCATTGGTGGCATCATAGACCATAGGTATAGCAGAGCCATAACTTGTTGGGGTCCCAGTTGGAGAACCGTTGCAGCTTGGGATATGTAAAAATCCGTCTGTGGCTGAGGTGGAAAGCTGGTCTGAGTTAGTGATAGTATTCCCGTTTCCAGAGAAAGAATCTATGTAGTGGACCTTGGCTCCAGTCCCTAAAGTAGGGGTGCCAAATCCTTGGAGATTGCAGTTATAGAGATAGACGTTGGAGTTATTTCCCAAATTGACGGCTTGGCTATTTGAAACGGTGGAGTTTCTGACAAAATAAGAGTTTGATCCTGTCCCAACAGAGTCATCGATAAAATAAGTATTTCCATTGATTGTGCAGTTATTGATAGAAGCGCTTGCTTTATTAACTTTTAATAAAGCGGTTGATGTTGAATAAGCTTTACAAAAATTTAGCTCACAAGAGATCCCTGCTGTTGTGCTTGCCGTAGTGTCTATGAGTATTGGAGAGAGAATGTCACACCATTGGAATATGAAAGAAACGTTGCTACTTGCAGAAAGAGTGAATCCGCTGCTGATCGTACTCTTCTCGATGATTAACTGATTGCCTACCCCTCCTATTGTAAAGCTTCCAGCAAGATAGCTATTTTGGAAACGCATATCCACCCATTTGGTTGAAGAAAAGAAGGTGCCTGTGTTGAGAAAACAGGTTTCAAATTCTAAACTTTTTCCATCGGCGGTTGTGGAAATATAAGTGCCGGTTGCTCCGAAGAATTGACAATTTTTAAATTTTAGGTTTCCTCCACTGCTAATGGCTGTGCTGCTTCCACTATAAGCAATACGGATTGATTCAAAAACCATGGTCCCGCTTGCAAGAGTACAAATTCCATTCCAAATGACTGAAAGAGGAGGGAAATCATTACTAGAGCTTGATGCTCCAGCTCCTAATCCGATGAGGCGGATCCCAGCTTGGGAAGTCAGGTTTTCGATGTAAGTCCCTGGTTTTATATAAATATTGATAGGGGAACTATCGGAGGCCCCTGCGGCAATCGCGGCTGTAATGGCATCTTGGATTGTTGTGAAATCGGAATTAGTAGGTCCAACAATGTATGGACTTAAAGAGGTTCCTCCTCCTCCTGCCGCAGCAATTGTAATGCTCCCTTGACCATTGGTGATGGTTACGTTCGAACCAGCTATTAGAGTGGAGATCTTGGGATTTCCTGTGCTATCGCCAATGATGAGCTGGCCATCGGTTAAGATCTGGGTGCTCCCGTTATCGAAAGAGATATTATCTGCCTTTATAAGGCCGTTATTAAAACCAACCATGATGTTTCTGCCTTTTATGATTTATATTCTGTAATAGTCTTGGGTAATTGGGTTGAAGATCTGAGCTTAGCCAATAAAGAATCCCCCAAAATCACACCATTGATCTCCGGTGGCTTTCGTTCCAACAACCTTCGTTCCCCCGAGGACTTGGACTTGCAGGGTGAATGTGCTAGATGCTCCTATTCCGTTTATGTAACCGGAAACTTCCAGAGTAAGCTCGTTTCCTGCGGTTCTACTATTAGCAGCGTTGATGTCAAAGTAAAGGTTCCTGTTGGCATTGGTGATCGACAGGACCGCAGTTGTGTGGGAGGAAGTTATCCCTGTAAGAGTAACCTTTCCTTGGAGGAACCAAATGCCCGTTGGAATGTTAGATGGAACTGTATAGATCCCTGTTGCTGGGTTGTATCCATTGGAGGGATCGAATATTTCAATGTCGCAGATCACGTTTGCTGTTGTTCCATCGCCAGTCAAGTTCGATTGCGAAGTGAGTTGATAGGCAAAGAAAGAGAAATTGTTTGATGACAAAAATCCATTATTGAAACCGACCATATTCTTTACCTTTTATGATTCATATTCTGTAATCGTCAGGGTACAGACCCCTGCGCCTCCATATATGCGCGTATTGCTGCCGCCACCCATGAGATCGAAGGCATTGGCATCTGGACCTATTCTAATTTTAAATGTTGTTGATGAGGTTGTTCCTGCTGACATGTAGTAGGTCAATGGAGTAACAACTTTTAAAAACTGAGAGCCAGGACTTGTTGCCATACAGGCAATAGCGTTCGGGTTAGAGTCCTGGAAAAGAGCACAACAGACTGTTTGTCCTTGCGTTCCTCCTCCCCACACATTTGCTTGAATAACCAGAATATTTGATGCACTTGTTGGAGTGATAGAAGCAAACATGATCTGTGTCCCTTCTGTATTTTGAGGGACTGTGTCATCCTGAGGAATAAGGGCTGTCAGTCTCTGAAAGGTGGTTGTGCTCGTTCTTACTTGTTGGACTAGAGTGCCCTTTAACCCAAAAATTTGGACGTAGCCATTATTTGTTCCTGTGCTCATGAGTTTGTTAAAACCTTTTGATAGCTATAGGTGCAGACCCAGTTATAAGTCGTTGAGGCAACTCCTGCTATTCTGATCCTTACCGTTTGAGTTGAGGTGTCTACATCACATGTAAAGCTGGCGGAGGAGCTGCTCTCTATGTTGACAATGGGACTTCCAATTAGGGCGACGTTTCCTCCAGAAGCACGCCTTGCACAGATCAAGAAATTACCTCCTATCATGTTTGTATGGTCACTCTGAGCAGCTGTAATGCTCCCTGAGAGGGTGATTGATTCAGTTTGATTGACGACGACAGATGCTAAAGTCTGCGTAGTACTGTCTGTGGTCTGAAGGCCAGCTTGTCCCGTATATTGTTGTGATCCTGTGAATCCGGATCCGATTAGTTGCCTTCTTTCTAAAAATAAGCCGGAAGATGGATTGCATTGACAGCCAGCGGTGATGACTTTCCCACCAGTAATTATATCGGAGTATCCGTTGATTAAGTTAGGCCCCCAGAAAGAGGTGTTGAAGGCATTGAAAGAGACATTCGGATTGTTGATAATAGCGATTTTATTAGCACTTGATATGCCGATTGAAGAGTTTGTGTAATCAATATATGAACTATTTGTTGTAGAAGGCCCAATTGAATGGAAGGCTCCTATTGATACGGCCCCTGTTTGAATATGCAAAGTATTGTAGGCTACAAATTGGTAATAGACTGAGCTAGCAGAGGCGTCAAAGCAGGAGAGAAGAACAGCGCTCGAAACTTGCATATGAAATGTAGAACTTGCAGGGATTACAGCAGCTTGGATTTGTGATGCTTGGACAAAGCAATTTGAGATTATAAGCTTGAGCAAACCCCCAGAGCCAGTATAGCTAAATAAGGTGGTGTTAGCTGTATTGTCGGACAAGACACATTCTTCAAAACAAACCCACATGGTTGCAACTGCAGGCGTATAAGAAAAAATAGAATTTCCGGCTTGAGTGGTTTGAATGAAGCACCCTTTAAAAAGAATGCCTGTAAGAGAGGCACAAGCCAGATAAATGGCAGAGCCAGTTGTAGGCTGAATCCACATATTGAAAATTTTGCACGATTGACCGCCGCTTGGAGAAAAAGAAATACTCCCAGTTAATTGTACACTTGGAAGACTTGAGATGTTTGGTACTCCATATTGGTAATCTTGAGTAAAATTGATAGGATCGAATCCAATAAGAGAAATCCCATCATATACGGTAAGGTCTTCGACGTAAGTTCCAGATTTGATATAGATGTTTTTCGGAGCTGAATGAGAAGCTCCATCAGCAACAGCCTGATCGATGGCAGCTTGAATTGTTGTAAAATCACTTCCTGTTGCCCCTACAATATAGGGAGATAGGGTAGTGCCTCCTCCGGAAACAGTAGCCCATTTGGCACCAGTTGGCATCGTGTTATCCAGTGTTAAAACCAGACCATTTGCTCCTGCTGAAAGCACAGATGGATTAAGGCCACCGCCTTGTCCTAGAAGAAGATCTCCTTTGTTGAAAAGAGCAGGAGTGTTGATTGTATTTTGTGTTCCCATTTTTTTACCTTTTATTGAGACCAAGTTCCGAGAATTACACAGCTCATCGTGATGGAAGTTCCTGTTGCGGCTGTATTTACGTTTAAATAACCAGATGTATTAGCGGGAATTGCATTCAACACGCCGCTGAGTTGAACCACTTGGTAATTATTGGCCGCTGTTAACCCGCCGAAAGAGGTGTTAGCTAAGATGTTGTTGTAGCTAGAGCCATTCGTTCCAATAGAAATACTCGCGCCGGAGGAGATCGAAGTTGCAAAGAGAACGCTTATAATGATCTGTGTTGGGAAAAAACGAAATCCGCTGGATGGAGTAGTAAAAAAGATGGTATTTCCTGTGTTTTTTGCATTGAATGTATTCAGGTAATATCCTGTCATCCCATACATGTACTTGAATCCGCTTGCTGCGGTAGAGTCACAGGCAAGTACTTGTCCATTTAAAGATCCCCAATTAAGCATGACGGGCCTAGCCCCGTTTTGTCCTACGAGTATTTGTCCTTTGGCAGTGTAGTCTGGGTTATTGATAGAGTTTTTTATAGCCATAATTTTTAATCCACCAAGTATCCATAGATAAATGAAATGCCAGCCGCTTGAAGTGAAATAACTTTTGCTCCTCCGCCGACCCAAATAGTGAAATAAGCAGTATCGTTGGCATTCATACGAGCAAGCGTGGATGTAGCGATTTGAAGGGTTTGGGAGCTTGAAGAAAGAGCAAAAGCCCCCAATTCTGCAAGACGGTATGTCTTAGCAGTTGTTTCGCATTTCAAGACGTATGCGTTCATCCCTGACGTAAGACCTTGAGTATTTATAGAGGCACCAAAGACATAATTTCCTTGAACCGGAGCAGTAAAAATACCTGTTAGAGGGTTATAACTAGAGCTTTGGTCCATCACGACGTTGTCACAGACAATGGTGTATACAGTTCCGTCTCCCGTGACGTTGCCTGTGCTAGAATTTAAGAGAGCTTGAAAAGAGCACTGCAACGGGCGTGTCACTTGATGATTGGCGACTATTATCGGTGAATTCGTGCTATTATTATTTTGGACCATTCATTCCCTTTCAGTTCAAATTGGTTAATTGACGGTTATATTTCCTATAGCTCCAAAAGCTACCCACTGACTTGAGTTCACTGAGACTAGAGTTACGCAATCGTATTGATCGACAAATTCTAGGAAGCCCGTCACCCCTGTTGTTGTGGCAGAGGAGCCAAGATGGATGATCTGCCCCGCATTTTGAGCAATTTTCCATCCTCCTGCACCAAAACCAACAATCTGAAGCATGTCCCCAAGCTGTTGAGGGTCCGGAAGTGTCAGAGTCACGAGAGAAACGTTGTTTGCGACAATGTAAGCATTGCCTGCTACCATGGTTGTATCTGTAGTAGCAGCATTCCAAGTTAGACTTCCTGACGAGGCATTGATAGTGATAGAGCCATTCCCATTAACGATGCTGACATTGCTACCTGCCGTGAGAGTGGCTATTTTGGGCACCCCTGTGCTATCACCAATGATAAGTTGACCGTCCCCAATGATTTTTGTAGCGCCCCTGTCAAAGCTGAGGTTCTGTAAAAAGGCTGTGCCGCTTTCGATTTCTGTCGTATAGATCTTCGTAATTGTCCCTGCAACTGCAAATCCTTCAACGTAGGAGACGCTCGTAAATTCAACGCTGCCTGTTCCTGCTATGACGGGATTAGCGGTAGAGTCAATGACAACATTATTGAGAACAACCGGATTAGAAGAGGTCGTGGTGATCGCTGCTGTAGCTCCACTACTAATTCGAGAATTAGAAATGGTTTGGGTAGAACTATCAGAGAAAGTTAATCCCTGCGTAAAGGTAGAGCTATCAATAGAAAGATTTGCTGTTCCTTGAATTGTAAGAGGGCAAGCTATACCCGCTCCAAATAGGACTGTTGTACCGCTGAGCACCATACTATTCGCAGTTCCAGCTCCTAAGCCTGCATCAAAAACGAAAAGAGAAGCTCCTCCAGTATTGTTAACGCCCCCATCACTCCCAGCTCCTGGGTTAATGTCAAAAAGCTCAAAAATTCCTGTCCAATTAGGTAAATCGAATGTGTAACCGTTTGTTACGTTCAATAAGGCATCTATGATGACGAGATGTGATTGACCAGCAGCGCTACTATCAAAAATTGCGGTAGGGCTGGAGAGCTTTGTATTCCTAAAAATGAAGGTCGTGTTGGCAGTTGGAGGGATATGAGTTCCGACGATCTCAACTTGTCCTTCATCTCCTAAGCCGGTTGCTCCAACTACTTCAACAAAATTTGTGATTGCTGATAGATCAAGATCCTCAGTATACGTTCCTTGTTGAAGAAATACGCTTCCTCCACCAGCTGCTGTTGCGGCATTCACTGCAGATTGGATCGTTCTATACGATCCATTGCCAGGTGTCGTACTGACAATATATCGCGAAATTCCGAAGTTGTTTGTACTGTTATTAGTGCCCATAGTTATTAATCCCTTGCCTCTGGAGGTAATTTGGCTCCAGGGATGTTGAATCTCCCTGGGCCAAAATCTTCAAAATTATTACTAATCCCTTGTGCTGTCCTTTGCATCTGATTAAACAACGGTTAAGTTGCCGACTGCACTGAGTACTCTCCATGTGGTGTCTGCAACCACGCAGAGGCACTCTAAAGCATCGCCTGAGTCAGTTGAGGCTAAGCTTCCTCCGACGCCAGCAGTCGTAGCTGTATTGCCAAATTTGACCGTTTGGGAAGCGTTCTGAGCCAATAGCCATCCGCCTGCTCCGTTACCAGCGATTCTGAAGGTTGTGCCTTGAGCTGCTGTCGTTGGGAGGGTTAAGGTGACCAAGGCAGCGTTGTCGGCGATATAACCGGTGTTGACTGCGATTGTTTGGGAAGTTCCTGTAACATCTACCCATGTTGTCACGCCGCCGCTACCCCCGCTTGCAGCCGCCCATTTAACGCCTGATGTTTGAGTGGAATCTGCAGTTAAGACAAAAGTGTCTGTTCCAATAGTTAGGGGGGTGAAAGTCCCTACGCCAGTACCGACTAAGATCACGCCTTTGGCGGTATAGTCCGCAAAGCCGATCAAAGTATCTGCTGCTCTATTAGGGAATGTGTAAACCCCTGAGCCAGCAAATTGATTTGTAAGGGTATAATCCCCGCTGCCGTTATAGGTAACGGTTCTTTTGGTGGTACCTCCACCAATGCTAAATCCAACCGACAGGTTAGAAATGTCTAAGTTTACTGATGAATTACGAGCCATATGTCCTTGCCTCTTTTTTTGTTGTTAAACGAAATTTACGCGCCCTTCTGGGCCATTTGATACCACCCAAATTGTGTTGTCTTGGATACAGAGCAATCCAATGCTGTCGGTACCAAAATTTGATTCCAGAAGACCTTTAACGCCGCTTGTAGTGGCTTTAGTGCCATGCCTTATCTGCTGACCCGCTCCTTGGAGAATTCGCCATCCTGCATCTGAATAACCAACAACCCGTTGACGAGTTCCCGCTGGAGCAATAGGAGGAAGGGTTAAGTTGATTTTCTTGGAGCCTACGACGTAGTAATAGATGTTGCTTTTCATGATCAGGTCGGAGATGGCTGGAAACCAAACTTCGAGTGAAGCGCGAGCTTTTAGCTGAATTGCACTAAGATTTCTTGAAAACTCGTCATATTGACGGAGGATAAAAGAGGCAAGAGCATCCACTCTTTTTGTGGTGGGCAGTTGATTGATATTACGAAGAACTAGATGGCTCATGGCGTATTTCTCCCTTTTTTTGTTTTTTGGGAATCTGCTTAGGGGCAGCTTGCTGGAGAACATACTCCTTGCTTTGCTGGATCAATTGCCCTAAGAGTCCTTCCAAAGTTTCAAGACGATTTCTCATTTGCTCAACGGCCTGTTGCAATGCAAACATGCGGTTTACCTCAACCTGCTGCTGGATCAGCATCCTTTTCGGTGCGCAGTCGCTGATGACTTTTGGCTGTCCAGTCCCTCCTTCTTGCCACCACGATTCCATGAAATTGGGGCATTCTCGCTCGCTTGCGCATAGCTTGCTCTTGACGAAAGGGCAGTTTTCTTTACATGAGGTACAATCCATTGGGTTCTCCTTTAGTTGGTTAATTTTTTAAGGTTGTTTCTGACATAAAACTCCTGTTGCTGCTAACGGTCTCCATGTGGAACCGTGATTGTGTGGAGCATTTCCTCCAGTAGATGATGTTGTTATCGTGCCACCGTTATCTGATCTCCAGGGTTTGGTATCAGCGGATCCTCTTTGGTTTTTACCCACGATAAAAGGGGAAAGTGTGTGTGCGTGGGAGGGCATTTGATCAATAGTCAAAGTATGATCTGCTGTTTGCCATGTACCTTGTGGCAAGGAACCTCCGACGGTATAGGTAGACCCTCCCTTAACACTTAAAAGGCAGTCTCCGACGGGCATGATTACCCACCCGCTTGGGGCAACATCTTGATAAAACCAAAGCTGGGTGCCTGCGACAAAACTGATTTGATCGAAGCGAATTTGATAATTTGTCGATCCTCGGCCTATAACCATTAAGTCATTGTTGATCGCCGTGCTAGGGAGAGGATCAAAGAGGGAGATATCAAAGTTTCTTATCTGAGCAATTGTGGCTTTCTTATCCGTAAATCCTTGATGAACAATAGTAAGGTCGTTGGTTGGATCTATTGTTCCCACTGGATCGAGGTCTGTAATCAGAACAGGTGTACTCATGGTTTCTCCTTTAAGACGGAATAATTTTTGATTGTCCCCAGACAATGATGGTTGCTGGATCCGCCGCCCCTGTAATAGGGACAGACGTACCAGAAATCACTCCCAGTGCCAGAGTTGCGCTTGCTACCGTTGTCAAGGTCACCGTTCCTCCAACATTTGCTCCGATGGCATAGAGATAGTGAGTTGGGCTCGCTGTATCGACGGCGAACAAAACGCAAAGAGAGCCACTAATCGGGAAAATATTGACGCCAGATCCGTCCGTGACAATCGCTTGTTCTTCTTGCTGCTTGAACCAATTCAGCCAACGCCAGGTATAGCGCGCCAGCCAGTTGAACCAGTTTCGAGGGGGGTATTCAAGCCTGGCCCAACCCTCTAATTTTTTCTCGGGAGGCGGCTCAAGAACGTTGTTTTGCCCTGATATTGGGTCCACAACGTCATTTTCGGCCCATTCGGGTAAGATTGTGGGTTTTGATACCATGGTTTCTCCTTAAGGTGGTGGCGGCTCTGAGCCGTTAAACATGATTACTTCTGCCAGTTGCCCAGCTCCTGTCGTATCAATAGGTGTTCCAAACTCTGCAAAGCAGCCACCGAATGTGGGATTGACGACATTGCCCGCATTGACTGCTAAAAGATCGACAACCTGCACTTGAAGGTTTCTAAAATCGAAGGGGGTAGATTCAAAAGGAGCGACATCGAGAAGCTCAATGATTGGATCTCCGCTAAACACAAAAGGAAGGGGTACTCCGTAAGTTGCGGTGATAGGTGTGTATTGAACGGCTGCAGGGCTCACTGATTGGATCGCAGAGACTAATTGCTCGGGTGGAACAGAGAATGTGATCCCGTCCGTATCCATTTGGAAGGCTGCGGGGTAATATTCGTGGTAGCGGATCTTGGTTGCTTTGGTCAAAAACTTGAGAACGGCGATCACTTCCTCGGGAGTCCCATTGGATTTATTGATGAAGATCTGAAATTTCAGTTTTTCTCTATAATCATCGTCCGATTCGTCCGGAAGTCGACTAAGCCCTAAGATTTGCCCAAGGCCGTCAAGCTGAACGCCGACCGATGTTTCGATAGAGCGCTGAGATTTCAAGGTTTGATCGACATCGTCAATTTCTTGAAATTGAGTGACAAACGCCTGAATCAACCGTTGGAAACGACTGTATTCTCCATCTAAGAGGCTCTGCTGAAATTGACCAGCTAGTAGGGCGATCGCTCTTTGGACATGATTCGGTATTAAGGCCATTGTGCTACCTCTTTCTTTGTCATACCGTCACCGTGATGCGCGATAGATCAAATACCGCTATTTCATTCTCTTGGATCGGAATGTCAGCCGTTCCATAAAGAGGGCTATCCCCAGGGCCATTAGTCGCAGCGATCTGCATAATTCCGCTTGCGATCCCAGGAACATTAAAGATTTGGGCTAAAACCCGTTGTAAGAGAACATCAACCCCGATCCCTAAGTTGTTCCCATATGTATTGATTGCGGAAGCTACTAGGTCTTGTCCATTTGGTGGGAAGGTCTCCTCTGAGTAGAGGGTTAGCGCAACCGTAACCCAAATGTAGATGGGGGTGGGGCGGCTAAAGTTGATGACCTGTTGTTCACCCTGTGAGTCGGTGATGGTAAAGGACGTATTACCGAAGGTTTGGATCCCCGCCGGTTTGGTAAGCCAGATTTTATTTGCAACGTCAGCATCAGAACCTCCTTCTACGACTGCTTCGAAACTTTTGGCGAGACGACCGCCTTTAAATACTGCTTGAGCTTGACTCGCCCCACCAGTGACTGAAAAAGTTGTGATAGTGACCTCAGCCGACTCTTTCATAGACATGGTAATTGTTCGATTAGCTGTCCCACCCACGACTGCCGAAGCAATTTGGGGCTGATTAGCGAGCACAATTGCTATTGCATTCATCGTATCGAGGTGTGAGGTAGCAAAGGTGACAATGGGAAGCATTTGAATGGTATTGAAAACAATCGTGATCGTATTTCCGGTGACCAAATCTTGATTGAGTACGATATCGATAGGCTCTTGAGTCATCGTCCTGTTTTCGAAGATGAAAGCTGAGGTAACTCCTGGGACTTGCTGGAGAAGGCGCGCTCTAATGGACTCGACAGTTCCAGCTCCTAACAGGCGAATAGAATTATTTCTTCTGATGCGCAGCTCAGCATCCGTTTCGATAAAACGGCCAGTTACGCCAGCCTTTGGATTATTGATCGAATTCCAGCCTGAAATGGGGGTTAAAATTTCTACCAACGTGTTGATAGGAGCGGCGATAGGGGCAAAATCTTGGGATGAAAAGGCAATCGGAGAAGATTGAGCTGTGATACTTAGGTTAGTCCCTACACTGATAGAAAAAGGGACATCGGGATCATCGGCCACAATGGACAAGCTCCCTGTCAAATCGGTCGCTACAATAGTTGAAATCGTCGCATTGATGATGCTGGTTAAATTTTGGGAGACGGCATTGACGGTGGGTGTAGCAAAAGTCACTGCATAAGTGGGTTGGGAAGCACCCCCTGTTATGACAATTGAATTGATCACGACATTCTTGCCTAACACTGGGATGATACTGATGATATTTGGGTTGGTAGGCGTGGCAGATAAGACGTCTGGATTGGCCGCGATCGCAGTGGATAGATCTGCAAGAGTTTGGTTATTGCTTGTATTGAAAGGGACGGCGGCCAATGTCGTCCCATTGAGGGTTACGACGATCGAGTTTCCAGCAACAAAGCTCCCTGTAAAGGTGATGATAGGGAGAGAATAGGTAAGGGCTTGGTTATTGATGATAACGGTGTAAGCTTGAGGCGCTGCTAGCCCTACTTGGATGGTAGCGGAGGCTGCATTGGACCGAGTGATAAATGCATCTGCTTGACAAAAGAAAACAGCGCCCGTATCTGGAATTCTGGCTAATGCCCCTTGATTAATAAGAGTACCTTCCAGTCCTGCACATACAGCGGTAACCTTCGTTTGTTGCGCCGCTAGTCGAGTGATTGCATTCAATTGAACGACATTATCCAGGCTAATTCCTTCAGCGGAGTTTGGGTACTGGCTGAAGTAGACATCCTGCATATTTTCCCATATGTCGGCCTCTACCTTTGAAATAACGCCGATAAGCTGACCAAAGATTGATTGAGGATCCAGGTTGATTTCGCCAAAGGCTGCGAGTAACAGGTTCTCATTTTCTGCAACGATGTCTGGTAATCGTTTGATCTTGAAACCTTGAGGAGTGAGCCCGAATGGAGAGGTCATGCTACAAGCTCCTGCGTTAAGGTGATTTCGCCTTGGACAGTGCTTACAGAAAATGTGACCGAATAGATGCGCCGCTGAGCATTGAAGTTGCTTACGAAGCTAAGAATTTGGAAAATACCAGGGGTATCCAGGATTTCTTCTTTAAGAACGCTTTCTATGCGAATTTGATTAGGAGCTTTAATGAAGAAATCATCGTAATAGGGGACACCGGCTGTGGTGTCTAGAAACCATTCTCCTAGAATAAAGCGGAGCCTAATCGCTAAGTTTTGAGCGATTTGATCACGGCCTTCTACTAGTTGAAGGTCAAAGTTTTCTAAAAGTAAGTCGCCGGTCGTTGGATCCAGCGCGATATCTTTCATGAAGCCTCGTTAACTCAAAAACGTTTCCTAATCGTTTACGGTTGGGTCTTTGAGTTAATCGAGACTATTGGGTATGCTTGGTAGCTATTAAGGGATTGATCCCTTGATAGAGTCCAAAGCTAATTTTAAACTTGCGTAAGTGGGTCCTACTCCTTGGAAAATTGGGCTTCCTGGTGCTGTTGTCACAGAAGTTATCAAAATTCCAAGTATACTGCTGACGATATCTAGCACTTCTGCTGAGGTATTTCCTATCGCCACCTTTGAAGCTGTTTCGATTTGAATATCTCCACTAGCTTTAATTCTTATACTAGAGTTTTTGTATGTTAAAAGCACGTCTTCATTGTTTTCGGATAAAGAATTTTCTGAAAATGGAAGAAGCCCCATAATTGCGACAGCATCGGAGAGATCGAATTTTCTTGGATCATTGGGAGCAACCACTCCGCCTACAGATTTCCAAAGATCGGTGCTTCTTTCAATAAACAAGAGAAGGCATGTGTCACCTGGTAAAACCGGAAAAGTCAAGCTTGCCTCACCTGATCGTGGGAAAATCACGGGGACATTATTGAGTATCGGCATTTCTTGAGTAGTTCCGTCTAGATAGCTCTTCTTTAAACAAGGTTGGATCGTCGCTTTTTGGATCGAGTAATCATAAGAGATGATTTGACCAGGCAGTGCGGTATGGACGTCGTATAGCTGAAATAAAACGGCCTGTCTCATAGCATCGGTCATTGTGGTCATACTAAGATCATCTCCATAATTGAGCGCCAGTTGGGGCCGAAAGTATCCCCCTCGTGCTTGATTGAGAAAACCGAATAGGGGCCATCGAGTCCAATTCTTTGCGATTTAACATTGATCAAGTCTCCAGGAAGAATGTCAGGGCGCAGGGTTGTTGTGACAATGTAACCCGTCTTCGGGCCATCTAGGTAAAGGCTAGCCCTTTTGTCTGTAAATCTTTGGGGGATGCCAATCATGCCTGTATCCGCATTGATTTCTACGGCTGGTTTTGAGGTAGTGCCAAATTGGGGAATGATTTGAAGCTGACCGTTTTGGACGCTCCATTTTAGCCCTAGTCTTGAGACGGCTTTATCGATTGCATTCTTGCCCATTCCTATGAACTCAAAGCCTTGCTCGTAAATAATATTATCAGTAGGAGCAAACTCAGAAATAGTAAGTCCCATTTGCTGGGCGATTGTCTCGACAACCTGACGCACGGCGACCTTCTCTTTGAAGCTGACGGTAATATTCTTTTGATTAAGAATCCTTTCGCCATCTCCACAGTCCAAGGTTGTGATGATTTCGGGTTGTTCGTAAGCATGGCTGACTTGTGTGGTGTTGCCGATGAAAAGCAATTGTTCCCCTGCGGCTTGACTGTATCCGGCTGACACGATGACTTGGTCTCCATAGTCTTTAATCCTATTTCTATTTTCTTGGCTTAAATTCCATATTTTTACCGAGGCTGTGTTGGCTGACCAGGCTAGATTTTTTTGCATAGAGAAAGCGATGCGTAAGTTTGCCAGTTTTATGCTCCCAATATACCCACTAAAAGTGGCATTTCTTAAATCTATCTGGACACTTGCTACACGATTAAATCGGGTCATTTTAGACGAACTCCCCTAAGGCATAATAAATTAATTCAGAGACTTCTCCCATGTCATAACGCTGAATTTTTCCTTGGCCGCCGATGATATTTTCACAGACAATATCCCCACTTGGCTTCCCATTTGTGACATATTGAGCGGTTAAATCGTAGTTGACGACTACCTTAATCCCTACAATCAGGGGGACTAAATCTCTTGTGAGAATGTCCATGACCCAATATTCATTCATCGCATTCCAGCTGAAAGAGAGGACAAATGTTTGATTGCTGAGCTCGATTTGCTCTTGCCATTGAGAAGGCTCTTTAAAAGGAATGATCTGCATTATGTCACCCCCAGAATTTGACTTTTCACAGATAAGACGGTCGGTAGAATATTGCCAGGGATAGGAGCTAAAGATTGGACTCCCACATTAATCCCGCTGGCTGCTTGGTCTTTTAAACTGTCTGGTGGGTCATTTTGAATGATAGGGTAGTTGGCATTTGAAGCTACGATGTCTCTAGGAATCTTAGTCTGAATCCCTCCAAAAATATTGCCTTGGTCCAGCAATAGCCTGACAGAAGTATCAAAGACAATCCTTTGCAGCTCAATAGTAAAGGTAAGGGATTGGCCAGTTCTAACATCTCTTGGCACGTCCAGAGTTGTGATGGCCATATTTTTATAAACTTTTAAGCCGGTTACGACGGTGATCACATCTCTGTTCTGGTGTAGCTGAATCAAACGATTGAAGGCATCAATGGAGCGATTAAAAGGAGCAAAAAGGGAAAGAGGGGTGTCTGTAACTAATCCAACCAGAACTACAATGTCTGGTTCATTGATGATATGATCTGAAACAATGGTGCCATCTTCGACAGGGTAATTTGTTACCCGCGATGCAAAGCGATGTTCTTCCCGAATGGTCACATCTAAATCGATCGAGCCAATTTTTGGACTCGGATATTTTTTGCCAAATAGAAGAGATAAGACCATCATTCCACCTGGGGGTTATTGTTGTAGATTTCTCTTACCTGATCGATCAAAGCGCTTTTAATCACCTCATCGACAGTTTCTCGCAAGATAACTTGCTGCTGTTCGGTGGTCCCTGGGGGGACTTGCATCTCTATTTTCGTATCGATATTGAAGTTCTGTTCAGTGACAGCAGGAGCGTTTTTGGCAGCCTGATTTTCCATGATTCGATTGATCTTCTGGGTGGCTTCGATTTCAAAGTCGGGGATATCCGCTAAATCTGACATGATCTCACGTTGGACCCCTTCACCGATCAGCTTAAAGGCTCCTTTAATCCCGCGAGCTACATAGCCAATGCCTCTCATGACGACTTCTAAGACTTTTACACCGGCTGTGATAGCAGGCAAAATATCCTCGACAAAAGCCATCTTGAAAGCTTCAAAAGTATTCCAAAAAGAGCGGATGGATTTATTGACTTCTTCGAAGGCAGGAAGAGAATTTTCAAGAGACTTGGCATAGTCGGCGTATTTAGCTGTCAAAACATCGAGGTTATCTCCTGCTTCCTGCGCAAATTTGATGAATTTTTGAGCATCTTCCTCGCCGAAGAAGAATTTGGCAATGGAGAATTTTTCAGTTTCGGTGCGTGCTTCATTGATCCTCTTAAGAATATCAATGAAGAGGTCACGAGCATTCTTGACTTCTCCTGTGAATTTATCTCGAAATTCAATGCCTGTGTAATAGGCAATGTTTGCCAAATCTCCCATGCCGTATTTGGCTTCGCGAAGCATTCTGCTCAAGCTTTTTAGGGCAGACTCAAAGTTTTTAGGGTCGATCCTGAAATCTTCAGCTGTTTTTCTTAGCTTGAGAAACTCTTCAAAGGAAATACCTATGCTTTTTGCTAGGTCATTGGCATCAAGGGTTGCATCGGAAATGTCTTTGAAAAATTCTAAAGTCTTAGCTACGAAGGCAGTTGCTGCCGTTGCGGCGATAGCAAATTTAGTTTTAAAGCCAATAATGGTGCGGTTGAAATCTTCAACCCCTTTCTTATCGACTACAAAACCGAGGACGGTGGTAAGCTCTCTAACTACTGTCATTTCGACCCTTTTCTCTTAGATTCTTCCATCAAATCAAGCCGCATATCCAGTAGAGCATTTGCCCTCAGTAGATCATCTAGACTCCATGTGCGCTCGATCTCCTCTAAAGAAGCGATTCCTTCCAATATTATACGCCAGAAAAGAAACTCATTCTTTATGTCCGGATGGAGGTTTTTCTCGTGTCTGGCTGACGATTCTGCGGCATCGGTACTACGTTCCCGAATAGGTTTCCAATACCGCTCTCCCCAAAAAAAGAACCAAAGTTACAGTCGATAACAAACCATAAGACCTGCATGAGGGTGCCAAGATCTCCAGCAAATTCTACGTCTATGACAGACTCTGTCAATTCCATACCGTCTTTTCTTACCCCTTGGCAGAGCTCAAGTACCAGGCTCTCAAAGGTTTTATCATCGAGCTGGCTCATTAAAGATTCTACTGCACGTACAGCTTCTACTTTTGAAAAGGGGAGACCAGATATGCTTTCATTGTTTCCTCCTGGCAGCAGTAGCTGAGCAAGAGCTGGGCCGAATAAGCGTAATAGTTTGGCTTTTAAGCGAAGAGCTCTTCTAGCTGGCAGCTGCGTGACAGAATAGACGGCTCCTTTAATTTGCTTTTCTTTTGTTTGAATCATACATTTACTCCATTACTTCCGACGAAGACGTCGAGATCAACTAGGTCCAAGACCCACTCGCGGTTTGCAAGGTCTTTCCCAAATTCTGAGGAGGGGTATTTCTTAACCCATCCCGTTGCGCTGAAAAAGATAGAGTTACCGCTTAGATCCTTAACTAAAATGGGGACAACCCCCGCATTTGTGAGCTCATCGACATTCGCAAAGCCAGAGAGCACGTCGTTGCTTGGGCTTGACTGCTTGAGGGTAATGATCATGTTTCCAGAGCGGTTATTGCTCTTGATTCGTGTACTTGTGCCATCTGCACCAGTGACTTTATTCCATTGATTGTCATCTCTATCAACGGTAAGGAAAGAGCCGTCAGCAAAACCGCTCATCGGAACTCCACCTACCGTGATAATGACCTGTTTAGGGTCGTACGTCCTTACGCTCATAGTGCACCTCCAATTTTACCATGCAAGTTTTTATGACAAGACACACAGAGCCATATAACATCTAAAGGTTTGCCATAATCCTCGTGATGCCCCTCGATTCTTTTAGACTGAACTCCACATTTCTGGCATGCGGAGGGTTTTTCAATTTTGCCCATTTGGACTGCCTTTCTTAATTTGTTTCTAGCCCTATGTTTTTCAGGGTTTTCAGCAATATAATTGTTGATCTGTTGCCTGATCTTTTCTTTGTTTTCTCTGGCATACTGTTTGTGCCTTGCAAGGACCTGCTCTCTATATTTTTCATTGTTCCTGTAATAATTTAATTGGTAGCCAGCCTCTTTCTTCTTTTGCCTTTGACCAAGCTCAACAAGCTTCCCCTTTCCCGTTCCCTTATATTTCTTTTCTGCTTCCCTACATTTGCATCGTTTGCACACTTCTTTTTGTTTCTTAGGAAATTCAGAATCTTCCTTTTCTACTCCACAACTTGAACATTTAAGCATAGGTCCCTCACTTTAGGGAGGGTACTATACCTTACTGCCATTTAAACCCTGCCCATCAAATTGTTACGGTACCCGTAATATTAATCGCGTGTATGGCTCCCGATAACGTCGCTTGAAATCGGACGTTTTTCAAAATCCTCTGAGCTTTGTCATTGGGAGGAACATTTGCAGCTTTGGGGACTGTCACTGTTGGGGCGGGATCATTTGCTATGAAATTATTGCTGATTCCCAGCTGTAAGGCTCTTTTTACCTCGGATTCAATGGCTGTGATTCCTGCATCGGTGTAAGGGACTTTATTGCTGTTCACAAGCACGGAATAAACGAACTCTTGAATTCGAGAGGTCAGCCAATCTACTCCACGCACGATATCAATAAATTCTCCTTGAGCCACAGTGCCTTCCCTGGTAATCCCTACACCGCCAATGAATTCATAGGTATTGGCTTTTTTATTCCTCGCGTTTTGGGATTGGGTGCTTGTGAGGTTAGAGTAGGAGATGGAGTTTAGCCTTTTGAATTTCCAAGTTTCTGATCCTGGATCAAGAGGAAGGACGCCACCAAACCAAGCACATTCAGGGAAGTCATTTGCCGCATCTTGGTGATAAAGGACGAATGTCCGGACGTAACCAGCTTGGTTGCATTTAGCTGCAATAGAAGAAAGATCGACTCCAGCAGCTAAATTGATGATATTTGGATCAGCGGAAGCTGTGCCAAAAAGTTTGATTTGGCCTTCTGTCCATCCTGCTGCTGAGAAAACTGTAGCCGCTGTTCTATCTGTAAGAGCGAGGGCATACCAGGAGTCATCGACTAATTGGACGGCATTTAAATCATTGATCACAGTGTCAGAAGGTACAAAGGGATTGATGATCAAGCCAAATTGCTTGCTGAGGATCCCATCAGACACGCTCAGAACAAAACCAGTCCCTGGAACGTTGGCTGTCAGCTCAAAGCTTCCATCGTGGTTGTCTTCAGCGCTCACAGGTACAGCTGTTTGAGCCACAAGGATTGCAACTAAGGCCGCTGCAATATCTTCATTTGTCTGGACTTCGTTCAAAGTTGTATAGGTAAAAGCGACTCCGTTGATTGTCACCGTATAGTCGGTATTCGGTTCCACTTGGGTCACTGTAACCCGCGCGGCATCCGGATTCACGATCGTTGAACTCACGTCTAAGGTGTAAGGAGTGCCTGGGGTGCCTGCGGTTAAGTTAAAAGTCCCATCGTTGTTATCTGTTGCCGTTACTTCTAGAGCGGCGGTATTTATTGCAGCAACCAATGATCCGGCAATAGTCTCTGGTGAAACAGGTTGGACGGGGGTCGTAATCGTAGCTGTTGGTTGGCTTGCCCCTCCAGTCACGACAAAAGAGTTGATGATGGCTGAAACGTTAGGAGCACCAAAAACATTGATGACCAGGTTGGATCCTGTGATGCTAACAGAATCGACGGCGGGATTGGCTTCTAGCGCTGTCGCAATATCATTCATCGTAGTGATTTGGTCCGTATTGAAGGGGATAGCGGCTAAAGGAGTGCCATTTAGAGTGATTGCAATAGAGTTGCTGGCTACGAAGTTGCCACTCATTGTCACTACAGAGTTTTGCGCTGTAGGAGTGGAGGCGACAGTGACATTGGTCGAGTTGATCGTGGTTGTATAATTGAATGGAGACATAGCCGTTTCGACCAAGATCGTGGCGTTATCTACTGTCCTACGTCCAATGGCTATCTGCTCGGGGCTTAGGTTTTGACTGAAAGCTTCTTGAGCAGCGATATATTCTAGATCAGTAGGACTGAAATCATTGCTTACCGCCTGAATATTGCTATAAAACCTGATGCGATCATTAAACCGTTTATGGGTTCCCAAAATCATGAGAAGGCCAAAGCCAGCTTCTGAAACAGCTTGAGTGTCTCGAGTGATCTGCACGTTTACGATGTCGCTTAATGGCATATCCCCTCCTAGGGTATTGTGATTGTGTGATCGTAGACCACGCTTCCGCTAGCATCTTGATAAATTTCCTCTACCTCGACTGTCTCAATCAGACCTAAATTGTCTTGGTAGTTTTCCCCTATTCTGAAGAGGACATCCATGGCAGCTCTTTTTTCAAATCGCGAATCTAGGAGTTCGGTGGTATCGTTAATAGAGAAATGATTTACAAACACGATTCCGTTGGCTCTTAAAGTATCCAATACAGTTTGCATCTGCAGGCTGTTTCTTAAATCTTCAAGACGGGTGATGCAATCCCCGCCATAAGTTTGAATCTGCAGAGTGAATTCTCTATCGCCTACCATGTCTACTAATCCATTGACATCGGCCTCTGGGGTGTAGTCTTCGCCTATTTGATTCAGAGCACTGAGCAATAAAGTCACATATGGCTGAGCGGGACGCGGAGCATTTTCATTCAAGAAAATGACCGAACATCCAGGGCAATTAGCTAAGGCCCAGGCATAGAGATTAGTCTTTATTGTCTCAAAGTTAAGCGGCATTCCTGTCTCCGTATAAGACAAGAACAGAGTGAAGCTTATGTCCTTCCATCTCCATATTGGGCACGTAAAACGTGTCGTATTTGATGTCCAACAGCCGCCATGCGTTGTCTATGATTTCTTGTAAAAACTCATTCAACCTTGATTCAAGAATTGAGTGATCGGTTTCTGATATCATTTTTGCTTTCATTATTGTCCCTCTAATCGTAAGACTATGTATTTGTAGTGGTTTACCAACCCCATTGCTGAGGCATTTTGCCAGGGAAAAACTTGAACTACTTCGAAGGTTTTTCCAAAAAAAAGAACAAGGTCAGGGTTTACCGCTGTAACCGTGTTGATGAGAGTTGAGGTAAAAAGTTTATATCCCTCCGAATCTCTTCTTGCTTCTGGCAGCTCCTCCATCTCTTCACCCTTCATGGGTTGGATGCTGGAGGTAATTTGAGTATCTGTGTAAGTACCATCGGTCCAGCGCCCATTTGTATATCCTCCGCTTTGAAAGCGGCGCAGTGTTACAGGGGAGCGAAAGATTTCAAATGGCGACGTCATTTAAGCACCACCTTATAGCGCACCGATTGCACCATCTGACCGAAGTCAATTAAAGGTTTGGAGCTCTTCTTAATTGCAATGGTTCTTGGAGAGTTGGGGGGAGAGACGATAGCACGGATCTTTTGCACGATTAACTTAGTCATCAGTTGACCGATCAATCCTAAAGATCTTTCTGTAGTGCTTCTGCCATCTAAAATTTTATTGTATTCGCCTTGGATCGCTTTGTTGATTAATGCCTTGTTTTCGTCGAAGCTTGTGGACATGAAAGGCCGAGCGGGAATGATTTTTGTTCCAAATTCATTCTCTGCTGCTATTTGAGGAATCGAAAGACCAGCTGTTTGCTTGCGTTGTCCCTTGACTTGAGTCTTAGTGACGGTTCCCTCTTGAAAACCTACCTTGACGTGAGAGCCATCTAGCAAAGCAATCTGCCTTTGGATTTCTGCAAACCCTAAATCTTTATCCCTGACAACAACACGCATTGATCACCGCAAAGTTTGGGGGTAAATTTGTTACAGTCGAGCCGATTACGGTTCGCTTGATCAAGTCCTTGTAAAGCCTTCCATATTGGGTAGCGTCCAAAATCGAAGAGTCATTACCGATAGCTAAGCCAATCGAAAGCTCTCCCTCACCAAGATTGGTCGCGACCCCTGTCTGAGGGCTGGTCTGTAATTGAAGCCAATGAGCCAAAAGATAGACGTAGGCCAATACACCGCAGCAAGATAGGACCCGTTCATTGACTTGGCATCTCAACAAACCAATCATGGTGTTGTAGTTAGCCAACTTCGTTGGGTCAGTCGTATAGAACTGAGGTGCAAGAACAAACAACGTATCAATGATCGTTTGACTTGGTATTGGATCCGAAATGCTCATTTTCTTCTGCCTCTGCTTGATGAGAAATTTTATGAAGCTGTTTTTTAGCTGCGTCTACGACCTTTTCTCGGCCATCTTCCTCGATAATTCGATTTAGATAAGCGTGATCATAAATTTGAGGGATGAGCTTCATCATCTCCTTAACCGACTTCTTACCATCCGCTTCTTTGTCTGGAGATTCGGGAATAATCACGATGATTCCTTCTTCGACCCTATGTTGAAATAAAGGATGAAGGAGGAGGGCTTTGAGTTCGCCCTCCGGAATCTCATTGATCCCTGGCATCAGGCGGCTGGTAAAGTTACAATAGTAGACGTTCTTACCGTTGTACTTGACTAGAGCCATTAGATTCCCTCCCCGATGGACAACGAGAGTGGGTAATAGATGATGATCCCACCGTAACGAGACTCGCAGTTGATGATGAACTCAAGACCACGCTCTTGAGGTGGGTATTGAGTAAATGGCATCGGAATCTCCATCGTGAGCTTATCAGGGTTCTTCTCATAAGCGATCATGATGTCAACCCCTGAAGGACCAGCACCCTTCAATTCAGGTACCCAATCAACGGTTGTGATGAAAGGGTTGTTCTGAATGAAATACTCCAAGATCGTCGTATCGCTGTTAGCGGAACGAGGAGTTGAAGAGATCAAAGTGTATTGGTCGATAGGAAGAATCAGCGTGTTAGGCATTTCAACCCCGTTTGTGAGACCTACAATGCCATTTGATAATTGGTTCATATCGCGCAAGATTTGATCAGGCGTTTTATTTACCCAAAGAGTTGATCCCCCTGTACCATCCGCTGGAACAGAAGCTGCTGGGATATTTGGGTTATTGGTCAGACCAAGAATATTGGAGGCAGTATCTCCAAACCAGGCAAGCCTGTTTACTTTTTGGTCATTGGCTCTTCGAGTGGCATTTGCCTGACGTTGTGTAAGGCTTCGGCCTACAAACATCGCGGCTCTAATCTCCTGCATCGAATAACCATAGCTAGCTCCAATGGATTTCACTGGAGTGATGAATTCCTTACCGCGAATATCGCAACGAGGAAAGTCATCGGCATAACTCGAAATGATTCGAGCAAGCCCTGTTTCTTCAAATGATTGGTACGTGATCGATTCCGCACCTGCTCCGGCCTCTGTGCTAACAGGAATTAGCTTGATGGCTTTGAGAGGAGGGAACTCGATGTCGTACGACTTTGATTTTATGTACTCGAGCTCACGGGCAAAGAACGCTGTCTCTCCCGCGTCGAGGTTAACGCTAACAATTTTATCCATTTTACCTTCTCCTTAGTTCGGCAAGTTGATTTCTAACGTTGCAACAGCACCAGCAGTAGCTCCAACCGTGTATCTTGCAGTTGGAAGCGCGATAGCTCGGCCCCCATCTGAATCAGCACGGAATCCACCAGGGAGCAGAAGACCATTGGCAGCAAATCTCCAGTAAACTGGACTATCGCTGGTTAGGGTTTGCTCTGCCGCTACATAGACACGACCTCTGGTGAGCAGGGATACGCAATCGCCCTGGAAATAAATCGGATTCCCGAAAGAACCGAGCTGGTTCAAAGGGTTCGGTTTATTTTGAGTTCTTGCACCCACTCCATAGAAAGTGTCTTGGGTAGTGTTTGTGATGGTTGCTGTGGCTTGCGATGCGCCTGCCGTTACTACGAATGAGTTAACGATGGCGACATTTCCCTCTGTGGCTCTCACAGTAAGGGTATGGTTGCTTGGATCACTTACTACTGCAGAAGCAATATGAGGTTGAGCCAAGATCGCAGCTGCGATAGCGTTCATTGTTGCAACACTAGAAGTTGCAAAGGTAATGGGCGCTAGGGCCACTCCGTTGACACTGACATTGATCACGTTTGATGTGACGAGGTCAGCGCTGATGACGGTGGTCGATAGGTTAGACTGAGGAAGGCGAACGACGTAATCTTGACCGATTACCTTCGCAAGACCCAGACCTACGTTAAAATTCTCGAATGCAATCGGAGAAAGGACGTTTTTAAAGCCAGAATCGGCTAAAAGACCTACGCTTCCGACATCCATTAAAAAGGGATAGCTTAGTTGTGGCATGGTATTTTACCTCCTGGCTTGAAACCATTTTTCATCTTGTCGATCATCGCCTGACGCGCCATTGCGGAATCGGCAGGTTGATGGTCGAATTTAGTTTTGTACTCAACTGGGGTTGCAATGACCTGAGATGGGGCAGGAGTCATGTCCTCAAGCAGAGCGTCGAATCTCGCTTGAATATAGACCGCAGTCTTCCCATCTAGATTTGCGTGCTTTTGGCGGGCTTTGATGACTTCTTTCTTGATTTCCAAGTCGGACATATCATCAACTCTGGCCAAGGTTTTAGAATCCAGGACAGTTTCTGCAATTTTTTGCAGTTTGACCCGTTCCTTAACGAGAGATCTGATAAACGCAGCGTCCATGTTATTGTATTTGTCATTCTCTCTTTTCTCTTTGTCTTGAGGTTTTGGAGGAACTCGCTCGCCGTTAGGAGCTTTGACAGGAGTTTCTTGGGTTGCATAAGGATTTTCCTTAGACATGTAGCCCACTTCTTTCTCTATCTTTTCTTCTTCCTTATCAGCCTCTTTTTCCTCTTCCTCATCGTCCCCATTTTTCATGGAGCTCAATTCAGCCGATAACCGATCTCTTTCTTCGGCTATCCTGCTTCTTTCTGCCTCGAGATTTGCGATGCGGGCAAGCAGCTGTTCAACTTGATTAGCTACATTGTCCTCCATCAAAATCTCGTCATCGTCAATCTTGACTTTCCTTTTAGCCATATTGGCCTCCTCTATTAAGATTTCTTCTGCATCGAAACTGTCTAATGCTATTCTTGCCTCGCTGCCTGCTCTGGCGTTGTCAACAATGCTTAGGTGGTTGTATTTGATATTGGTTTGGCGGAAGTTATAGGGCTGACCCTCATAACTCCCTTCTTCTGGGATAAGATCGACGGTGTACCCTAAAGAGAGCTCTTTACGGTTTCTTTCGGTAACGTCCTTAACACTAGCCAGGTCTGTAATCAGTAAGTTGGAAAGGACAAACTCCCCGTCTTGAGTAATTGTTTCGCCTGTATAACCAATGGCAAGACGTTTGGCATTTTCAGCCGAGACAAGACGTTCTTGAGGATGCCCATTTGTCACAGGAATCATTTTCAGGCTGTCTAGACTATCGGTCTTAAAAACCTCATCAGGATGACGCAGTTCTTTCCGAATCGTTCCGTCGGGGTTTTTATAGAGAAAAACACCGGTACGGGTGACGACAGCATTTGCTTTGATGTAGCCTTGTTCAGTGATGAAGGCGTCGCCTTTGACTTGTCCTCTATCAAAACGAGCAACATCATTCAATTTCATTATTTTCCCCAAACTCAAAACTTTAAAATCACAACAATTTAGCTTTCAGTGCGTTGGCTAGATGGGTAGCTGGATGGTTGGTTAGCTGTATGTATGGATTTCTGGGAAGTTTGTTGTTTGGGTGAATGAGTGATTGGGTCTAGACATCCAAGAGTCCTTCAAGAACCGGAACGGCTACACATCGGCAATTGATGTCCGTTGAGGGATGACCTGTATCTTTCGGAGGGTTATCCCAACGAAATTTCTTCCCATCATGGGCTCTATGTGTAGGACGAACTCTTTCATCGCCTGCCGTTTGCCAAATGTATTCTTCGACACCTAATTCCTGCTGCCTAAGCCGAGTTAAGCTCGCATTCAATTTTGATGTCTGGTCTCTCGCGATTAACTTCGCGCGCCGTCTAGTTATTCCGAATCTTTCTTGGATAGATTGAGTCATTGAGTGAAATCTGCTTCCTTCCTGCAAGCCTCTTTCGATGATCTGTGCGACCTGATCGAGCTCTTGTTCTGGAAGAGAGCGGATTAGTTGAGCATTTTGGCTAGCAAACAGTTTGAGCTGATCTTGCAGCCAGGGCTGGTCGATAAAAATATCAATTCCAAACACGGAATTGTTAATCTTGTCGAACTGCCTTTTATTGTACCTGGCGACTTGTACGCCAATTTTTTTCGATTCCGCTATAGTTTCTTCAACTTTACCCTTTATAGCTTGTATTACAGAATTTATCAATCTTTTTAGTTCATCAGAAAAATCATCCCCCCTAGAAGAAGAAGTTGGATAGAATTGTTCTACCTCGGAAATGAGAGAGGGGAGAGCGGGGATAATGATCTCTTTAATCAGACGTTTTAACTCGTTGGTCAGTGAAAATAAAGCTCTCTTATATTCCCGTTCTTGAGAAGAGGGCGGATGCCATTTGGGAGGCTTTTTTAATTTGGAAGGATTCACCTTTACAAGACGACGCTGATGAATTTTAGTCAGCTGATCAATAGAGACCATTACTATATAGCTCCGCGATACCTTACCCCTGTTGGCATAAAGTCAGGTCCAATACCAGGTGAGGGAGTTTCCTGGGCTTTTTTCTCTTTCTCGAGTTCGGCGACTTCTTCAGGGTCAAAACCACCCTCTCTAGCCTCAAGATCCACTTCAGTATTCATTGACCATCTGTTACCGCCAAAACGAGAGACGGCTACTTCTGCAGGATCCAGAACACCTCGATCCAGGTAAATGGCATCTGTTTCTGCCACAATCTTTCTGACAAGGGCCTCTTGCTCTTCCGTGTTTTGCCAAAGAGGCACAAACTGGATAGACCAGTTTTCTGGTTCGACTCCGGCGAAGGATCCATCTTTGGAGAGCATGATGTAGCGAGTCAGCTTTTCAAGCATGGGCTTGAGCTTAGACTCTTGCTCTTGTTTGACCATGTCGTAAAAATTTCTGACGTCGTTATCTCCTGTAGCATTCATGCCTGCCGCACTTCTTCCGAAGAGCAGGGATACGGGGACGCCAGAGACCGCAGATAGAGCCAACATAAAACGGTCGAGAAGCTCAGGGATACCAGAGATGTTTGTGGATGCTTTTTCATATTTCTCCGCAGCATCCAATATCATCGTATTGGTTGCTCCTTTTGTGAGGTTAAGTAGATCCAAGCGTTTCATGACTTGATTATCAGCACATTGAGAAGCGATCAATTCAGCCAGATTAGGGATGGAGAGGGTATAATTGACAAAATCCTGCATGATCAGGCCCGCATTCGCAAAGGCCGTGGAATAATTACGCAGTTCATTATAGATCGATTGAATAAGAGGGTCTCCCCAACCATTGTTGAAATTTTGCTGTCTTGGCGGCAGTAATGACCAATCCGCGCGCAGGATGCGCGAGTGGTGCACATAGAAAAGTGCGCCCGTGCGTGTATCATTAACTGTGTAAACGTTGGGGAACCCATAGTTGGGGCTGTTCAGGTCTTTTTCGAACGTTCCATCTCTACTGAAAGCTTGATAGCGGTCAAAAACATGAAGCCACTTCACATCACGGATGTTTTTCTCATCTACAGGCTCCTCAAGAGGAAGGCCGTCTGCAATACCCATAACGCATAAAGCCCCTCCATAGAGCCTTGCCCAACGGAGCACTGTGATTAAGTTGAAATTGGCCTTAATGGATTCCATCTTGGCGTTGATCTCTTGATTCGCATCGCCTTCGATTTCCCAGCCTTGACGAACCATTTCAGCAGGAACGATATCCATAATCCGGCGCGTAATTCCATCAGATCTATAAAGCTGATCTAACTCTGTCTGTTCAAAAATTCTCTCTATCCAGAAATGTGCATGAACATTTTTGTCTCGACCCCGCATACCAAGTCCTGTTAAGACATTGATCCAACCATCAGATTTGACGGCTCCATCGTTATGGGGGATACGGCTTTGTTCTTCGGCTGATTTTTTCTCAAAATTATACGTGCCCATGTTCTTCCAAGAGTTAAAGACTTAAGGTGATCTGCTTTATTGGGAAAATGGGTAGTTTGGTCTAGAAGATGACCATTTTTGAGTAGATGGGTCTTTTAATTAGGCGACTTTACCTAGTTGAAATCTACCTTATCATAGGTATCTAAAAAATAACAGGGCAAGCTTAAGAAATACTGCTATCTTTTGCTTATACGATTTATTTTCGCCAACATAACTGCAAGTAGAACCGTCTGAGTAACAAGTGCGATGATGACGATCCAACCAAATATCTCCATACCCATGCAACAATTTTTCATCATGCCCATCATCTCATTATTGCCTTGCATCATGTTCATCTGCCCATCCATCAAAACCTCTTATTGAAAGCTTTTGTCTCTTGTTTTTAGTGGCAGCCTTTATGGTTGTCGTCATCCTTGTCTTTGCTTTTGTCTTTGCGTAGTCTCTTGATAAATGAGCCACCGCAACAGCCAAGCATGCAAACTGCTAGAACAAGTACTAAAATGATAGTTGTCCAATCCACACAGCACCCTTATTCTGGTCCGCCATTAATCTTATCGGTACAGGCTATCATAATTTTTGTCTATTTAATCTCAGTGAATTCATAATCACAGATACGGAGCTTAGGGTCATCGCCGCGCTCGCAATAATGGGGCTCAGTAAAAGCCCAAATACTGGATAGAGTATCCCTGCCGCGATAGGAACTCCCAGAGTGTTGTAAATAAAAGCAAACCAGAGATTTTGCTTGATATTGCGCATTGTGGCATGGCTGAGTTTTCTTGCTCTTGTAATTCCTCTGAGGTCTCCTTTAACAAGAGTAATCCCTGCACTTTCAATGGCAATATCAGTCCCAGTGCCCATAGCGATGCCGACATTGGCTTGAGCTAGCGCTGGAGCATCATTGATGCCATCGCCAGCCATAGCTACAACCCGTCTCTCAGTTTGAAGACGTTTGATAATCCTGTTCTTATCCTCAGGTAATACCTCTGCTTCAATTTCATCGATATCCAGCGCTTTTCCGACGGCTCTTGCTGTTGTCTTATTGTCCCCCGTTAGCATGACAATCCGAATGCCCTCTTTATGCAGCATTTCAATCGCTTCTTTTGTGGAGGCTTTAATGACATCTGAGACAGCAAGAATTCCGGCTAATTTCTCATCCATCGCTAGATATAAGACAGTTTGACCCTCCTGGCGAAAAGAGTCAGTTTTTTCTAAGGCGACACCCAAATCAATTTTTAGATCCGAGAGGAGCCTTTGATTGCCAATTGCTACCGTTTTTCCGCTTATTTTCCCAACAATCCCTTTCCCTGTCACACTCTTAAAATCTTCTACAGGCAGTAAGGATACGCCTTTCTCTTTGGCCCTGGATACAATGGGAGTCCCTAATGGATGTTCACTGGCGATTTCCAAGCTAGCGGCTACTTGAAGAAGTTCGTCCTCGCTTTTTTCCCCAAGACTCAAAATCGTTGTCAGTTTTGGTTTCCCTTCGCTTAGAGTTCCCGTTTTATCTACGACAACGGTGTTCACTTTAGACATCATCTCAAGAGCTTCCGCATTTTTGATTAAAATACCGGCCCTAGCCCCTTGACCCACACCAACCATAATGGACATGGGAGTCGCAAGACCCAGCGCACAGGGGCAAGCAATGATAAGAACCGCGACGGCGTTAATGAGCGCATGGGCAAAAGCAGGAGATGGACCCACCAAACCCCAGATGATAAAAGTGATGATAGCTATAGCCACAACAACGGGGACAAAATAAGAAGACACTAGATCAGCAAGCTTCTGAATAGGCGCACGGCTCCGCTGTGCCTCGCTGACCATTTGAATAATCCTAGAGAGCAGAGTTTCACTGCCAACTTTTTCTGCCCGCATGATAAAACTTCCGCTACCATTCAAGGTAGCTCCTGTTACCTTGTCGCCAACATGTTTAGTGGCAGGGAAAGGTTCTCCAGTGATCATAGATTCGTCTATGGAGCTACTCCCTTCAAGGACGACTCCATCCGTCGGGATTTTTTCGCCAGGTCTTACACGCAATGTATCGCCTTTTTTAACCTCCTCAAGCGGAATGTCTTTCTCACTTTTATCCTCTAAAATCAGACGAGCTGTCTTAGGTGCTAAGTTCAGAAGCTCTCGAATCGCATGGCTTGTTCTATCTCTGGCCCGCAGCTCTAAAACCTGGCCTAAGAGAACTAAGACAGTGATCACACTAGCCGCTTCAAAATAGACGGGAATTTCATTGTTCTTGCTTTGAAAAGAGGGAGGAAAGATCGAGGGCCAGAATGCAGCAATCATGCTATAGAGGTAAGCAGCCCCTACACCAATGCTAATCAAGGCAAACATATTTAGATTGCGATGGATAACCGAACTCCAGCCGCGTGTGAAAAACGGCCATCCACCCCAGAGGACTATTGGAGTTGTAAGAGCTGCTTGAATCCAGATGTTAACAGTAGGCGAGAAGCCAAGAGAGAAGAGAGGCCCTACCATCGTAAAAAATAAGATAGGCAATGTTAAGAAGAGACCAATCCAAAAACGCAGAGTCATTTCTTTTAGCTCTATATTTTCTTCTTTCTCTGCTGTAAAAATTTTGGGTTCTAAAGCCATTCCGCAGATAGGACAGCTTCCTGGTCCAGACTGTACAACTTGAGGATGCATGGGACAGGTGTATTCGGCAGGCCCATTATGAGGATTAGTGCTGTTTATTTTTTCAGAAGGGGAGCGATGAGAAGAAGAGCAACAGTTGGATTTTGATTTCATGTCTTTGTATCTTTAAGAGCTTTTTTGTTTCTTTTCAGCTTCATTTTAAGCATTAAAATTTATAAGCTCTCTAACATTTGCTAAGCAACCTTGGTTAATCGAAAACTATGAAGAATCACGATCAGAGTGACTCCCACATCGGCAAAAATCGCTAAAGCTAAATTACTCATCCCTGTTAAGGCCAGCAGAATAAAAATGAGCTTTATAGCAACAGCCAAAACAATATTTATTCGAATCGTCTGAAGGTTTTTTCTTCCTAAACGTATCAGAAAAGGCAGGCGGTTCAAATGGTCATTGAGAATGACAATCGAAGCAGCTTCTATAGCAGTGTCGCTTCCTAATTCACTCATGGTAATCCCTGCATTGGAGAGTGCTAAGGCGGGCGCATCATTGATTCCGTCTCCAACCATCGCGACCGTCGTGTATTTTGCTAAAAGCTCTTTTATCGCTTGAGCCTTATCCTCAGGAAGTAGATTCGCTTTGACATTTTCAATTCCTATCTTTTGAGCAACAGCAAGAGCAGATGTTTGATGGTCTCCCGTCAGCATGACAGGAGCGATCCCCATTTTTCTAATCTCTGCTATGACCTGTTTGCTTTCTGGCCGAATATTATCTTGCAGTCCAATAATGCCCTCGACTTCCTTGTGAGTACAAATCACAATCGCTGTTTTTCCTTCATCCTGTAATAAATTAATTTTTCGTATCACTTCATCTGAAACTCGATGCTCTTCTAAAATGAATTCTAATTTTCCTATACAATGATGTTTGTCATCGCAAACCAAACAATCAGCCTGCGCCCCTTTACCCACTCTAATTTGAAAATTCTCTATAGGATGCAGAGTCAGATTTTCTTCTTGGGCCGCTTGCACGATGCTCTGCGCTAAAGGGTGCTCTGAGCGGCTTTCAATACCGGCTGCGCAACTTAAGAGGTGCTCTTTTGTCTGAGTGCCAAAAGGGATAACATCCGTGACGACTGGATTCCCAAATGTCAAAGTACGAGTTTTATCAAATGCAATGGCTTTGATCTTTCCCATGGCTTCGAGATACTTTCCGCCTTTTATCAAGATGCCTTTTTTAGCGGCGTTCCCAATAGCAGAATAGATAGAAACAGGAGTTGAAATCACTAAAGCACAGGGGCATGCAATCACAAGAAGAGAAAGCGATTCTTGCAAACTCTGTTGAAAAGGTACCGAGAAAAAGTAAGGAGGGACAACCAACCAAACAAAAGCCAAAGCGACAACAGCTGGCGTGTAGTAAGAAGAAAATACTTCAATGAACCTGTGAGTTTGAGCTTTTTGCTGAAATGCCTGCAAGGTGATTTCTTGAATTTTTGCTAAAGTAGTATTTTTAGCCAACTTTGTCACTTTGACTTCGATATATCCTTGCTTGTTTAAGGTTCCTGCAAAGACCGAGTCTCCTGCCATCTTATCTTTTGGAATGGGTTCTCCTGTGATTGCTGCCTCATCCACAGCAGTAAACCCTGTGGTTAAAACGCCGTCCATAGGAATCATTTCCCCAGGCTTGACGATGATCACATCATCGATATTGACTTCTTCAACTGAGACAGCACGACCAAGTTTTTTAATAAATGCAGTTTTGGGCATCCTTTCGGCCAAAGAACTCAGAGCTGCTCTGCTTGTTTCGATGCCATATTCTTCTAATTTTTCAGCAAGATTAAATAAGACAATGACGATAGCGGCTTCGATATACTTCTCTAGATAAAAAGCACCCACTGAAGCGATAACTATTAATAAATTTATGCTTTTAAAATTTAGGTGGAATAAAGCCTTCAACCCATCAACAATAGTTCTATGGCCTATCAAAAGAATGATCAGGAAGAAAAAAGGAAAAGCAAAGACAGTCGGGAAGTGGAAGCCCGAAAGGGATAAAGCCTCAAATATTCCGACGACCAATAAAGAAAATATCAGCCAACGAAATTTACTATCTTTAGTAAGTTTTATAGGAGACTCCGAGATGGTTGTTAGTCTATTTATTTCTTGTTTTTAGAGACCATTTCAACTGCTTGGTCAGGAGTCATATTCATGCCCTTTTGACTGGCCATTTGCATCGCTTGCTCTCGCTGCGCGTCGTTAAATTCTTCGCAAAACGTCTTTAAATTTTTATCATTCAGCTTATCGGAAAATCTTTTTGTCTCTTCTGAAAAGTTTTGACACTCTTTTTTATAATGATGCCTTTCATAGGGAGCATCCTTTCCAGCCGCTACTATCCCGCCCAAGTCTTGAGTATTTTCCGCATGTACAGAGCCAAAGCAACCAAAACAGACCATCGCGAGGGAGCCTACGATCTTTTGCATTTTCATTTTAAATCCTATGAGCTTTTCATTTACATGAAGGGCAATGGCATTCAGCACAAGTGCATTTTTCGGCTGATCCTTTGCAACCGCAGTCTCCAGCAAAGGCAGAAGAAATGAGCCCCAGAGTACATACTGCCATAAAGGTTAAGAAAATCTTTTTCATACGACGCTCCTTGAATTGGTTATAAAGATAAGTTTTTCTTCAAAATATGAGTTTTCTATTTTTTGTACAAGGTGCAATTGTCGGAACCGCAGAATACTGAAAATGCAATTTTAAAGAAATTGTTTTACCTATTCTCTTGTTTTTCTCTCGGATTTTCGATATGGGAAAAGTATGAACAAGCTCATTTTAAGCCCTTTCATTTGCTGCGCTCTTTTTCTTGCCGGATGTTCCGTTCGGTCGAGCGATTCCTCCTTTGAGACAGTTCGCGGAGTGATTGAAGAGCGGATTCCAGAAAAGATCGTTTGGCGCGAAGGAGCTCATGAAATTAAGACACAACTTCTGCAAGAGATTCAACAAGAAGGGCTAACCCAAGAAAAAGCAGTTCAACTCGCGTTGATTAATAATCCTGATTTATTTGCTTATTATGAAAACCTCGAGCTTGGATATGCAGATCTTCTTGAAGCAGGGCTGATGCAAAATCCCTTCTTTAGCGCTAGCGTCCGATTTCCTAGTCAATCAGGCTATCGTTTAAATAACTTATTTGATGCAGCTATCAGCTTTTTGGATCTTTTTCTCATCCCACTTCGCAAAAGAGCTGCCGAAGCTGAAATTAAAGTCATTGAAGCTGAAATTGGGCAAAGAGTTCTCGATCTTGTCAAGGAAGTGCAGATTCATTGGCTTGAGCTAAAAACCCTAGAAGTTCAGTTAAAGGAAGAAGGAAAACGCATAGAGTTGAAGCAGATGGCAGCAGCGTTGGCAGATCTTCAATACAAGGCTGGGAATATCAATGCACTCACGGCAAGAACCCGAGAAATTGACTATCAAAATGCTGTAGAAAACCTCAAAGGGTTGGATGCTGACCTAGAATCTGCACGAGAAAAAATGAATAGGGCCTTAGGTCTCTTTGGGAAAGAGGCCTTTTGGAAAATTACTGGGGAGCTCGATGGAAATAAAGAACCCAATCTACCCGATTTATATCAAATGGAGCAGGCAGCCGTAGAAAACCGGCTCGATATCGAGGCTGTCCGGCGAGAGGTTCATGCCATTGCGCAAAGAGCAAAGCTAAAAGCTTGGTGGACCTATGCTAACCTTTTGGTGGGAGTTTCTTCAGAGATGCAGCCAGAAGGATTTACAACGACAGGGCCTTCGATCGATCTTCAAATTCCTATTTTCAACCACGGTCAAGGCGAAAAAAAGAGATACAATGCACAGTTAGAACAAGCACAAAAAAGGCTTCTCTCTAAAGCCGTACAAGCTTGTTCTGAGGTGAGAGAATTTTTTAAGACCGCTAGTAAATATCGATCCCAACTAGAAGATTTAGAAGTGAGAATCCTTCCCAACCTTGAGAAACAGATCATCGCTGGGCAGACTCACTACAATGTCATGACACTCGGAAGCTATGCCTTGCTTGATCTTAAAGAAAATGAAATTCAAGCAACCATTGAGCATGTACAGGCGCTAAAGCACTATAAAAAGGCAAGGATTGAGCTCCTTCATGCAGTAGGTGGATCATTTGCTCTTGTGAGGAAACAGGAATGAGGTATCTGCTGCTGCTCTTAGTAGTGCTTTTTGGATGTAGTAAACAAGAAAAGAACTCTGTCATCACCCCGAATACTACTAAACTTCCTTGGATCATTGAGGATGGAGTCAAAGTCTTTCACCTGATTGCAGAGCCAGTCAAGCAGGAGTTTGCACCTGGACTCATTGTTAACTGCTGGGGGTACAATGGAAGCACTCCAGGGCCAACTATTGAAGCAACGGAAGGAGAGAGGGTACGCATCTTAGTCACGAACCATCTACCAGAGCCTACCACCGTTCATTGGCATGGAATTCTTGTTCCAAACAGCATGGATGGAGTGACAGGTCTCAATCAAGCTCCGATTCCTCCTGGGGAAACTTTTACCTATGAGTTTACTTTAAAGCAGCATGGCACCTATATGTACCATCCCCACTTTGACGAAATGACCCAGATAGGAATGGGCATGATGGGCTTCTTTATCATTCATCCCAAAGAACCTTCATCTCAGCCTGTCGATAGGGACTTTGCGATCTTTGTCCATGAATGGTACATCCCCTCTGGAGCATCGACTCCCGATCCGATGGTGATGCTCGATTTCAATTATTTCACTTTTAATGGGCGCATTTATCCAGGTACAGACCCACTTGTTGTGAAAAAAGGGGAACGGGTGAGGATTCGCTTTGCCAACTTAAGCATGGATAACCACCCCATCCATTTACATGGCTTTGCTTTTACTGTCACAGGATCTGGAGGATGGACGCTACCTAAAAGCGCTCAATATTTAGGAAATACGATCGACGTAGTTGTCGGCAACACCCATGACATTGAATTTGTAGCCGATGAACCTGGCGATTGGGCTCTTCATTGCCATAAGACGCATCATACCATGAGCGGAATGGAGCATAACATTCCCAATATGATCGGTGTCGATCAGGGAGAATGGGCAGATAAGATCCAAAAAGTCCTTCCCGACTATATGCCGATGGGAGAGACGGGGATGGGCGAGATGTTTGAGATGAGCTGGCATGTGAAAAGGCCTCCTAATTTTCTGCCCTATAGCTCTCCTGGTCCTTTTGGGCTTATTGACATGAGTGGCATGTTTACTGTCGTAAAAGTACGGGAAGGAATTACCAATTATAATGATCCAGGCTGGTATGCAGAGCCATCTTCCCCTGTACAGCAAGAGACTCCATCTAAAATGCAGCACGGTCAGATGAAAATGGATGGCATGTTGCAACAGGATGAATCTTCAAAGCAAGACATGCCAGCAGAAATGAAAATGGACTCTACCCAGATGAATCAGGAAATGACCCATCCAGATCATATGGCAGGTGGACATACGCATAATACGGGGGCATTTGAGATAGGAGATCTCCATCCGGTTCTTCTTCATTTTCCGATTGTTCTTTTCTTTATGGTTTTTGCGTTTGATTGCCTATTTCTTATCGGAAAAATCAAAGAACCTTACCACAGTGTCTCCCACTGGACCGTTATCGTTGCTGCGGCGTTTGCAATCCTTACTGTCATTACAGGTCTATATGCAGCTAAATTAGGCCATCCAGGCAATGCTTATGTTATTTTGCATAGAAATTGGGCTCTAGGCACGTTGGCCTATAGCATAGGGCACGCAGTTTTTAGAGGCTATGTCATCAAGAGCAAGAAGGTCTTTTCAGCATGGGTCTTCGTGTTGATTAGCTTAATCAATGTAAGCTTGATAGGTGTCACGGCAGAGTACGGGGGATTGGTCACTCGAGGAAAAAGCCTTTGGATGCACTATCTATATCAAGGAAATAAGAAATCATAGAAGCTGCATGCGACACAGCACAATCCTTTTTAATGGGCTGAAATTTAATAGCTTATGATGTTTGACAAATATGGAGACAGCTGCTTCCCTAATTTAAAGATATGGGCTTGTGTTCATCCGCCAGCTTATTGAAGTTAAACGCAGCGGATCAACACAACTTCTTAGCTAGGTGTTGTTTTTGAGTGCAGATTTCTTTTTCCAGTAAATGAATAGGCAAGAGCTTCCTACAAGAGCGAATGTAGCTGAGATAAGATACGGATTCATCGGAGGGGGAGCTTCTTCCATTTCCAGCAGAATTTCATCAAACTCTTCTTCCTCCTCAGGGAAAAAGTCCCAGATCAGTGTAATTGCAGCAAAACTTATCAGAATATAGCCAATAAATTTTAGGCGCTTATTCAGTGTTCTTTCGGTCTCGGGTTGTTTTGCCGCTGGCTTCAATTTGCTTCCTTCTTGGATGCAGATCACCCATCAGCTTCCGCATAACCAATTTAAAGTTTCCTTGCAAGGAGGTAAGTCGTTGATATGCCTTGAGTTTCAGTTAAAAATTTACTTTATAACTAATTGAGCAGAAAATCGACTAATTTACGAATTGCTGCTCGATATTCCTTAACCCAGTCAAACATATCTAATTTAATATCAAAGGGTTTTGAAAATATGGGAGTATCCGCCGCGTTTGCGATGCTTAAACACGGCGGATAAATTGCAACAATCCATTTTATCCGCCGGTTTGGCAAAAGCATGCATTGAAATAATTAGTTCATCTTGCAAATCACCATTTTTTTAATCCCTTTTCAAGAGTTCGTCCCTCATAAAGCGGCCGTAAATCGACATTTTGCTTTTTGTTGATGCTTTTTTATGTCCAAAAATTGGGCCGCAAATCATCAAATGACTATTTGCAGCCGCTTTTTTCATGTCAAAGATTAGGCCGTAAATATGCAAATGCATATTTACAGATTGAAATCCTAGAGGATAACCTGTATGATAGGATTAAAAACGGAGCAACTATGGATCAATCTCCATTTATTGGTAGAGAAGCCGAAATGGATCGGCTTAAAGGGCTTTTAAAAAAGAAAAGCGCGAGCTTGATTGTAGTGCGTGGCCGTCGAAGAATTGGGAAAAGCAGACTTCTTGCTGAGTTTGGCAAGGAGATGAAAAGTCTTTTCTTTACTGGCACACCGCCAAGGCGTAAAACGACAGCGCAGTTTCAACGAGAGGAGTTTGCTCGTCAGCTTGCGAGAGCGGGAATGCCAGGTATTCAACCAGATGATTGGGGAAATATGTTTTGGCATCTTTCCAAGCATACCGGACGGGGGCGTGTTTTAATTGTTTTGGATGAAGTGTCCTGGATGGGAAGTAAAGACCCTGAGTTTTTAGGAAAATTAAAAAATTCATGGGACATGTATTTTAGCAAGAATCCCCAGCTAATCCTGATTTTATGTGGCTCGATCTCTTCATGGATTGAGGAAAATATTCTAAGCAGCACGGGTTTTGTCGGTAGGATCACGATTGATTTGGTTCTCGAAGAACTCCCATTGAATGTGTGCAACGCCTTTTGGCGGCCCAAAGAAAAAATGGTCTCCGCCTACGAGAAATTTAAGCTTCTTTCTATCACAGGGGGAGTTCCTCTCTATCTAGAGCAAATTAGACCAGATCTCCCAGCAGAGCAAAATATTCGGGATCTTTGTTTCACGAAAGGCGGTCTACTCGTCAGAGAATTTGAGGAAATATTTTCAGATATCTTTTCTCGCAGCAATGCAACCCATAAAGAGATCATTGGATGTTTGGCAGATGGGCCCAAAGAACTTGTACAAATTTGCAAGGAACTGGGCAAAAATCAAGGAGGAAGATATAGCAAACATCTCGAAGATCTCGTTAAAGCAGGCTTTGTACAAAGGGATTTCTCCTGGCATTTGAAAAGCGGAAAGGAGAGTAAGTTAAGCCGCTTTCGTCTAAGTGATAATTACCTAAGATTTTATCTAAAATATATCGCTCCAAATCATTCCAAGATCAACAGAGGTGGTTTCTCAAATTTAATGCTCACGAACCTCCCAGGGTGGGATGGTGTTATGGGATTACAATTCGAGAATCTGGTCTCCCATAACCGAAAAATTCTTTGGAAGATGATAGGAATCCCTCCTGAAGAAATCGTAATGGACGGGCCATTTTTCCAGAATGCGGCTGCGAGGCAGCCTGGGTGTCAAATCGATTACATGGTTCAAATGCGATTTAATACCCTGTATATTTGCGAAGTAAAATTTTCTAAAAACCCTATAGGTCCGCGAGTGATTGAAGAGATGAAAGAGAAAACAACGCGTCTGAAAGTCCCTAAACGATTTTCAATCAGACCCGTGCTGATCCATGTAAATGGAGTAGAAAATTCCGTTTTAGATGAAGGGTACTTTGATAAGGTCATCGATTTTGGTCAGCTTTTGATATAACTCACTCTTTTACAAGCTTATTGTCATTAAAGCTAAACGCAATCATCGCTATGGAAATAAGATTTATAACCAGGGCAATCGAGAACCCGTAAAAATTAGGGAGTTGTAGCAAGAAAGGAATGGCCAGCGCTCCGTATCGGCAAGCAAAAGCGTAGCGTATAACTGACTGAAAATCATTAATCCGCTCTGAATAAGCCGCTGCCGCAACAGGAAATACATTTCCAAAGACCCCATTGATTATAGAAGCAATACCCAGCAAAAGTGGGAACTGCTCTTTAGAACATAGAGGTTTTCCAATCAACATCGTTAGCATGGATAAGAGTATGCAAGAAATCGTAAGGAGAAGAATTTTTTTCCTAGAACCTTTATCGGACATGTACCCTTGAAGAGGGGATCCTAGAGCAAATCCAATAAGAAATACAAACATAAGGAACTGCCATTTTTCTTGTTCGAGACAGCATTTAAGTAGGCACCCTCGGGAAAACCACTGACAGAAAATCGAATAGAGAAACAGCATAATGACCTACTTAATTTATTTTTTTGAGCTTACCCATTTAACCACGAGAAATCAAGCAGAGACTCCCGTCAAAAAGTCTAAAGGTATGCTGCAAACAACTTCTCATGAGGATTCATCCCGAAAATGACAATTGCTAATTTCGGGATGAATTTTTGCCTTCAATTTTGGATCCCCAAAATGGCATTTGCTGATTTACGGACTTAAAGCACCTTAAATTTATAGAAAAAGCATTCGGGATTTTGACAAACACCATTCCCGTCTGTCTTAACGTCACAATTAGGGCAAGGACCTTTTGTTTTTTCCTTCTTTGCTGCCGCTAACTCTATACCATGACTAAAACTTCCCTCTATAAAGTGGCCATTCCTATTAAATTGTAAGAGGGGAAGAGGAGAAAATTCGGATCCATTCAAATTAATAAAAAGGCCTTGATGCGTAGGAACAATATTTTCTGGACGAATGAAAATCTTATCTCCGTCAAAAGCAGACACGCAGTATCCATGATTTTCAACGATTTTGTGGATTAAATGGTGCTCTGTTGTTTCAATTGGAACCATCTCCGCGTGCAAGGAACCAATCGCTCCTAAAAAGGCTGAGATCATCAAACTGAAAAGTTTTCTCTTGATCATATTGAACTCCAGTTAGGGTAAGTGTAGGTGACTTTTGCAAGTCAAATAAATTTTCTAGCACCAGCTGATTTAAGGCAAGCGTTCATAGAAGAGTTCGAGTAAATTATCTTGTTTGAAACCATGGGCGCTTCTACACTTGATTTCCCATACGTTTAGGTAAGAGATTATGCAGCGCAAGAGAACCAGTCTGATTTATGTCTTGATGATATTTTTGATGCTTTTTACTGCCTGTTCTTCGCCATATCCAGAGCAATCCAAAAAGTTCGAACTTACGGCTGAAGAACACATTTGGCTAGAGAAATTTTTCCGCTATTTCATGCTACATGAAACGACGATCTATACGCTTGCAGGTTCAAAGCCTTTAACTAGAATGATTCTTTGCTATGAAGATACGCCGGAAGAGCAGCTCAGAGAAGAGAAACGAGAAGAGTATCTTTATTTCTTATTGAATAGAAGTAACGAAAAGGACATGCAGTTCTATGAAAAACTTTCACCTCTAGAAAAAGAAGAAAAAGCACTACTTATCGATGACAAAGACTTCATTTATAATATTGAAGAACTATGGGAAAAATGGGAAAAGATACAACACCGCTTTCCCATTAAGAAGCGGTTTCTCCTGTTAAAAAAAGAGCGACCTAAAGAGGATTCAAAAGAGACGGCTATATACTACGATGTTCTATTTGTCGATGTGCTAAAAACAGCTCTCGTTATTCAGGAGAATTATGAGCTATTTAGGAAGACTGTAGGATATGATTTCGACCCGCTTGAAGTTGTATTTGAACTAGAAAACAAGCACTCTAATTTTTGGGAGAAGCTTCGAGGAAAAGAGGGATGGAGATACGCTACCCTATGGGGAATTCTATACGGTTTTGGTAGAGAAAATGCTTTTGTCTACACTTGGAAAGGCAGAAATACAAAAGAGCCCCACCGAACTCAACAAGAAAAGCTTTGGGCAGCAAGCCTTCCATCATGGAGTAGCTGTAAGAACAGACCTTCTTGTGATGATAAAGGCGCTTTTACTCTCTCAAATTTTACCATCCCAGTATTTAAGTCTTTCATTGAGAACGACCCTGTCGTTGCTAAGTATGAAGCAGAAAGAGAAAATATCAAGCAGCTCTATAAGGGAAAGGATTTTGTTGCTTATACCTTAGAGCTGCTCACAGAGCTGCCAGATGCGGAGAAAGAAAAATAATGAAAAATGAACAAGTGCCTCCAGTAAAAGTTGAGAAATTCCATCTGGGAATCTATGTGATTATCACTAAAGGAGACAGTGTTCTGCTCGTAAAAAAATCACGAGGCCCCTATCGAGGTAAATGGGATTTGCCTGGAGGCTCTCCTCTGCATGGAGAATCGATCTTACAGACCCTTCATAGGGAAGTGTTTGAGGAGACTGGAGTGCGTCTTGATTGTGTAGATCATCACAAAAATATAGCTTTCACTGTTGAATACAAAGAGGGCGGCAAGAGAATTTCTCTTCATCATATATGTCTCGTCTATATGGCAAGAGACTCCTTCGATACCTCTGGGTTTATAGAAAAGGTGGAAAAGGAAGACGTTAGTGAATGCGCCTGGATCAAAAGATCTCAGCTATTGGGAAAGTTTCCGACTTCAAAAGTTTTTCGCTATAGCTATGGAGGGGAGACCCCTCTTAATGAAAATAGGGAAAAATCTCATAAGAAAGTCAAAAACAGACAGAAAAACGGGCCAAATGGCTTTTACACCTTTGGGAGATTAGAGAAGACAAAAGGCACTAAAAAAGAGTGATCTTTCTCTTGGCATCTCAGTAAAAAAGTTGAGGATTTAAAAGAAATTCAGTAAATTGACCTCTATGAACATTCGACAGAGCTATCAGTCTTTAGTGGATAAGTATAAGGGTGGTAACCAGATCATCAGAAAGATGGGGTTGTACGGCTTATTTATTCAGATTGGTGCCATTGGTGCTATCAATGCCTGGAAGCCTCTGCAGATAGGTTATTATCATATTGCAGTGCCAGCTCTCTTTACTGTCTCTGTTTATTATCTTGTTAAAGATTTTTTTGTTTTACGCCGCATTGAAGAGAATATGGGGCGGATGATTTTAGAAGGAATAGATCACGAGACCAAAAACCCTGCTCTTGGAAATTTTTTTCATAGAGTGCTCCAATCCTTCAACTTTTCACGCACCCTTATACAAAGGTCTCTGGTTAATGTTTTGTCCCTAGGATGTTTAGGGTATTTGATGCTTCAGTTTGTTAGGGAAATGAATCCGGATGTTGCCATTAGCCAGTGGTTTCTCGGTTTGTTCACTTGGATACCTGGTGTTATAGCCACAAAACTGTACTATGATTCTCTCAAAGATCTTGACGAGGCAAAAGAAAGAGTTTTTGCCAAACAATCTTCCTAAGAAACAAGCTGAACTTTTTCTGTTGCATTACTCTCTTGGGACGTCTTGTCATAGGCGCAAACCATGGCAGCGCTAGAATGCCCCGTCACTTTCATGATATCGGTGTCCTGGAAACCTTGTTGTTTCAAATAGGTCACTGTCGAAGCTCTGAGCACATGAGGCGTTACCTTGAAGGGAATGCCGGCAGCTTTTCCAGCCTTTTCAAACATTTGGGCAAGCCTTGTCATCATAACAGGTTTTCCTGACCGAGTGATAAAAACAAACCCAGTTCTTTCTCCGAGATAGCATTTGAGCTTATCCATGACGCTCTGTGGGTAAGTGATAACAGTAGCCTTTCTCGTCCCTTTAGTCTTGGATTGCTCAAAGATGATTTTTCTTCGTTCCCAGTCGATATTTTGAGTTTGAAGAATTAAAACTTCGTTAGCCCGCTTTCCACCTTGAAGGATCAACTTTGCAATCAAGCATTCTCTCGGACTGATCTCTTCCAGAGCGTCTAAGAATAAAACCCATTGAGATTGGCTCATTGCCGCTGTTTTGACCTTATCGTAGACCTTAAAAAAGGTTTTCGCGTGTCCCTCTCTATTAGCAATGGCTCTACTAATGATTCCTTTCGATCGCCTATGGAGAAATTTTGTAAAAGAGATATAGCAGGCAGCGCGAGATTGCCGACTGCATTCAGTCCAAGTTGAGACTAACTTGATTTGATCGATGATGGCTTCATGATTGACCAAGGAAAAACCTTGTAAATTGAGAAGGGGAGAGAGCAGCCCTATTTCAGCAAGCTTGCGTAGTCCAGATTGGTAATTAATGCGTGTTCGAGGAGTTAGGGTTGAAAGCCACAGCTCAGCGGCTTCTTGAACGGTGACCTTTTCTAATTGCTGCCATATTGCATTTGATTGAGTGTTCCTTGCCTCTTCAAAGCTGTTAGCGCTTGGAAGTTCTAAGCCACTTGTATTTATTATCGTCAAAGACATGTTCTTCTCCATTTAATGTTTATAAATAGCATTATAAACATTAAAAATGCATCAAAAAAAATCAAGCTATCTACTTGGAGACTAGGATCTGAAAGATCTTAGGAACATTTAGATTTATGTGGATAAGAGAATCTTAGAATTCAGTGGCTATTAAAACTATTGACGCCTTATATTCCTTGTTGCTACAGATACAAAAAACCCAAGGAAATCAAATGACTCAAGCGCCCATACAACAAATCCAAGCTAGCGATGAAGAGACAATCAACACAGTTGAACCAATCGCAAAGTCTAATAAAAAAGTTAAATTTTCAGCCTATTTGACTGAAGAAGCAGAAAAGGCGTTAGCAGAACTCTATACCACACGTTACATGAAGGACAGGAAGACGGATCGCTCAGCGATTGTCAGCGAAGCCATTCTGGATTTTTATCAGAGAGAAAGCCCTACAGAACAGCAAAATATGTAACGGAAACACCCAGTCGGTCCATTTGGGTTTTTGTATTACATACTGCCTTTCCTAAAGCGTCATCATCGCATTCAGATCATAAGTCGCATCAGTCAGCATCAAGAATGCACCACTTAGAGCATCGACGATATCATCATGGCTGCCCTCAGGGAAATTCTCCAGCTCTCGTAGAAGGTCCTCATTCCATGGAGCTTGCAAAAGCTTAATATTCCCAGCTTCTGCCTGAGATGAGACGGGGAGAGATCTGGTAACCTTGTCCTGAGTTGCTTTGACAGTTTTTATGTTATAGCCTTGAAGCATTCGAACCAAATAGTCAGCTTCACTTACCCCAGCTTGCCCAGGATCTTGCTCAATTCCAATCCTTACAGAAACTCCATCTTGAGAGGCAGTATTTTTAATAGCACTTTGAACGCCCAGTGGGGTTTGCTGAATCCTCACCATATCGGTGACATATAAGATGTTGTTTTTGTCTTTCTCCAGCCTAAGCCCAACGGTATAGTCGGGATCGTTATTCTCTGTTTTTTTGGTAGCTGCACGATCCCAATAACGCACGGCCTTTGTTCCTCCCTTTGGGATGGCTTTAACAATTTCAAAAAAGCTACGCTGGAAAAACATCCCAGCCGTGGGTCTGACGTTCCAATTTCCCATGAGAAGTTGCTCTCTTTCAAACCGCGGCAAAGCTTTAAGATTGGCTAGGTAGCCAGGGTCTTTTTCGAGCAAGATTTTGTTATCGTGCACAGTTGATGCTATAAATGAAACGCTCTTAGGCAGGCAATGCGGGTCCTTTTCGATTAGTTCTTGTCGACTTGACCCCCAAATGGTTTGATCATTTTGGATGAAAAACCAGCGAATTTTTCCGCTTCGAGAAGGGATTGGATAGCCGGTGCTTTCATCAATCCACCAGGAGATAAAATGCCGAACCCACGAGTCAGGATCGGGATTTGTAGTAGCTCGAATATAAGGCTTTATGCCGCAAGTTGATCTATTTCTTGAGAGCATATAGACGAACTGGGTCCATGAAAAATGAGTTAATTCATCGAATCCAATCAAAACCAGTTGTGAACCTTGCCAGTCAAAGCGTGTCTTGTCATGTTCTAGGTGAGCAAATTTCACTCGACCTTTCCCTTGAAAGTCCCACTCAAGCGTTGACTCTTTTGGAACGCCTCCAGCATGGGGAAAAATCTCGCAACTCGTATCCCATAGTCCTCCTGGATTTCTTACCTGTGTGCTATTTTTGCGAAAGATAACCGCAGAGAACCCAGGGATATTGCGACGGCGTAGACACTCTATTAAAAGAGCCCAACTTTTCCCTCCGCCTGCGGCTCCTCCGTAGATCACTATGTCAGCCCTGTTTAACAAAAAAGCTTCTTGAGGACCTTTTTGAGGGACAATTTCAGACATTTGGATCCTCCACTTTTTCTTCTATGAGATCATCCCGTCCATTATCAGGAATGTAGATCTTAACAGGGTCTTCTTCTTGAACAATTGTTTTTGTAACGATAGTCTCTCTTTGACCGAGCCATATTTTGCCCAGCCAGATGGCCATCGTGGCACTTCGCTGAGCTTGCTGAAATTGATAGCGGCGAAGGGACAGTTTATGCAGTCCATTACACCTTTTTCTTAACTCCGCAAAACCCATACCAAAAGCCTCCCTTAATCGGCGGTCTAAAGTGTCTGTGCTGACCCTAAAAGCGCCTGCTACTTCTTCAGCCGTTGCCTGAAGTTCTATCCAATACAGCACTTGGTCGAGATTGATTTCTTTCTCAGGGACCGTTCCTTTCCATTCTGAAGGGGGAGCATTTGGATCTATAGGAGCCTTTGTTTTAATCTTCGGCCTCCCGCTGGGCCGTCCTGTAGGTTTTCTAGGCATAAGCTTTCCCATTCAATTTAATTTCACAGGGCTCGTTTCGTTGAAGCTTGTATTTTCTATACCGATCGACAATCACATCGCAGTACTTCGGGTCTAGCTCACATCCATAGCAGCGGCGATTCAGTTGCTCCGCGGCGATCAAGGTCGTACCTGAACCAAGGAAAAAGTCGAAGACAAGCTCGCCTTTTTTAGAGTTGTTATTAATCAGATAGCCGATTAATGGGATCGGCTTCATCGTGGGATGCTCTTTATTTCTTTGAGGGCGATCAAACTTAAGAAGGGTGGTTTGCTTGCGATTGTTATACCAACGGTGTTTTTCCCCCTCTTTCCAACCATAGAGCACAGGGTCGTGATCGCTGTATTCTTTACCTCCGAAAAGTATGGGCTCGTGTTGCCATTGGTAGTCTTGCCGACCAAGGACAAAGGAGTTTTTCAACCAGATAAGGCATTGAGCCATTTTTAGGTTTGCTTCTCTAAAAAATCTTCGAAATTTCTCCCCTTCGGAATCAGCATGAAATACATAGATCGCTGCGCCTTCTTTCATGAATACAAAAGCATTCAAATAAAATTCCTTTAAAAGGGTTTCAAACTCCTCATCTGAAAGGTCATCGTTTTTGATGGTCAACTGGTCTGGCGTACCGCCTTTATAAGCTACATTGTAAGGGGGATCTGTGATGACAAGATCAATAAGCTCTGATTCCAGCACTTTTTCAACATCTTCGAAAACCGTTGCAGACCCACAGATAAGTCTGTGTTTTCCAAGCTCATAAATATCTCCGCGTTTAGTTTTTGGTGCTTCAGGCAGGACCTCTTCATATCCATCGTCGATAGCCTCAATTCTTTCAATATCTTCGATTTGGAGCTCATCTTCAGTGAATCCCCAATTGAATAGGTCGGCTGTCTCCCATTCATTGGCCAGCCGTTCCCAATCCCATTCTCCTGTATTCTTATTGCTGCGGATGAGATATTCTTCTGCCTCTTTTGGGGTCAACTGCCGGTTGGGGACGCGGACCTCAATCTCTTCTTTTCCACGGCCAAGAGCTTTTAATGCTCGGATCCTCATATGGCCGGCGAGAATGGTATTGTCTAGATTGACGACAATGGTCTCTACATAGTTAAAATTCTCAAGCGATTGCTTAAGCTTTTCCAGCTGATCTTTGGTAATTTTGCGAGGATTTTTCTCGTGCTCTTTCAAATCTTTGATTTTTCTGATTTCGGTATGCCATACGAGTGCCTCTAAGGGAACATCACCATCTGCTTTCTTGACCTCTACTTTTTTAGCTTTATCCTTTTCCATTTCATCTTCCTGTTTAATTTGTCATACAAAAGCCTTTGCAGCCAATTTTTCCAATTCAATTTAGAAAACGGCCTGGCTTAGGATTTTAAAAGGGTTATTGAGGAAGGGGAGTAGTTAGGGTACTTGGGTAGAAGCCTGAGGGCTTAATTTAGACTTTACTGACGATTTCGATAGTTACGGGATACAATTCTTCAACCATTTTCCGCTTTGTTTGACTTAAGGCTGTATCTTTGCCTTTAGTATCCACAAAGCTTATCTCACCATTCGCATAGAAGATCTGAAAATCACATACGTAACGAACTTTCCCCGGCAAATCGAATGGAATCTGCCTTAAGAAGAATAAAACTTCACCTGCTTTTTGGAGCATTTGCAGTTTATCATAGTAGTTTCTCTCTAACTTCGAGGGAAATTTCTTTCCATCTCGTTCACAGGGGATAGCGCCAAATTTGTGTCGGGGCCTCCTCCCAAAAGGTTGTTTAAACACGATAGGCATAACTCCTTCTATTTAAATTTGTTTATACAAAGCCCATTCTGTCAGATCTTTTCTTTAGGAGCAATTACCCTTCTATAATGCTTTCTTGCTAAATTGCTATAGTTCTGTTATGGCAGGAATTAAAGAAACCGCTTTAGATCAGCACTTTGCTGGGAGGATTATGAGAAGCAACCCTTTTTCGATATTGGTATTTTTTCTAATTTTATGCATTGGGACGGCATTGGGCTATCCAATCTATAAAACTAACCCAGATGATTTCTTATGGATCTTAGGGGGTACATTCCTTATCGCACTTCTCCTTGCCTCTTCTATCAAAATTGCAAATCAATGGGACAGGGCGATAGTTCTACGCCTAGGTCACTTTCGGGCCTTGAAAGGGCCTGGATTATTTTTGATTGTCCCAATCATCGATAAGATTTCCTACTGGATCGATATCCGCGTCATCACAACTGCGTTCAAAGCGGAAAAGACCCTAACCAAAGATACAGTGCCAGTAGATGTTGATGCAGTTCTCTTCTGGAAAGTGATAGATCCAAAAAAAGCGGCGTTAGAGATAGCCGACTACGAAAGCGCTATAGGTTGGGCATCTCAAACAGCTCTGCGTGATGTCATCGGAACGACAATGCTTTCAGATATGCTTGAAGGGAGAAACAAGATTAGCAACGAGCTACAAAAGATCATAGATGAGCGTACAGAGCCTTGGGGCGTCAATGTCATTTCTGTCGAGATCAAGGATGTCTTAATTCCCCCTGCTTTGGAAAACGCTATGTCGATGCAAGCGCAAGCGGAAAGAGAGCGTCAGGCCCGTGTAATTCTGGGAGATTCTGAACGCCAGATAGCTGAAAAGTTTGGTGAGGCAGCCTTGACCTATGCCAACAATCCTACGGCTTTACATCTACGAGCAATGAATATGCTTTACGAGGGGTTGAAAGAAAACTCTACCATTGTCCTTGTTCCTAGCTCTGCTATTGAATCGATGCAGCTAGGTGGCCTTGCAGGGATGACAGCCATGACCATGGGATTAGAGCAGAAAAAGGCAGAATTGGAACAGAAACAAGCTCACAAAAGAAAAGACGCTGAAGTTGAGAAAAAAGATAAACGAAAAGCCTTAGAAAATGACGAGCCAGAAGATGCATAGAATGAGATAGGGGATTCTGAAAGGAATGAGCAATGGTTTTAAAGAATTCAAAATCCATAGCCATCCATATTTACGAAGTCTTAGATTCCTTGATTTTTGCAAGCCCAAAAAATATTATTTCGTATAAAGTACACTAGATAGATAGGAAACTGGTATGGGAGAACGCTTCGAGCAATTTTTTAAGCAACGCAGGGGACTGGCGATTGCCATTATCCTTTTCTTGGTATTGACACTTGTTTTTGTTGTGCCGAAAATTTATTTCTCTTTCGACGAAGGTAATAAGAAAACGTACTGGGGTACCTTTTTGCTCAGCTTCGGGATCATCATGTATGTATTCTTTGGGAGAAAATCTGCAAAAGAGGCTCCCCCTAAAGAGAAAATTGTGGAATCATCCTCAGCTCCACGGTCTTATCAAAAGCTCTTAGATGAAGTAGCCCGTTGTTCAACGGAGTTGAAAAAACATCGAAGGTGGGCTTATGCTTGCCTCATGATGGGTTGGATCGCCTTATTGATAGGGAGATGGAGTGATTATCCTCCTTACAACCATCCTATAATCGCAATTCCTGTTTTTGCATTAGCGCTGCTAGGGGCTACAAAATCTTTAGAAGAGGAGAATGAGCTAGATGCGAGCATTGCCAAATGCATCGCTGAAGGAATAGAGATAGAGAAAAAACGGCCAGGGCTTAAATCAAGCTACTTTCAAGATGCTGCAACCGGTTATGAGGGGTGGGGAATGTGGGCATTCGCTTTCATACGAGTTTCCCCACCTATGATGATTATCTTTTCCCTTCTCAATAACGGTCCTCTTTCTCTTATTGTCAACCACTTATCTCTTCCTTGGTGGACTGCCAGCTGTTTTTCTGGTCTCATTCTTGGATTCTCTTTTCTCTTTTTGGCAAGGATTGCCTGCCGTCATTATTACTGGCTGCTCGAGAAAATGAAGACTATCCCAGCGTGAAAACTCTTTATTTGGTAGCCTGCACGCTCTCTTGTCCGTATTCAGTTTCACCATGAGGATGAACATCAGGTTCTTCTGGCGAGCAAGATGTCAGGAGAGATGTAATTAGAAAAGATGTCATCAACAATAGAAGACGCATTAAAACCTCGCTTTTCCTTTCTATTAACGTCTTCTTCTTTTTTGTACTATATTAATTCTACAAGAACGACAAAACGGACTGATTCAGAAAGACTTGGATTAGCATTGTTCTATAGGAATCTACGAGTAGGAGTGGACATCAAGAAGAAGAAAAATAATTAGAAATAAAAACCTTGCTAATGTTAGGATGCCCGATAAATCAATCGTTTAGCCATTTTGGAAGTCTCTGAGAGGACTTTAGACAAAAGCCGTCTTCTTGCTGCCTGGGATTGATTTATTAAATAGGAGGATCCCTTGCTGCGATATTCCAAGCTTTTTGTAAACTCTGTACTCCTTCTCACAATGCCATCTGTTGCTCTTTATCCTCAAAGTCATACTCCCCAAACCACATTTCAAGTGAAAAAAGTCAACTTCGAAGAGAAACAGATAACACGGGATTATGTGTTGTCCTATGATGAAATCCTTCACCTGCTTGATCAGATCGAATCCGGTGAATTAGAAGCGAAATGCTCTGATGAACAGGTAGCGAACATCGCTAATTTTGTCGCCTTGTTAGCAAAAGAAGGAGTCCTGCCGGACAATTCTCCAGAAAGTTTATCCCTTGATGATGATATTGAGGACCTTCTCAATGGAGAAGATAACATTTATGAAGATGCCGTTTCTTTTGTAACTCCTGGTGAATACCAATACATGATCGTCCCTGCCGTTTTATATGGAAACGGCGAAGTCGTTCTTTGCAAAAGCTGGGTGCAAAAACAATGGAAGCATGTCAAAAAATTCGCTAAAAAGCATAAGAAAGCGCTTATTATCGGAGCTGCAGTGGTCGTCGCAGCTGCCGTTGTAGTTGTTGCAGTAGCAGCTGCATCTTCTGCAGCAGCGGCAGGAGCCGCTGGAGCAGCTACGGGAGGAGCGTCAGGAGGTGGAGGTGCAGCAGCGGGAGCTGCAGGAGCCACAGCCGCAGGTGTAGCGGCAGCGGCAGCCGCTTCTGACAATGAGTCTGATAAAAAGAATCAAAAAGAGGGGTCTTCCTCCTCTCCTTCAGTTCCAACTGATATCCCACCTGGGATGGCAGCAACTCAAGAAGCTCCAACCTTAAGATCCGCTCTTAATGATCAAGCCTATTCCTTCAAAGAAAATATCGTGCAAAATCAGTTCTTTCAGCCTACAAACCCAGCAATCCATAATCAGGGACTATCATGGGAAGAAAACGCACGAGCTCTAGGCTCTCTTTTTGCCCACGATAGCTACAATAATCTTCAAAATCAGATTCCTTACTATCCAAGACTTGCCCAAGAGGTTGCAGATATTAACTCAAAATATACTTTCCCGATTCCAGGCGGATATCAGGGAACTTCAACTGGCCATCCTGAAATTGATCGAAAATTTTCGACCGATTATACCTCTCTTTATTCAAATCCAGGCCAAGAAGTCGATTTTAACACTCTTTCCCATCAGGTTCGAGGAGAAAGGGCCTTAGCTTTTGGATATTATAATCAGGCAGTCCAGGATTTAGGAAAAGCAATTGAGACGAATCCAACGAACCCAGTCCCCTATCTTGAGAGAGGGGTCGCTCACTTTGGATTAGGTCAATATGATCGTTCTCTAGAAGATTATAAGCAGTTTACTGCACAGATCCAAAAAAACAATTCCCTTTCTATCCCTGAGTTTAGTCTAGGCTTTGCCAAAGGGCTCCCCCAGGGAATGTATGCATCAGGCCGTGGCCTTCTTAGGTTTGTATCTGATGCAACTATCCATCCTATTCGTACAGCGGAACAAATGTATGAGGCTTTCACACTTTTCAGCGGTTTAGCACGCGCTGGAGAATGGGAAACATTGCGTGAGGTTTTAGCCCCAGAAGTTCATCAGCTTATTAATGAGTGGGATACACTTCCTTCCGATCGACGTGGAGAATTAGTTGGATTTGCCTTTGGAAAATATGGAGCTGATATTCTTGCTCCAGCTGCTTTATTAAAAGCTTTTTCAAAAGGAGTAAGGGGAGCTCAAGAACTCAATGCAGCCTATAGAGGACTCAAAACGGCTGAACAGACCTTTCTTCTTGAATCGGCTGCAGGTATAGGAAACGGTGCGAAAATTGCAGAAGTTGTCCAATTGGAAAAGCAAATTTCTGGCTGGCTAGGGGAGGGCACGCAGTTTATTCGCAATAAAGCAGGAGATCCTGTTTTTCTTTCTAAAGATGGGTTAAGGCGTGTTCGGTTTGACTTTAACAACCCACATGGGGATAAGTTACATCTTCACATTGAACATAAGATTGGAGGAAGATGGGAAGATGCTTCATCACAACATAGGATATATCCGAGAAATGAATAACGGAAACTTTAAAAAATTTGAATGCAAGAAAAATAATATATATTATGTAATTGAAGAAGATTTAGTTGGTTGGTATTTGATCGTCTATAATGACGAAAATAAAAACGAATCTTCTAAAGATTATTTATTTGATACATTGGAAGATGCGATATTTGAAGCTGAAGATAAATTCAGTATACCTAAAAATAGTTGGAAAGAATTTCTGGGTAAAAGCAAAACAAACAGATAGATTCGAGTATTATTGTGCGAATTTTAGATGATAAATCTGATAAAAAGTTAGACACAGTTACCCTCTTCTTAACTCAGGAAGAGGCACTACAGCTCAGAAGTGATTTAGATCAGTTGCTAGCTAAGCCCAAACTCCACCATACACATCTATCGAGCGAAAATTACCAGAAAGAGATCACTGTCTGTGTGTATGATGAAAAAAATTTGCAGGGATTCCACCCGAGAGCAATAAAACTCATCAAAGAAGATATTTAGCTCGGAAAATCGGCAAAATGCTTGATAAATTCGAAATGGCTAAAAATAAAGAGTCAGGGTCTATAACTTCTCCTGAAAAAGAATTGAGAGATCCAGACTTTTGCATTGGAGGCTTTGAGTTATGGATTTATGGACGGCAATTTCCTGATTCGGATGATTATTGGGATGGTAATTGGCTAGATGTTATAGCACGCTGTACTGCAGCTTCTTCGGTAGTAGAAGCTGCTGGATGTATTCTTCATCTTGCCGAGCTGCATGGGCTAATGGCTGAATGTAAACAAATATATGATACTTTAGCTGGGGAAGCAAAGCTGGAGTGCCTAGAACCCAATATTGGCCTAAAAATAAAGATGAAAAATGGAGGCCATTGTGAATTAACCGTTTCTATTACTCCTGATCATCTTTATCAAGAGCACTCCTTTATTTTTGATCTAGATCAGTCCTATCTTCCACCGCTCATAAAAAGTCTTGAACTGATATTACATTCCTATCCCGTAAAAGGGTGGAACCACCACTCTCCCATACGTACTTCTCATGAAGCTAACAATAACAAAGAAATTTTAAGGAAGGTTTTTAACACCGTCCCAGCCTGGATAAAAAGGAGTATTTCCTGTTTTCTTGGGAAACGATTTCTATAAACTTGCTGCTGTAGCCTCTTTCAGCCTCTTAGCTTCCTCTCTTCTAGCTTTGTCTCTTTCCATTTTGAGTTTCAGCTTTTGCTGCTTTAGCTTAATCTTTTCAATCAACTTTTCAGACAGACCTAGATCTTCCAGAGTAACGCGTCCTCCTGTTGCTTTCACAATTTTGACAGCCACATTAGAGCGGGGGACTCCTCCCTTGAGATAACTATAGAGCGACTCCTTACAAAGGTTATGATTTTTAGCGAATCTATTGACCGTCAGATAATTAGCCGTTAGCCAATCGTTTAATTTCATTGCTCTTGCCTTGAGAATTTAGGAGGAACCATTAGAGGTCAGTTGAAGATTGTTAGCCGCGTCCACTTGGTCTTGCGCAGCCCTTTTGGCTTTATCTCGCTCTTTTCTTTCTCGCATCTTCTGCTGCTTGAGACGTATTTTATCGATAGTGGTTTGTTCTAAGCCCAAATCTTCTAAAGTGACTTCTCCGCCAGTTGCTTTCACGATTTTTATAGCGATATTTGAACGTGGGACGCCACCTTTAATGTATGTATAAACAGATTCCTCACAAAAGTCATTGTACTTGCAAAACTTGGGAACTGAAATACACTTAAAAATCAGCCAATCCTTTAACTTCATGTCTATCCTAAAAAATTTAAACCGTATTGTAGAGTTCCTACTAATTTAGGAACAAGCTTTTACTGGGCAATAGAGCGCTCTTCTTCTACGAGTTTTTTGTAGGTTTCCCAAAGACCTACATCGACTTCTTTCGCACGGATCATATCGAGCATAAGCTTCTGGACTTGTCCAATAGTTTGGTGAGGAGACAACATTGCGATCAAATCTTCAGAGCCCTCGATTTTGGAAATTTTCAACGCATTGAGAAGCTGATTGATCATTGACTTTTTGATCGTAAGATCTACAGTTCTTTTCATCTTTAGACCAGGCTTTGGAGCAGAAGAGAGAGGCTCGGGATTTTCCTTGTCCAAGATATACTCCCGAATCATCTGTTGTAATTCCTCTGGACTAGTTTTCTTAAGTTTTACAAAAGCAAAATGATGGAGATAGCCTTTTTTTCCAGGTATGTACCGACTGAGATCTGTTTCCTTCTGAACGCCTACTTTTTTCATCGCATCGGCAATGCACTCGTTGAGCTCTTCGACGGGATTTCTCTCTAGCAGTGTACTTGTGACCATTCAACACCTTTCCTTTTGGTTGTTAACTTTTTACACGGTGCTCAAATCGCCTAAATTTGTCAATATACTTGAAGAAATTTTTTTGAGAAAGAGCGTTTAGTAGTAATTGTAGAAACCCCTTTGCGAGAGCAAAAGCTTCTGTTTTGTAGTTTTTTATGGAGTGTTTGCAAAACAGGAAAAACTGCCCTTATTCAGTAAGAAAAAACTACATCTGAAAATGCAGAACTAATACGCGCATTATCAAGAACTTGCAGTTTTGCAAACGCCTCATAAAAAACTACAAAACTGGCATTCAAGTACAGAGAAAAACTGACACTCATTCAGGTCTTCTATTTCGGTTTTTTTCATAAGAAAAAATAGCCTTTAAAATTTCCTTGAGGTTGCTATTGCGATCCTCAATAGATTCTGCTATGGTCAGATTAAAGCTAAAATTTTTACCTAAAAGTCTAGCATGCCGCTAGACCTTTAAAGATGAGGGTGGCATGACGATCAATTTCCCGAGAGAAGAAGAGAATTTGTCTCCAAAGGATGGATTTATCGCATATAAGAATCTTGCAGACTATCATCTACATTTCCTCAAGCAACAATCGAAGTGTGAGTTTTTCTACTGGAAGGGGCTGGGGGTTTTCTTTTTACTGAGCATGGGACTTTTCGTTTTACACGACCACGATTTTGCGTTCTCTCCTTTCCTTGGCATCTCCTTCATCGGTATAAGCTTTCTGCTTCTACTTGCGCAGAATATGAGAATAGATTTCGAATATGGGATCAAAGCAGCAGCCTGTGTTGAAAAGGGATTGCGTATAGAGAAAAGGTTCGACTATCCTGCAAAGCTTTTCACCATTTTTGAGGATAATAAATTGGTCGTTTATCGAGGCAATTTATTGAGCAGGCTTTTCCCAATGGGACTAATCGGATTAGCATCAGCTAGTGCAGGCACACTTTTGGCTGCAGGGGTGAGTGCCTGGTTGGCAATCTCTGTAGCAGTTGTCTCTGTCTTCATTCTGTCCATTGCAGCTCGGTCATACATCAAAACTGCTAGAAAAATTCTGCTTGGAGGATAGTGCATGAGTTCTCCAGATTCCTTAAGTCTAAAATTTGCCATGGAGGAGCCCTGGTACAAAGAATATGGCACATTTTTAATGGTTCCAGCTCTTTCTACTCTTGCTTGCTGTTTTATTCCTGTTTTTCATTGTGAACAAGGATTGACCTACTTCGCAATGGCGCCTCTTACAGGAGCTTTTTCTTATGGGCACACCCTTTCTCCAAGAAAGCCGTACTATGAAAAATGGCAAAAGCTCATGGATTATCCTGCTTTCGTTTTGGCTAGTGTAAAGAAAAACCTATCTTTTGCGGTTCCTGCGGGAGTTGTGGCTTGGATAGCCTCCTTGTTTCTGAGCGGGTACCCTAAAGAATTAGGAATGTTTTTTGAGACTGCTGTTTGGGGACTATCCACAGGGATTTGTCTCTTCGCGCTAATATCTTATGCCGAAGAAACTTTTAAGCTACGAAAGATCGGTGGAGAAGGATACAGAATTAAGCTAGCCAACCTATGGAGATGGATCGTGCCTCCCGCTATAGCCTTTTCCTTGTTGGTGGTTGCTAAAAGTTATTTGCTCTTGGATATCATTAAAGGAAGGCCCTAAGCGATTTTATGATAGAATCTCTCTTAAATTTGTTAAGCAAAGCACAAGCATGGGAATTCCTAGCTATGATTCTATTATCTATAGGTTCATGCATTACATTGCTTTTTAGTTTTATTCCAAAAGAACAACTCCAACAGGTTAGCCTTCGGTTTTTTCTCGCAGGGGCTTTCTTATGGTTGGGTATTATTCTTTTTCAAATTGGGCCATTAACGATTTCAGAAATTAAAAAAATAGGATTGATTCATTTCATATTTTCAATTTCTGGGCTTATTTTTGCTCTTTATACAGGATGGATGTGGATCAAGAAAAACAAGCATGTATGGCTTGCGTGCATGATAATTAGTATAAGCGCGATGGTCCTTTTTATTTTCGGATAAAATTAAAAATTGATGATTATTTTAATTTTTTTGCTGAAATAATATAATAATCAAAAAAACCTTTTTTATAGCCATTATACCAATTGCGGTCCCATGAATCTTTAAATTCACCTTGAGCAATCCAGGCATCAAATCCATGCCAAACATTCTCGCCAATACTTTCAGCTGTGATTTGCTCAAAGTTTGTCTCTTGAATCAGCTTAAGCACTTTTGAAACAGGTAAAAGAGAGTCAACTTGATTCTGAAGGGTTGGAATCATTTCCATAGCTTCATTTGGTACCTCATCAGGCACAGCAAAAAAAGTCGCCACCACAAGCATGCCACCTGGTTTTAAAACACGATAGGCTTCTCTTATAAAGGCTGCTAACGACTTGAAATGCTGAGCGGCTTCGATGGAAAAAATTTTATCGAAAGATTGATTCGAAAATGGAATTTGCTCTGCGTATCCTACATGAAAAGAAGCTCGATCTAAAAAACATGAGTTTAATTTTTTAGCTCTGACAATTTGTGCAGGCGATGCATCTAGCCCCTTGTATGCTTCTAAAGCAAATTCTCCCAAAAGCAATGCAGCGCCTGCTCCTGCTCCGCATGCCACTTCTAAGACATGATCTCTGCTAGAGATGTTACCTTTAGCGAGAACTTTTTTATAGAGGTTTTGAGCGCTCTCTAAACGGTCTTTAACGGAAAGAGATCGATGGGCTACATCTTTTTCCCAAAAGCCGAAATTGATAAACCCCCCTTCAAAAAGAGAGCATCCAATTAAAAAATCCCCCTCATACATCTCCTCAACGGTACTTAAAACAGGCCAATGTTCTTTGTGCTCGAAAGTATTGTTGGGCATAAATCCATTTTTAAGAGAAATTTTACTTGAAAATCACATACAACACAAGAGATCTTCTAGATTTCCCATATTTTAAAGGGCTTTACTGGATAAAAAAACGAAGGATGGGTTAAAAAGAAACTTAGACGACACGATGATTGAGAGGCTGTACCCTGGTGAAATCGAAATTACTTTCTAAACATGATGATGATTTTTACCAGAAAGCATACAAGTTTTTTTTTAAATTCATCCATCTTTCCACGCCACTTTTATGCATTTACGCAGGGGAAACCACCAAACTCGCCTTTCTATTCGAATTAAAAAGCGGAGGGGTAATCCTTGCTAGTTTCTTAAACAGCCTTATCATGTCATTATCTTTAGTGGGAGTGCCTGCAATAGGATTATTTTCTGATAAGAATTGCCGAAAAAAAACTTTAATGTGTCTTGTGTTTTTTGAATTAGCAGCCTTGATTCTATTAGGTCGATCACAATTTATTGCTGCAACTATTCAAGGCCTTATTGGAGCTGGAGTGGTAGCGGTTAGCAGAGCTGCATACTTAGATGTGAGACCTCTTATTACAAATATTATTTCGAGAAATACAATAAAGATACCGGCCCAAGATGATAGCTTACTAGCAGGTATTGCTGTTGTTGAAACAGTAATAGTCCAAGCCGCAGCATGGACTTTTCATTCATTTTTTACTGAATTAAATCTTATCATCATATGCGGATCCTTATTCGTGCTTTTAATCCCCATGTTAATCATATTTAACGACTTGAGAGATAGAGAAGCTGAAATTTCAAAACATGAAGTATCATCTGCAAAAAAGAAGTATAGTTGTTTAAAATTTATTTTTCATTTTGTATCATAATTGAATGACGTATTC
>CAZOKX010000004.1:0-62736 GCA_964580785.1 uncultured bacterium
ATTTTACTTTATCACACTCAACCTCAATCCACTAAACCCATTATTGAGGTTATTATGGCTGCTTGCTGTGATGCATGGAATGCATTTGTTGACATTCCAAATAGAGTGAAAAATCTATGTTCCAGATCTTGGGCTAACTTATGACTTTATTTTTTACTAATGGCATTACTATATAAAATTTTTCATGAAAAGAAACGTAGGCCATCGGTTACGACGGAGAAAAACAAATAGCGGGCGTGATTTCCAATACTTATATGTAGGGAGCGGATGGAATGTCCCTTATACTAGGCTTTAGTGGCAGATCCCAAAGAGAAATTGGATCCTTACTAGATCCCAGCTCATCTTCGATTTCAAGCAACCGATTATATTTGGCAACGCGGTCAGATCGAGAAAGAGATCCTGTTTTAATCTGCCCAGAACGGGTTGCAACGGCGATATCGGCAATTGTGGTGTCTTCTGTTTCTCCAGAGCGATGGGAAATAACAGTCTTATAGCCATTAGCATGGGCTAAGGCGATTGTCTCAAGCGTTTCTGACAGGGTGCCAATCTGGTTGACTTTGATCAGAATGGCATTGGCGATTTTCTGATCGATCCCTTTTTGTAAAAAAAGAGGGTTGGTCACAAAGAGGTCATCGCCAACTAGTTGAAGTTTAGAGCCAAGCCGCGCAGTCAACTCTTTCCAGCCTTTCCAATCGTTTTGATCGAGGGCATCTTCAAGACTATCAACCGGATATTTAGAAGCGAGCTTCTCGAGGTAATCGATGATCTCAGAAGCATCACGTGATGTGAAGGGCTTTCCAATCTCTTTTTTCTTTTTTTCAAGATAGGTCTGGGTGTGCGGATCGTAAAATTCTGATGCGGCGCAATCGATGGCAATCGTTAGATCAGTTTTTGGACGGTAGCCTGCTTTTTCAATAGCGCGGATGATAAAATCAAGAGCCTCTTCATTCGACTGAAGTCTTGGGGCAAAGCCCCCCTCATCTCCAACAGAGGTAACATGCCCCTCTTTTTTAAGGAGAGTTTTAAGGGTGTGGAATACTTCTGCACCCCAACGGACTGCTTCTCGGAAACTGGGAGCTCCGATAGGTCGGATCATGAATTCTTGAAAATCGAGAAGGTTATCGGCGTGGGCACCGCCATTGATGATGTTCATCATGGGAAGGGGTAAAAGGACCGAATTGAGGCTGCCAATCGATTGGTAAAGAGGGATTTTCCGCATATTAGCGGCGGCTTTTGCAACAGCAAGCGAGATGCCAAGAAGGGCATTGGCGCCATATTTGCTTTTATTTGAGGTCCCATCAGTTGCAATCAGGAGCGCATCAATTTCTTGTTGTTGACCAACTGGTTTGCCGATGAGGAGCTTGGAAAGGGGGCCATTCACATGGGAAATCGCTTTTTGAACTCCTTTTCCTTGATAACGTTTGGGGTCTTGATCGCGGAGCTCAACTGCTTCATGCTCTCCTGTCGAAGCTCCGGAGGGGACCGCAGCCTTGCCTTCAAAACCGTTATCGGTCCTAACAACGACCTCAAGTGTCGGATTTCCTCGGGAATCAAGAATTTCTATTGCATGAATCGAGTGTATGCGGCTCATCTTAACCTGTGTTGTTCCGAAACTGAAACAATTAAAGCGCAATAAGATTCAAAACGCAAGGTTGAAATCCTCTCTTCTTCTAGAGCTTTTCGGACAGCACAATCAGGCTCTATCATGTGGCCGCAATCGGGATAGCGGCAATCGGGGCTTAAGGCAACAATTTCAGGAAAATAATCGACGACCTCTTCTTTTTTGAGGTCCCAGAGTCCAAAGCTTCGGATGCCTGGCGTATCAATGCAAAAACCACCACATTCTAAGGGGATCAAGCGCGCTGTTGTTGTCGTATGGGAGCCTTTGCCGGTCTTCTGCACAACCGATCCTATCTGCATCGTCGTTCCAGCAACGAGGTTAATCAGAGAAGACTTACCGACGCCGGATTGCCCCGAAAAAACAGAAGTTTTGCCTTCCATTAACGCGCGAAGCAATTCGATCCCTTGGCTCGTTGAAGAGCTGATGGAAATGACCGGAATGTCAAGAGTTGCATAGGCTTTTAAGAATTGAGCGTAGATCTCCTTTTCGACCTCGAGGTCAATCTCTGAAACAGTTTTTGGCGGATGGTCGAAGAGATCAATTTTATTGACAACGATAATCGGCCTCATGTTCCCTTTCAGGGCAGCGATAATATAGCGGTCGACAAGGGGGGGTTTGAGCATGGGTTGCACAACACTGCAGGTGATGAGGACTTGGTCGATATTAACAGCAATCAGCTGCTCTTTATTGCGTGAGAGGTTGTCTGCCCTCGAAAGGATCGAATATCTCTCTTCGATAAAGAAAATAGTCCCTTGACCGCTGCCGCTGCCTTCAAAGCGGACAAAATCCCCAACGGCTATCAGATTTTTGGCCCGATTTTTTTCCTGCTTTAGGCTTCCCTTAAGAGAACAGAGGAACTCTTGGCCATTGAAATCAACGATGATCCCTTCTGGAGCAATTGCAAGAACTCTCCCTTTTATTAGCGACTTACTGATAGGCTGCTCATCGCGCAAAAGGGCCTGTTTTTTAAGTTGGTCTTGGTCTGATTTTTTGTATTTAGAACGGTCTTTATTCGAAGCTATTTTGCGCTCTTTTCGATGAGCCTTCCGATCTTTGGAGTAGAAATCTTCTTCGAGGTGGTAAAGCTCATCGCTATTTCCCATGAAAACCGCCTTGGAGATGAAACATAAGGATTGCTCCAGCAGAAGAGACATTTAACGATTCCATCTCCTTGCTCATAGAGATAGCAATCGTTGTCCCGCTATTTTTTAAAATGGAATGGGCCCCGCGGGATTCGTTGCCGAGGACCAAAGCAACTGGTTGCTGAAAAAAGAGTGCGTCGACTGCCTTGCCATTGACATCGGCAATCAGAAGTTTTAAGCCGTTATTATTAACAAGATCGAATAATTCTTCATAGGTGCCTTGGCAAAGCTTAATCTTAAAAGTAGCTCCTTTTGCTGCGCGCAAAGCTTTGTCGTTAAAGGGATCTGCGCTGCCGGGAGTTAGAAAAACCGCATCCCACCCCAAAGCTAATGCTGTTCGCAGGAGATTCCCTAGATTGCCCGGATCTGTGATTTGATCGAGGATCAGAAGAGAACGGCATCTAGAAAATTCAAAAAGATCAGGCATCAAGATTTCTGCAGCAAGAGGCTCAGGAGCTTGTAGAGCGGTTACTTTCTTCATAATTTCTTCAGTGACGACCAAGGTTTTCTCCGCATTTAAAGTTGTGGGCGGGAAATAGCCTTGTGCGATTAAAACTGTTTTAAAAACGTGGAGGGCGCTCAGTTCAGAGATAAGCTTAATTCCTGAAATTAATGCGGTATGAGTCATCGAGCGGTACCCACGGTCGCTCCGTAGTTTGACCAGATGTTTGACAATCGGGTGTTGTAAACTCGAGACATCTCGTGTTATCATGAAAAATAATTTGAAAGACAGATGGCGTAGCAAGCATGGCAGAAACGACATTCTCAGGCAAGAAAGAACCCGAGCACTCCAATAAATCCGACGACAAAAGAACTCCCCCATCTTTTTTTCGAAAGTTGGGATTTAGAGTTTTTTTTATTTCTCTTGTCTTTCTAGCAGTCCCTATGCTAATTCATTCCTTGGTCAAATATTTGGAAGATAATGCCTACCATAAAAAACTTCTCTTTGTCGGCCTAAGCGAAACCGCCTCGGGAAAGGCAGGGTTTACTAGGCAGATTATTGAAAATAAAACTTATATTATAGATCTTCTGACTTCCTTGATTATCCGAGACGTTGCTGCAGGAAAATTCGAGGAAAATCTTGAAGCCTTTAACTCCTTGTTTCAAACCGCTAGCCGCGATCGAACCAGGGGATCCCTCTTTTATCAAACTTTAAATGCCGGTGGGGAATTCAGTTGCGACATTTCGACCGAGAAGCTTTTAATTGGCAAAAAAAATATTTTTAAGCCGCAGCAAGACCTGGCTATCAAAAATGGAGAAAACGTCTATCTAGATGTAAATCCGATCAACTCGATTATTGAAATTTTTATTAGCAAACCCGTCTACGCGCCCAATTCAAATAAAGCGATTGGAACAATTACTTTGGGCTTGGATGCATTGAAATTGCTTAATTGGATGGCTGTGGCAGAAACTGGTCCTTTGTTTTTTCAAATCGCCTTTCTAGGGAAAAACGAGCAGCTTTACATTGGTCAAAGCGGCCAAATCGATCCTTCTGAAATTTATGTCTTTAGAGTTGATCCCTATTATGACTCGGATGTCCTATTCAGACAGGTAGAGCAGACTCCAATGGGGAAAGAATATTTGCGGGTATTTGGACAATCTAGAAAGATGCTTGGAATCGAGGTTCCTGTCTCTGGGTCAGATTTCAATATTGTGGCCGTTTCTTCCTTAGAAACGGTGGAAATCTATCCATGGACGGCAATGACCTCAACGATCTTGAACATCCTCTTGATCTACCTGATCATTGGAGGTGGCCTGGCGCTGCTGATCACGATCAGCATATCGCGCCCCTTGAATGCTTTATGTACAGTCATGGAGAATGTAGAAAGCGGGGATTTGTCTGCGCGCTACCATCATGGCCGTTTCGGGTTTGAAATCAATGTTCTTGGACGTGCCTTTAACCGGATGATCGATGCTGTGCTTAATCGTGAAGAAGAGGTGATCAATGAACGGATGGCGCGCGAGCTCCTGTCGAAAGAGCTCAGGATCGGCCACGATATCCAAAGAAGTATTTTACCAAAAAAGCATCCTGATATTCCAGGCATAGAGATCGCAACAAGTTTTCAGGGCGCGAAGGAAGTAGCAGGTGATTTTTACGATATTTTTGCAGATGAAAACAACAAGCTCCTTATTTCCGTTGCAGATGCAGCAGGAAAAGGAATTCCTGCCTGTTTGTATTCATTATCCGCACGTAGCATGCTCCGCAGTTTTGCGGCAGCAGCAAACACCCTGCAAAAGATCATCTTGAAAACAAACAATCTCTTTTATTTGGACACTGCAGAAAGCGGCAGTTTTGTGACGGCATGGGTTGGAATTCTGGATCCAGAGACACGGATCGTACAGTGTGCCTCGTGCGGACACCTCCCTGCAATTTTACGCCGCTCTGATGGCTCAATCACAGAGATTGCAACGCCGGGAATTGCCCTTGGGGTAATGCCAGTTCAGGAAGTAAACGCTACGCAAATTCATTTAGAAAAAGGCGATATGCTTGTTCTCTATACAGATGGGATCATCGACTCTCAAGATTCTTATTCCGAGTTTTATGGCAAGGAACGGCTTATTGAAGTAATTAAAAAAGAGGGTGGAAAAACTGCCAAGGATCTCGTAGATGGCATTTTGGAAAACGTCGAACTGTTTTCTTTGAACATTCCCCTTGCCGATGACCGGGCGATTTTGGTCATCAGAATGGTCTAGAATCTGCCACCCTGTCAATTAAACCAAGCTTTAAGGTAAGCTTCTATATAAAAGAACTCAAAAGTTGGTTTTTTCTGTGTTAAAGAGCCGCTGCGTTGGGGCTGCTAAACTTCCAACTATAAATCAAAAATTCACCATTCATCATGATACCAGCACGCCCTTTTGCTACATCTGTCGTAAAAAAATTAGCCAACGCCGGACATGCAGCTTATTTTGCAGGCGGGTGGGTTCGCGATTTTTTGATGAACCGCCGATCTGATGACATCGACATTGCCACCAGCGCCTCTGTTGAAGAGATCCAAAACTTATTTCCTAAGACTATTCCTGTTGGAGTATCGTTTGGCGTTGTGATTGTTGTCGAAGAAGGACACCAATTTGAAGTTGCCACCTTTCGGAAAGACCGCGGCTATGTCGATGGAAGGAGGCCCGCCGGGATTGATCCGGCGGACCCCAAAGAAGATGCCCAGCGTCGCGACTTCACGATCAATGGGATGTTCTACGATCCATTAACTGAGAAGCTTTACGATTTTGTCGGCGGTCAAGAAGACATTAAAAAAGGCGTTATCCGTGCAATCGGAAATCCCCACGAGCGATTTTTAGAGGATCGTCTTCGAATGATGCGAGCCGTACGCTATTCTACACGGTTCGATTTCTCCATCGAACCGGCAACCTATGAAGCTATTCTCGGTCACGCCGACAGTCTGCTCTCATCAGTTGCGATGGAAAGGATATGGCAAGAATTTAAAAAGATGTCACATTTTGCCCACTTTGACTCAGGGCTTCTCATGCTCCATCGTTTAAATTTGCTTCCCACAATTTTTCCAACTCTAAAAGGAGTTTCCTTGGAAGAAATTGGGCAGAGACTTGCCCCTTTAAGCGCCTATCCACCCGAATCTCCTGCTATTGCTGAGCTGATCGAGTTGTTTCCTAACCATTCATTGAAACAAATCCTGGAGCTATGCGATTATCTAAAGCTCTCAAAACAGGAAAGAAAGTTTGTCTCTTTTTTTCACTGGGCTAAAGAATTAATGAGCATGCCCGATGAATGGTTGCAGGACTTGGAAAAGAGTGAATGGACCCAGTTCTATGCCAATCCAAGCTCCTATTTATGCATTCAGATTTTTTCAGCACGCCTTCCCGAAGATAAAAGAGAATCCTATGTTCAGCAGCACAACCAAAGAATGCAGGAATTGCTACCCTTTATCCATCGATTTTGCTCTAACAACCCGGTGGTTAGATCGGAGCACCTGATGCAAGAAGGGGTGCGGCCTGGGGAAAAAATGGGGGCTCTGCTTAAAGAAGCACAACGTATCAGCGTTAACCTTGGTTTGGAAGATCCTGCCCAGATAATTGCCCTCCTCAAAAATTCTCCTCCTTGGCATAGTTGAAGCATGTTGCTAAAAAAAATATTGGTTGTTTGTGCTTTTTTTGTTCTAGCCTGCTCTTTATTCATTGGGCTTGACCGTTTCATCCATCATAAAAGTTCCCAGTCGCCTGGCTATATTACTACCTCGTATTCATCTCTCGAATGGGAAATTCCAACCGATCCCGTCGACGATCCCGATCTTGTTGATCACATTTTAAGCCAAAAGTTCACTTATTTTAGCAAGGGATCTCAAGCTTACGTTTATATTTCAGAAGACAAGAACTACATTCTGAAATTCCTTAAACAACATAAGCTGTACCCGAATACATGGCTGGCTTATCTGCCGTTCTCTTTTAACCGACATTATCAGCGTAGTCTTTCTTTAAAAAAAGACCGATCAAATACATTTAAAGCAATAAAAACAGCCTTTTGTGATTTTAAACAGGAAACAGGCCTTCTCTATGTCCATCTCAACCGGACAGATAACTTAAACAAAAAAATTACTATTTTTGACCAGAATGGAAATCTGCATATAGTCGACATCGATAAAACAAGCTTTTTGATTCAAAAAAAGGCTAATCTGATCTACGTACGGATCACTGAGCTGATGTCCCAAGGAAAAACGGAACAAGCAAAGCAGATCATCACATCAGTATTTTCCCTGATCGATCAGCTAGGAAAGCGGGGCGTTGTCGATAATGATCCCATTCTACGCAAAAACTTTGGCTTGATCAGTGATAAGGCTGTACAAATCGATATTGGGCGCATGAGGATCGATCCACTAAGAATCCAATCTCCGCAGTACAAGCAGGAAGTTGCTAGCATCACGAAAAGCTTCAAAACGTGGATCGAAAAAAACCATCCTGAACTCGTGGAACATTTTGAATCGAATCTCAAGGAGATCTGCATTTATTAACGCCACAAGTTTAAACAAAGGAATTGATGGAAAATCAAAATGATCAAAGGCCTTAACTTTCGCCAGAAGATCTTATTCAGCCAATTTGTCTTGTTTATCGCCTTTATCATCTGCACCTTTCCCTTGATTGACAAAATAGTCAGACATATCGTTTTCGATACGTTTGGAAAGACATACATCTTAAGGGCTTCATTTTCTTACGGCCAGATCGAAGCATTTGCTGAAGAGTTTAAGTTTTGGTATTTGATCTTTTGCTCCTTAATCTTTGTCTTTTTTGGAGCATTGACATGGCTTGTTTTCCGTCGGATTAATTTCCCCATCGAGCAGATCATCAGAGCGATCAAACCTTACCAAATGGGGAAAGCCGAAACTTTACCGGTAATTGTCTTAAACAAAACAATCGATCCTGAAGATGATTTTTATAAGTTAGCTCAAACGCTTAATTCCCTTTCCGATCGAATCAGCCTTCAAATGCAGAATATCACCGATGAGAGAAGTGAAAAAGAGGCCATCTTGGAGTCATTAGGCGAAGGCGTGATCGCAGTCGATTCTGAAATGATAGTCCGCTATATCAATTTTGTTGGCAGCAAAATGATCGGCATTCCTAAGCGCCATATGCTTGGAAAGCCTTTTCCCACCATTCCTGATAAGCCTATGATCCTACTATTAGAAAGGTGCCACCACATCCTTATTGCCTGTCAAGAGAAGCGGGCCATTTTGACCGATTCTATTGCCCTAGGAGAGAACAAGAAGATCTACTTCGATCTGATAGCCGCTCCTAAAGCACAGCGCAATGGAGCCATTCTTGTCCTTCAAGACAAATCTAGCCACTATCGCGTCTTAGAAATGGGCAAGGACTTTGTAGCAAATGCTTCGCATGAACTACGCACTCCAATCACCATTATTAAAGGATTTGTGGAAACTCTCCAAGATATGCCAGAGCTTCCGCGAGAAATGGTCGTCGATATTACGGAAAAGATCGTGCGCAATTGCCAACGAATGGATAACCTAGTAAAAAATTTATTAACTCTTGCCGACATCGAAAATCTTCCCAAGTCCCGTTTCCAGGAATGCGATTTAGGACTTCTTGCCGAAAACTGCCGACAGCTGATTCTAACAGTTTGTGAAACTGGAAGGATTGACATCGAAAAAATCAAAGAGCCTGTGACCGTCTTTGCCGATCCAGATATTCTCGAACTTGCCATCATCAATCTTCTTGATAACGCCTGCAAATATTCGATGCCATCAGCCCACATCACCGTTAAAATTAATCAGGTTGAAGAGGAGGCATCTGTTTCTATTTCTGATAAAGGGATTGGGATTCCTGAGCAAGATCTGGAACGGATCTTTGATCGCTTCTACACGGTGAACAAAGCCCATTCGCGACGCCTAGGTGGGGCCGGTCTTGGCCTATCGATTGTTAAGACGATCATCGAAAAGCACGATGGGACCATTTCAGTCTCCTCTGAGCTTGGGGTCGGCACAACGTTTACGGTTTTTCTTCCTGCAAACCGTCCTTTTTAAGAACTGCAATCCTATTTCCTTGCTCATTTATAGGATTTCTCGCGTGATCACAAGCCCGGTTGTTCTGTCACTGCCAGCTATCTGACTTTTTCGAGAGATCTGTTTGCGAAACGACATGTAAGGTTCTAGTTGGATAAGCCTATCAGCCAATAAAAGATCTTGTAACAGGACCTCTTGAAGGTCCTGTTTTGAAGAAAAGTAACTTTTTCCCGTTTGAGTCCACCGTTTTTTTTCTTCAGATAGAAGTTGATGGGTAATTTTTGAACCAAGCGCAGCTTGAAGCAAGAGGGCTGATGCAAAGCAAAAGTGGATTGACTGTTCTTTTTTTTCAGGGGCCAAGCTGATAAAATTGCCTAAAGGGGCAATTCCTTTTTTCTTTACGCCCAATTCAAATTGGTTTGTTCCCTTGAGCATTTTGTAGTAAGTGGCATGCAAGGTAGGATTATCGGGAAATAAATCAGAGAGCCTCTCTCTTTGCGGCATCTTCTTTCCTTTGGTAATCATCGCATCTAAAATTGTTTTTTCCCATTCTTCTTGAGCTTTTTCTGGAAGCAGCGAAGAGCCTTCATACAACGTTCGGATCAGCTCAGCAGCAATTGGGTAAAGGGGATGATGATGGACATCGGCAACCGGATCATTGAATAACGCTGAGATATTGAGTTTTGACTCCTCAATAGGCGGATTGATAGCTCGCATAGAATAATAGAAGCGGTTTTTCTTTTTTTTATCAGTTGGCTTGGATCTCTTTACATTGGCCTTAGATGTGTAGCAACGGAGTGCAAGCCTATTCTGGAGTTGTGCTTCGATGCGAAAAGATGCGCTCAGGCTCCTTTCAGCAGTTGAAATAGAGCGAGCTTCTTTAAGAAAAGTCATGCTCAAGCAAGAGAAGACAAGGATGAATCCGATAATGAGAGGTAAGATGTTCATGGATTTGGGACCAACATTTCATAGGTAACAGGGGTCTCTTGAGGGAAGAAAAACGCGCTTTGCAAAACCTCTTTAGGCTGATCAGAAAATGCCCAGGCGATTTTAAAAAAAGGAGGAAAGCAATCTTCTTTTTTCCACTCATGCCGCCATTCTTTTTTTTTGGCATCGAAAAAACTAAAGGAGAGGCCTTCCGTTCTTTCTAGAAGGATTTCATAGCGTGCTTCTCCATACGTACCCCAGCTAGCAAGGCAAAGCTCCCCGTTTGCATTCTGATAGAGCATGCCTATCACATCATTGCAAAACTCCAGTCTGCGATCGACGCCATTGTCAAATGTGAAGATAAGACTTGGGCCAACGGCTTGCGGATGAGCCTCTGTGTAAAAAGAGGGTTTTTCCGCAGAGCGAGCTTTAGCAAAAAGGTGAACGAGCCTTTGTCGCATCAGTTCCACAGATAGGTTATTTTTCTTTAGCTCCTGAGCAACGATCCTCTTTTTAGACATCTGGTAATAACAGGTCATCAACGCGGAAAGCAGGATCGCTGCCAAAGACAAGGCGATCATCACTTCAAGAAGAGTTAGAGTTTGCTGTTTGACTCTTTTGAGCATTTTTTATCGAAAGGTTACGATTTGGCACGACAACGACAATTTCTACCCCTTAAAAATACAACAACTGCCTTTTTACAATCGCAACAAAAAACCCCGCAGGGATGCGGGGTTTGTACTACTAGGCGAGGGATGACAGTTCACGTTATAGATATTACATCATATCCATGCCGCCGAATCCTCCCATGCCTCCCATGCCTCCCATGCCGTCCATTGGGGATCCAGCTTTAGCTTTCGGCTTTGGTTTCTCGGTGATCATCGCTGCGATCGTGATCAAAAGCCCAGAAACGGAAGCTGCGTGGGCCAAGGCGCTTTTGGTAACGAGAACAGGATCGATAACTCCATCCTTAATGAGATCACTAAAGGTGTCGTTTAAACCGTTGTAACCCCAAGCGCCCTCTTTCTCGTAGATCTTCTCTGCAATGAGATTCCCTTGTTTTCCGCAATTGTTGGCAATTGCAGTAGCAGGAGCAAAAGCAGCTTCGCGAATGATCTCGACACCGATCTTTTCATCACCTTCAACTTCGAGCTCATCGAGCTCTTTAACAGCGCGCAAAAGAGCTACACCGCCGCCAGCAACAATCCCTTGAGCAACTGCTGCATGGGTTGCATGCAGAGCATCGTCAACGCGCGCTTTTTTTTCTTTGAGCTCAGCTTCTGTTGCTGCACCGACGTTAATGACGGCTACCCCGCCGACCAGTTTTGCAAGACGCTCTTCAAGTTTTTCCTTGTCGTAATCAGATGTGCAATTGGCAATCTCTGCCTTGACTGCAGCGATCCTTTTCTCGATCTCTTTAGGATTGCCTGCCCCATCGACAATGGTGGTTTCGTCTTTCCCGACTTTGATCCGCTTTGCTTTTCCGAGGACTTCTAAGCCGACATCTTGGAGCATAAGGCCGACTTCTTCCGTCACAAATGTTCCGCCCGTCAAAATAGCGATATCTTCCAGCGTTGTTTTGCGACGATCACCAAATGCAGGAGCTTTCACGGCGCAAACAGGAAGTCCCCCTTTGAGCTTGTTGACAACAAGAGTAGCCAAAGCCTCTCCATCCACATCATCTGCAATAATGAGCATAGGACGCTGCCCCTTCTCCATTACTTTCTCTAAAATCGGAACGAGGTCGCGAGCGTTAGAGAGTTTCTTATCGGTAACGAGGATAAGAGCATTGTCGAGCTCGACGGTCATCTTCTCTGCATTCGTGATGAAATAAGGAGAGAGATAGCCCTTATCGAACTGCATCCCTTCGACAACATCAAGCGTCGTGTCGATCCCTTTTGCTTCTGCAATCGTCACGCTCCCATCTTTGCCGACTTTCTCGATTGCTTCTGCAATGATTGCGCCCACTTCGGGGTCGTTATTAGCGGAGATGGTTGCAATCTGTTTTATCTCTTCTGGTTTAGAGATCTTCATCGCTTGCTTATCCAAAGCTTCGTTGATCTTCTCAACAGCTTTTTCGATCCCCCGCTTGACACCCATCGGATTAGCACCTGCAATAACGTTTCTCACACCAGCACTAAAAATCGCATCAGCAAGAACAATAGCCGTGGTTGTTCCATCACCTGCAACATCGGAGGTTTTCGAAGAGGCCTCTTTGACAAGTTGCGCTCCCATATTTTCGAACTTGTCCTTTAGCGCAATCTCTTTAGCAACCGTCACACCATCTTTTGTAGATAGAGGAGCGCCAAAGCCTTTGTTGATCACAACATTACGCCCTTTGGGTCCTAAAGTGACAACAACAGCCTTCGACAGCGTTTTGACGCCTTTGAGGATTGATTTGAGCGCTTCTTCATTGAACTGCAGCATTTTTGCCATATGAATATCTCCAAAAGTAATTGTTAAACTAAAACGCCCAAAATATCGTCTTCAGACATGATCAGGTATTCCGCTTGATCATCGTTTGTCTTCACTTCAGAACCTGCATAGGAGCTGAACATAACTGCATCGCCAACGCGAACATTAAGCGGTCTGAGCGCTCCAGCATCATCGAGGGAGCCAGGACCTACAGCGACAACTTCTCCCTGCTTGGGCTTTTCTTGCGCTGTTTCAGGCAGCAGAATGCCGCCTTTGCTGGTATTGCTTTTTGAACGCTTGATGAGGACTCGGTTGCCGAGAGGCTTGATATGAGTAGGTGACATATTCGTTTCTCCTTAAAACTTGAGAGTTGAAATAGCTTTATCCGTTTTAAGACAGAAATGTAGAACTTATCCTGTTTTTTTGTCAAGAGCATCTCGATAAAAATTAGCAAACAAAGCCGGAGACTGCTAACACAACCAAGCTCCACTAGAAAAACAAAATTTTCTCTTTGCTTTCACTAGCCGATACTCTAAAATCCCAGGGATCGCCTACCCAAGAGAACAGACAAATTACTTTATGAACGTTCGAGCTCCTCTTTTTCTCTTTATAATCTTTAGCTTGAAAGCACTGACAACTAACCTGATAGCCCAAGGCATTCAATACACGCCGAATTCATCGCTCTATGCAGAAGCCCTTGAAGGCAATCTCCTTCCGATTGATCTTAAAAAAACTGTTTTAACCGGGTTAGAGTTTTTATTCATGGAGCAATACGAAGATGCGCTAGACAATTTTAACCACGTTCTCAATGCTTTGCACTCTAAAGGCAAATTAAGCGAGCCTCTGTTTGGCTCTGCTTTGTGGGGAAGGCTTCTCTGCCATGCGTACTCAAATCAGGAGCAGAAGGCTTTCAATGATTTGTCATTGATTCGTTTGTGGTTCATCGATAGTCCTTGTTATTTTTGCAAAGAATTTATTTATGCTAACAGTTCGGTCTCGAATGATTCCAACCATAGGATTTTTCAAATCGCAGATTTTGCCAATCCAAATGAAAAAATTTCTTCCGCTGAATGCAAGCAACGCGTAAAAGGCACTGCTAGCGTCATGCGGCTGTTGGTCATGAAAATCCCAAACCGTATGCTTGCTGATGCAATTCAATTTACGATTAGTGAATTAGAACATGCTGCGCTGCAGTGCTGTGAAAGATCCCATTGGACTGAATGTTTAGATCCTGTTGTAGATAGTTGGAGCTATCTCAAAAAATGCATGGATAAGGGGTCTGCCATAGCACCAAATTTGGCAACTCCAGGGAGGTAGTTTATGAAACATATCACTTTGTTAGTTTTAAGCTTTTTATTTTTGATAGGGTGTTATTCGAATCCTGGAAAAGATCAAAAAGGGGCTTTGAGCCAGATCAGAAATTTTGAAGTATATGCTTTTTTTTCCCCCTATGAAAAATTTGACCGCGACAGCCTTTTTAATACTCTTGTTGAAAGCTTAAAATTGATCGGAAAAGTTGAAATTATTGAAGTGTCATGTAAATCGACCCTTTCTAAAACACGCCCCTTACTTTTTTTATCTTTAGGCGGCTACCAAGAAGAGAATAAAGGATACATTGAGATCATAAGCCCTGTTGTTATAGAAGTTAATCAAGCTAGGAGGAATTGCACAATTTGGCATAGGAGTTATCAAGAAGAAGTTCAAGACTTGCCCTATCCAATTATTAAAGAAGGTAAGGTAGCCTTTAAAAGAGGGCAAAAATCGAGTTCTGCCCTTGAAGCAAATTCGCAGCCTTCTGATAACGCTGAGTTGATTTTGAAACAACTAATTGGAAATTTCGCTTCTGATTATCAACGCCTTAACTTAAAAGGGAAAGTCCCCACGTTTTACGTTTATCGCACTCCTTATCCATTACAGACTCTACAAAAAAACAGGTGATCGGATAGGAGGTAGGGGAAATCCCTACCTCCTATCCGATCAAACAGGTTTGCTCTATTGATATAAGAGGTATTTTTTTCGTTCCTTACGGAACAGCTCCCGATCTTCTTTTTGATAAAGGATCAGTTTCCAGGCGACATACTTTTCCCGATTTAGTATAGAGAGCATCTCTTCATTGCCGTTAGCTTTGCAAAACAAATTTTTCTTCACCTCTTCTAAAGAAGAGAGCTTATCGTGAATCTGCTTAGGGTATAGGTTTTTCAGCAGCCCCAGGATCATGTATTGGACGATGACGGGACGGTAGCCCTGCTCATTGGTGACCATGATCATCACCCCTTCGCAGTCCTTCCCCTTATATACTCCGTAGAAAGGGCGGTAATGGAACGGGAAGAAAAAAACGCCTGGCAATTGCTGGGCATTAAGCTTGTCTGCAAACTCTTGCCCCTTGATCCATGGGGCGCCGATTACTTTAAAGGGGAGGGTATAACCAACTCCGATGTTCACCAAGCTCAGTTCCCCTAAGATGCCTGTTGTGGCATAGAAAAGAGGGGAATCAGCCTCAGGAATGTGTGGGCTTGTCGGCACCCAATGCAACCCAGTATCCTTATAGCTCATCGAACGCTTCCATCCCTTCATTAAAACAACTTTCAGCTTGCAGCCGATCTTGTACTGATCGTTGAACAATCGAGCTAGCTCTCCCACCGTCATCCCATGACAATAAGGAACGTTGACATAACCGATGAAAGAGCGCCACTTCTCTTCAAGCATAGGACCGTCAACAATGACGCCATTAATAGGGTTGGGCCTGTCAAGGACAATCACAGGAATGCAGTGCTTACTAGCCTCTTCCATGATATAGAATAACGTCGTGGTGTACGTGTAAGACCTACAGCCAATATCTTGAATGTCATAGACAAGAACATCGATCCCCTCCAGCATCTTAGACGTTGGCCTTCGGGTTGAGCCATGCAGACTATAGATGGGGATCCCAGGAGCGCTTTTCTTGTCTTCGACATGCTCCCATGCGTAAGCTTGACCATTGATCCCATGTTCAGGGGCAAATAAGGCAACGAGCTTGATCTCCTCAGCATAATCGAGAAATAGATCGACTGTGGAGCGCATCTGGCCATCAACCCCTGTTTGGTTCGTCACAAGGCCTACCCGTTTTCCTTTGAGCTCCTTCACGACCCCTTCTTTGAAAAAGACATCAACGCCAAGCTCTACTTTAGGCAATCGGGCATATGCCGGGACAACTGCCCAAAAAAAGGAGGTGCAGAATAAGAGGATAGCGAGGTGGCCAGAAAAAAAAACACCCATTAATTTCTTAATCCTAACCATGCTAACCATCCTGTTAAATCGACTTTGTGCAATTTTACGATCCATTCGCTAAGGCTCGTCGAACTTAAAATTACACAAAAAACTTGACAACGAACGCTCCATAGGTCATACCGTTTGGTTATAACACTCAAACGGCTGAGATTATGGACTCTCTATCACAGAACATTCTATCGGTTTTACTCCCTTTTTCGGTACTTTTTTCAAATACCTCTTGGCAAAAAAGGATGATCTTACAGGTACGCCGATTGATAGGAAAAAGACATTAATTAGACAGGTGCTGCAAGCCGCCTTAAGTTAAACTGCTGACAGATGAACGGAAGCAAGACTTTCTTGTCCAAGTTTTAAGACCGATAAGCGTCAGCGAATTGATCGTAAAACTTGGACCAAATCGAGATAACATGCCCTCTTCATAAAAAATAAAATTAAAGAAAAAAAAATTGTCTAATCGCTTGCGTTATGATATGCAGGCCTTTGAAACGCAATATTCCGGGAGCATAGAATGATGACACAACGGGAATTTGAATCGCCTGCCATGCAGAGCGCTCGTATACAGCTTGAGGCTGTAAAAGGGAAAACCTTAACCTTGAACCAGAGAGAAGCTGCTGCCGTCGAGCTGGCCGCAAATATGCTGCGTGAAGCAAACCGCACAATAGCTTTTGAAGAGAAAAGGATTCAAGCAGAATTAGCGAGGATGATGCGCGATCCCAAAGGAAAGGCGTTTACAACAAGCATGACCGATCAGTGTTTTCGCAGCTTTCGTTCTACTCGGGTCGCCAATCAATTAGTATACCTACTCAATCAGTTCGGAATCCCCCGCTATTTAAGCTCCATGAAACGTCTACAGCTTAGCGTCTTTCAAGTTCTCGGTAGAGCTTTTTCTTTCTTTTTTGTCCCCGTGGCAACCCACCTGCTCCGCAGAGCGACGGCGCAAGTGATCTTGCCTGGAGAACCGCACGCGCTATCGAAACATATGCACTTGCGACGCGAGCAGGGGGTCCGCTTAAATATAAACCATCTCGGAGAGGCCATTCTTGGCGAAGAGGAGGCAAAACGACGTCTGCACGTCTATCTTAAAGATCTGGAAAGAGATGATTTTGAGTACATTTCCGTTAAAATTTCAACAATCTACAGCCAGATCCACTTGCTTGGTTGGGAAAAAACGCTCGAAATTTTGTCCGATCGCCTCCGCCAACTCTATCGTGTAGCAATGAACCACCAGTTCAAGCGCATTGATGGGTCCACTACTCCTAAATTTGTGAACTTGGACATGGAAGAATACCGAGACCTCATTCTCACAAAAGACCTATTTAAAAAAGTTTTAAACGAACCAGAGTTCCACCAATTTTCAGCAGGAATCGTCCTGCAAGCCTATCTTCCCGACGCTCACGAGATCCAAAAAGAGCTTACTGAATGGGCGATGGAACGTATCAAAAAAGGCGGAGCGCCGATTAAGATCCGCCTTGTCAAAGGGGCTAACTTAGCGATGGAACAGTTCGAAGCAAGCTTGCGCGATTGGCAACAGGCTCCTTATACAAAAAAATCGGATGTCGATGCAAACTACAAGCGGATGGTGACTTATGGGTGCCTTCCTCCTCATGCCAAAGCAGTCCATTTAGGAGTTGCTAGCCACAACTTGTTCGACGTCGCCTATGCAATGCTCCTCCGCACGGAAAACCTAGTCGAAGACGAGGTTTCCTTTGAAATGCTCGAAGGGATGGCCGACCACATCCGCAGGGTAGTGCAAAAATTGACAAAAGATATTCTTCTCTACTGTCCTGTTGCAACAAAACAAGATTTTCAAAGCGCGATTGCCTATCTGATCCGTCGTCTTGATGAAAATACAGGGCCCGATAACTTTTTGCGCCACACATTCGGTTTAACTCCTGGCTCTCGTGAGTGGGAAGAACAAGTTTTGCTGTTTTGCCATGCATGCCACGAAATGAACACAGTCTATATGAAGCCGCGAAGAACGCAGAACCGATTAGGTCCATCGCATCAACTTAAATCTTCAGATCCTTTTGAAAATGAGGCAGACACCGACTTCGCCATTCCAGACAACAGAAAATGGGCCTATGCTATTACAGAAAAGTGGAAAAAAATCCGGTTGCAGCCAATCCCATTGATCATTGGTGGAAAAGAGATCTATCAGAAAGATCCTGAAGGAACGGGATCTGATCCTGCCCATCCTGAACAATGCCTATACCGTTATTCTATGGCCGATTGGAAGCAGGTCGATGATGCGATCCAATGCGCAAAATCGCATGAGTCGATGTGGAGCTTAAAATCAGTTGAAGAGAGATGCGAACTCCTCTCCCACATCGCACACCACATGCGGGAAAAACGGAGCGACCTGATTGGGGTCATGATGGCTGATGGCGGCAAGACTATCCTCGAAGCAGACCCTGAGGTCTCCGAAGCAATCGATTTTGCCGAATACTACTTACGCAGCATGAAAAAAATGGATTCATGCAAGGACATCCACTGGAAGCCTAAAGGAACAGTTCTTGTTACTCCTCCGTGGAACTTCCCTATATCGATCCCTGCCGGGGGAATTTTAGCAGCCCTTGTGTCAGGAAACTGCGTGATCTTCAAACCAGCTCCCGAAGCAGTCCTTAGCGGCTGGCTCCTTGCCAACGTCTTCTGGGATGCGGGTGTTCCTAAAGAAGTTCTGCAATTCATCAACTGTCCTGACGAACCTGTTGGCAGCAAGCTGATTGCTGACCACAGGATCAATATGATCGTTCTGACAGGGGCAACATCCACAGCGCGTCTGTTCATGCGTCTAAGACCGGGCGTTGACCTAGCGGCAGAAACTGGCGGGAAAAACACGATCATTGCCACATCTCTTGCTGACAGAGACCTTGCCATTAAAGATATCGTCCAATCTGCCTTCGGCCACAGCGGCCAAAAATGCAGCGCATGCAGTTTAGCGATCTTAGAAGCAGAGCTCTACGATGACCCCCATTTTAAAATGCAGCTGAAAGATGCCGTTGAAAGTCTCCGGGTTGGCCCGTGCTGGGACCTCTCGAACAAGGTCACGCCAATCATTCGAGAGCCAGGGGAAGCGTTGCATAAAAGCCTGAACACGTTGGAGCCAGGAGAGGAGTGGCTAGTTGTTCCACGTCAAAATCCTAACAATCCTAATTTATGGTCGCCTGGTGTTAAATACGGCATCAAAGAAAACAGCTTCATGCACCAAACAGAACTGTTCGGCCCAGTCCTTGGAATCATGCGGGCAAAAAATTTGAAGCACGCGGTAGAAATCGCGAATGGGACCCCCTACGGCCTAACGGCTGGATTTCAAAGCCTCGACGATCGGGAAGTCACCTTTTGGATGGACAACATTGAAGCAGGCAATTGCTACATTAACCGAGGGATTACAGGAGCGGTCGTCCGGCGGCAGCCTTTCGGTGGGACAAAGGCCAGTAGCTTTGGCCGCGGCTCAAAAGCCGGAGGACCAAACTACGTCTCCCAATTCATGGTCCCAACTCAGGTCAGCTTGCCTCAGAATAAGCACCCGGTCATCGACGAAGTGAACAACCTCACATCAATCTTACAAACAATCAAACTCTCAACGGAAGAGCTTGGAGTCTGGTACGCAAGCATTGCTAATTACGCCTTTTGGTCTTTACGGTTCGAGCATGACCATGATCCAAGCAAGATCATCGGACAAGATAATCTCTTGCGCTACCGCCCCCACAAGAAGATCTGCTTCCGGATCCAGGAAAATGACAGCGCCCTAGACATCATGCGCGTCCTTGCAGCAGCGTTAAGCTGCGGCGCAAATCTGGAAGTAAGCTGGACAAAACGGCATACTCATATCGCCGTTCGAGACCAACTTCGCTCTCTTCAACACCGATTCCACTTCATTGAAGAATCGGAAGATCAGTTCAACCAGAGGGTCAAAAAAGGAGATATGAAAAGGATCCGTCTGATCTCTGCAGCCAGCGAGGCATTAAAATCTGCAGCAGTGGAATCGGGCTGTTTCTTGGGACATGCGCCCGTGTTAGCAAACGGCCGATTTGAGCTGCTCCACTATTTGCGCGAGATTGCTTTTAGCATTGATTACCACCGTTACGGCAATCTTGGCATAAGAGAGGGAGAAACAAGAAAGCCTTTGAACCTATCTCTGTAACACATTTTAGTCGATTTTAAGTCCCTATTATTATAAAAAATTTTAACAACTTCGAATAATGAAATTTTTAAAATTTGTTAAAATTAAAAGTTTTCAATAAGAGTTTGCATGAAAAAATTATATATCCTTCCCTTATCAATGGTATTAACAATTCAAGGGTTCGGAAATGATCCGTTGCTCGACGAAAAAGAATCGTTAGAACTCACGGGCACTGTTGTTTTGGCCCCTGATGAAACTTATTTGAAGCTCGAACAGATCCAAAAGCTCTTATCGGTCAATACAGAAAAATTCAATCTCGATGCGGCTGCCTCCTATAATAAATACGATGACTATGATGACCTCTGCTTGGAATATGATGATGAGCAAGATCAGCCGTTGCTGTTCCAGGATGCGGCTACGCAAAAAAATGCGCGGCCAGCTCCACAATCCCCTACTCATCGCATTCAGCACCCTCAACCTTCACAAATAGAACAACGTTCATCAACTTATCCTAATAATGGCCTTACCGGTGAATCTGCCCAAGCGGATGATTATGAATATGAAACGGATCATCCTAGGCCCGCAATGCCTAGGCAACGTCCTTATTACGAGTCCTCTCCAAGGACTACTCGGGAGCAAGGGCGCCTTCAAGCCCAAAGCTCTGAGGCAAAGATGGGCACTCCGTATTCTCAGAAGATAAATCAGAACTCGAGACAAGCCTACGACACTCCAGAAAAAAATCCATCGCAACTTCCTGAAGCAATTAACATGCCTGCACGCCCTATTGTCAAAGATGGGTGGAACTTATGGATTTTTGGAGAAGCTTTACTATGGCAAGCACTCCAGGATAACATGGAATATATTTATAAAGGTCGCGATGGGGACAATAACGCGCGCTTCCGCGACATTAAAAAACCCCATTTCGAATGGGATTGGGGATGGCGATTTGGAGCTGGTTATAACATCCCTCGCGATGGATGGGACTTGTCCCTCACTTGGACTCATATCGAGAACCACGCCCAAGGGAAAACGCGAGCGGGAAATGAATTTTTAGATATCGTTTGGTCGGTAGCCGCCTACCATGTTGCTTCTCCGACTGCAGCTCATGCACATTGGGATATTCATTTAGACCAAATTGACTTCGATTTAGGCAGGCAATTTTATGTTGGTCGCCACCTCACTTTACATCCCAAAGCTGGTCTCAGAAGCGCTTGGATCTTCCAAGACTATGACGTCAATTGGGCCGGTCAGCCCGGAACCGAAAAAAATGACCTGAAAAACAAGTACTGGGGTTTTGGATTTTTTGCAGGTATGGATAGCAATTGGATGCTCGGACGGGGATTTAGCCTCTTTGGAAATGCCGGTTTGGCCGTCCTACTCGGTTTTTTTGACGTGGACCAACATGGGACATTTAACGGTACAACTAACTCCAAGATATCAGAGAGCTTTAGATCTGGAAGGCCCATCTTGGACCTAGACCTTGGTTTGAAGTGGGCAAAAAAAGTCTATAATGACCGGTTTGCAATTGCCTTTAAGGTAGGTTATGAATACCACCTTTACTTTAACCAAAATCAGTTTCTTTTGAGCAATGGAAATGATAGTTTTGAACTGTTCAATCCGGTCAAAGGAGACCTCACTTATCAAGGAGTGATATTCTCTGGCCAGTTTGACTTTTAAGGAAACTATACTTAGATTGAGAGGTCCTAAGGTAAAATTGAAGGACTTACTCTCATGAAATTGGTGAATCTCTTAACAATTTCAGCGTTATTGGTCGAATCATACGGATGGTCTGCAAAAACCACATCCGAATCCCCTTCTACTTCTCAAAGATCAAAAGAGCGGTTTTCTGTCGCTTCAAACCTTCCTTCAAATCCCTGGGCCGATGAGAGTAACCTGCTTTGGGTCGAGGCAGAAGCCTTGCTTTGGCAAGCCTTCGAAGATAACCTGCCGTATGCAATGACCTCCCCAAATTCCTCCCCTTCAACTGCCTTACCTGTAAATCGCGATATCAAAAACCCTCATTGTGACTGGAGCTGGGGCTATCGCGTTGGAGTAGGTTATGAGATGCCCCACGATGGGTGGGATGGCAAGCTCATTTATACTCGGATGAAAAATTGCGCCAAGGGAAAAGTCCATGGAGTCGATTTTAGCGATCCTGCAGGCGACGGCCGGTTCATCTTTCAATACTGGGGACAAGCTGATTTTCTTATACCGGGCAAGATCGTTTTTGCGCGTGGGAGTTGGAAGATCGACCTCGATCAGTTTGATTTAAACTTAGGTCGAGAATACTACGTTGGAAAACACCTCACAATTCGTCCGAATGGAGGCCTCCGTGCGACATGGCTGTTTCAAAAATATGATGTCGATTATGAAAACTCCTTTAATCTCGAGCAGAAGATCGATTTGAAAAACCGCTTTTGGGGGTTCGGTTTTACTGGCGGTTTGGACTTGGATTGGATCTTTGGCGGTGGATTTAGCCTTTATGGAGGCGCAGACTACTCGATCTTACTTGGATTTTTTCATGTCGATCAGAATGCCCATCAAAGCGGAGCTGAAATTTGGAAAAACAATAAAAGCTTCCGATCCGGCAAATCAATCATCGATATGGAGCTTGGGATTAAATGGGCGCGCCTTGTTTCCAATAACCAATTGGGTTTCACGATTAAGATTGGCTATGAATACCACCTCTATCTCAATCAGAACCAATTTTTTACCTATTACGGATCCGGAGGCCTGAATCCCCGTTTTAAATCCAACCAAGGTAACCTGACCTATGAGGGAATAGCACTTTCTGGAATGATCCATTTTTGAGAGCGAGATAAGCCGGGTTAATATGGAAACAGCGCATACTTTAAATTCAAAGCAGCAGATTGCAGTCGATCATATTGAAGGCCCCATGCTTGTTCTTGCTGGCGCAGGTTCGGGAAAAACCCGAATAGTCACCTTCCGCGTTGCCCACTTGCTCAATATCGGCGTTCCCGCATCTGAAATCCTCGCTGTGACATTTACCAATAAGGCGGCTGAAGAGATGCGTGCACGCATCTTGCACCTCACCCGCCAATCAGTTCTCACCTGCACCTTCCATAGTCTCTGTGCTAGAGTCCTCCGAGAATCGATCCCGGCATTGGGCTACTCGCGCGAATTTACGATCTATGATGAAGAAGACAGCGAAAAGGTGATCAAAGAATGCATTGTGGCCTTGAACCTGCGCGAAGAAAAAAAAATTTTAAAAATGATCAAGCTCCAGATCTCCCAAGCAAAAAATGCACTGGTAGGTCCTGAGCACCTCTTGAAAGAAAATCGGGACCTCTACGAGATTTATCAACTCTACCAAAAAAAGCTCAAAGAATACAATGCGCTCGACTTCGATGATCTGCTTTTTCTGACCGTCGGTCTATTGCGCAAAAATCCCGAAGTTTTAGAGCAGTACCAAAAGCGATGGAAATTCATTCTGATCGATGAGTACCAGGATACGAATGCAGCCCAATACACGCTGACCAAGCTTCTTGCTGCAGGGCATAACAACGTCTTTGCCGTTGGAGATCCCGACCAATCAATCTACTCTTGGCGTGGGGCCAACGTCCACAACATCTTGAATTTCGAAACGGATTTTCCTGGAGCGCAAGTGATCGCCCTTGAACAAAACTACCGGAGTCGCTCAAATATTTTAGAAGCGGCCAACGCCCTCATTAGACACAACATCAACCGCTATGAAAAGAATCTCTGGAGCAATCGGGGGATTGGAGACAAGATCGGCATTTATACCGCAGAAAACGATCACGCTGAGGCCGCCTTCGTTGTAAAGCAGCTTTACAAAATCCACTCAGAAAAGGGGATCCCCTTCCGCAACTGTGTAATCTTTTACAGGACCAATTTCCAATCGCGCATCTTTGAAGATGCCCTCATCAAAGAACGGGTCCCTTATCAGATCATCGGCGGACTCTCTTTCTATCAGCGACGCGAAATTAAAGATATCCTCGCCCTGCTGCGAATGGTCTTAGGAGGAGCTGACTATCTCGCCTTTTCCCGAACAATCAACCTGCCTAAGAGAGGACTTGGCGAAGCGACATTGAGCAAGCTGCGAGGCCTCGCTTCCGATAAGCAGTGGGACATCCTGACGACCTGCATCCAAGTCATTGAAGGAAAGACCGATTTGAAACCAAGCCCCCGCCAGCGCCATGGTTTAAGGCAGTACAGCGATATGATCTGCGCTTTAAAAGAGATGATCAAAGCGGGCGTCCCTCTCCACGAGGTCATCTCGAGCGCAATCGAAAGGTCTTCCTACTTAGAACATCTGAAAGAAGACCCTGAGACCTACGAGGAACGGAAAGAGAATATCGAAGAACTCGTTTCTAAGGCCGCCGAATGGGAAAGTGAACATGAAAGCCCGTCACTGGCAGCATTTCTCGAAGAGCTCACACTTAAATCAAACTCCGATGAAAAGGAAGCTCCCATTGACAGCGTTCGATTGATGACCATCCACAACGGTAAAGGTCTCGAGTTCACTGCTGTTTTTGTCGTTGGATTAGAAGAGGATCTGTTTCCCCACGCCAACGCTCAGGATAACCAAGAAGCCCTTGAAGAGGAGAGACGATTGATGTATGTAGGAATGACCCGTGCTAAAGAGCACCTGTACCTAACAGCTTCCCGTTACCGGTACCTATGGGGAATCCCCCGAATGATGCGTCCCAGTCGCTTCTTAAAAGAAGTGCCGGAGTCCTTTTTAAAATCCTACCATGCATCGCTTTCACCAAAGCCGATGGAAGCAACTTCTTATGAAAAAGATGAAAAAAAATTTGAGCCCGGCGACCCGGTTTTTCATAAAGATTTTGGAGCTGGCATTGTTCAAAAAACTTACCGCACATCCCTCGGACTAACTTATGATGTCCGCTTCCCACAAGCTAATACAACCCGCTCGCTTGTGGCGAAATTCGCAAAGCTCGTTTCGGTTAATCAAGGTTCCCATCACCACTCTCCGTTAGACGAATAAATCGATTGAGGACCTTAGGAACACTCACCCATTTTTTCCAGTGAGCGTCTCGCCATCTTAGTCCTTTGACATTCGGGATCCATGTCGAAGGGGTGACTACCTCTCCGCGGCACCAAGCAGGCTTCCAAAAATTAGCAGCTAGAAGACTCCGGCAAATGGTCAATGTAGGAAGCCCTAAGCAAGAAGCAAGATGGCCAATGCCCGAATCATTGCCGATCATATATCCTGATTCAGACACATAAGTGCACAGATCGGAAAGGCCCGCAAACTGCGGCGCTTCGATCTGTTCGAGCGGCCACCCTTTCCTTTCCCCTTCCGTTAAGGCAAAAACTGGTTGAAAACCCTTTCTTTTCAGCTCCTCGCTCAGGGCAAGGAACTTTCCCATGGGCCAATTTTTCCCGGGGCGAGAGCTTGTGGGATGGATGATGATCCTCTTCGGGTGCTTGCCCCGGCTAACGCCTGAAGGCGCAGTGATCCCATTACTTTTTGTCGCAACCCCTAAGGCCAAGACTTCGCGGCAATAGATATATAGATTATCGACGAAGGGAAGGCTTCCATTAAAACAGCCATTTTCCCAATAAAGATAGTCATTCTTCGGCGTGGCGATCGGATTGAGAACAACCGTCTTTTCCCGATACTTTTCCTCGCATAGCTTTAGAGTAGCCTGCATCCAGGGGGTCTTCTCAAATAGGATGAAAACCCTGTCGAAACTTTTGAGAATTTTAGATAAGTCTTCCTCATTGGGAAAAGGGCGGATAGGCAGAGTGGGAAACCAGTTTTGCAAACCCTGTAAAAAGGGGTGGAATGTCGTTATACAGCATCCGTTGAGGTACAAATTATGCGAAAGGACCAGAGAGATCAGTCCATCGCCCAATCCCATGCAACTAAAAACTGCACAGTTTTTCATCCATTCACCTTTTTTCAAACTCGCTTATTCTAGTCCATTTAGAGTTTTTTTTCGAGAACTTTGAAAATAAATAACAACAAGTCATGTCGACAAAATACCATTTATAGTTTATTCGATAAATTAAAAATCAAAACAAAAAATATGAAGCTTATATCAATAAAGCAAAACCAAGAAACTACAACAAAACAAAATCAAAATTTGCTTGCTTCCATGGCGATGCAACAGGCATTCCATGTGCTCCAATTGCCTGTATTAGAGCTCTCAGAATGGCTCGAGCAGGAAATTGAACAAAACCCAGTTCTAGAGCTCGAGCTCTCTGAACAAGGACAAAAAGAGAACTTCGATGAAATATGCTCGGTCGAATACGATCCCGGGCCCTTGTATGAAAGCAGTAACGCGACCACGCTAGAGCTTGAAAAAAAACGGAAATCCTACCGAGAAAGCCTCCTTGTCTATCCAACTTCTCTGTATGAGCATCTCTATTCGCAAGCTAGACTGACTTTTGAAGATCCAAGCGACCTTAATCTTGCTGAAGAAATCCTCGGCCAGCTCGATTCGAAAGGATTCTTTAATGCTCCCCTTCCAGAAGTCGGAAGCACCCAAGATCCCTTACGCGTTCGCCACGTCATATCAATTCTGCAGACGTTCGATCCCCCGGGAGTTTGTGCGCAAGACCTCCAAGAGTCCCTCCTTATCCAGTTAATCCAAGCAAAAAAAACAAAATCAACCGCTTTTCTCATCATCCAGAATCACTTTATCGACTTACTCGCCAATAAACTTCCACAGATTGCAAAAAAACTGGGGCTTTCACCTGAGCTAATTCAAGAGGCGATTGAAACAGACATCTCTGTTCTAAGCTTGCATCCTGGCCGTGCATTTGAAAATAGCTACACATCTACCATCGTTCCCGATATCCATTTTGAGGAGCATCAGGGGCTTTGGGAAATTAAAATCAATCAAACCCATTTTCCCCGCTTTCGAATTACTCCAGCGTACGAAAAGTCATTAACGGATCCCTCGCTCCCAAAAGACGAGAAGCGTTTTTTTCATAAACACGTTGCATCGGGAAATTGGCTGAAAAAGATCGTTAAGCGGCGCGAAGACATCTTGCTGGCCATCTCACAGCACCTAGTCAAAAAACAAACCGCATTTTTAGGGGGAGACCAAAAGACACTAGTTCCTATGAGCATCCAAGAGATTGCTGAGCACATAGGAGTACATGAATCGACAGTTGCACGAGCGATTTCGAATAAATACGTCTCTTGCCCACAAGGGATCTTCTCGCTGAAAAGCTTCTTCACGCAAGGGCTAGTCTGCCAAAATGGACAAAAAGTCTCGAATCATACTCTGCAACAGCTATTATCCCAAATAATCGATCGAGAAGACAAAGCAAAACCCCTTTCAGACGAAGAGATCTCTTTCCAGTTCAAAAAAATGGGAATCCCCTGCGCTCGCCGAACGGTAGCAAAATACCGACAAAAGCTATCGATACCCCCTGCCGCAAAGCGGCGCAAATGGCTATCCGCTTCTTGATCTATTGAAACTAATTAATATTAATAATATAATTAGTATGTGAATAATTAAATAAAAATAAAATATTCGACCCATACATGCTTATATAATATTATTTTTTAGGTAATCTATGTCCACATTTCCTCTTTTTCAGAAACACCCCCCCCAAAACGTTTATAAGAGCCTTTTAACGCTGCATGGTAATGGTTCCCTTACTTCGAAACAACAAAGCTTAAGCAACTTACCTCATGATTTGCGTCAAAAAATTTTTAATGGGATTTTGGAGCAGCACCAAAAAACCTCGAAAGAATCCTCAGAACTTACTTCAAAAGTTACCTTTGCAGAGACTCATGTTTTTGATAACCAATTCACGCTTCGGTTAGTTGTACAACAGGTGGCAATTGATCTGTTTCGACTTTTGGATAAAGATCAAAGAGAGGTGATTGCACACCAAATTTGGCAACATCGGGGGTCCCCAGTTAATGAAAATCCCGATTGCAAAGAAAACCTCGCGATAAAAAATACTCTCCTCTTACTTAGAACCATGGGTGAATATTTAGGGACCCCTGATCAACAATTCAACGCGATTTTAGATGCGTGGGTAGCAGGAGGCGGAGAAAGCGAGAACAGAGCTCGGGCTAGACATAGGATCGTAGATTTTTTGAGCTCTGAAAGTAACGCTCTTTATTTAAATGGCTTGGGCTTAACAAGCCTTCCAATGATTTTTGATCAAAAGTATAACAGCCAATCAACGGCTCTGCCTAGGTGGGTTAGCCAACTTCAGAAGCTAAAAGAGTTGGATCTCTTTGGCAACCAACTCACGTCCATCCCGGAGCAAATTGGAAAATGCCAAAATTTAAGAACTCTGAACCTCACTAATAACCGGCTTGAATCCATCCCGGAGCAAATTGGAAAATGCCAGAATTTAAGAACTCTGAACCTCTCTAATAACCGACTTGAGTCCATCCCTGAGGAAATTCAAGAATGCCGGAGTTTAAAGGATCTGAACCTCTCTAGGAACCGAATCGGGTCCTTCCCTAGGCAAATTGGACGGTGCCGGAATTTAAGAACTCTGAATCTCTCTAACAATCGACTCGAGTCCGTCCCTAAGGAAATTGGAACGCTTGAGAAGTTAACAAATCTAAATCTGTCTAACAACCGGCTCGATTCGGTCTCTAAGGAAATTGGAAAATGCCAGAACTTAATAGATCTAAATCTCTCCGATAACCAACTCCAGTCCATCCCTAAGGAAATTGGAAAATGTGAGAAGTTAGAAAAACTTTATATCTCTCATAACTGGCTTGGATCCATCCCTGAACAAATTGGAGAATGCCCGCATTTAAGAATCCTATATCTCCCTAATAATCAGCTCGATTCGGTCCCTGAGCAAATTGGTAAACTTAAAAGCTTACAGGTTCTAAAACTATCTAATAACTGGATCGATGCCCTCCCTAAAGAAATTGGACAATGCTCTGATTTAAGAGTCCTACAGCTTGAAGGAAATGTGCTCGAGTCCATTCCTGAAGAAATTGGACAGTGTCGGTATTTAAGAATCCTGCACCTCTCTAATAACTCGATTGATTCGATCCCCGAGGAAATTGGAGAATGCGAGCTTTTAGAAGAGCTCGATCTCAATAGTAACCAGCTCCAGTCTGTCCCCGAGGAAATTGGAGAATGCGTGCATTTACGCACGCTAAATCTAGCTGACAACCAAACATTACAAGGCTTGCCTAACGAACTGCTTAGCCTAAGTCGCTGTATTATTGATCTTGGAAGAACAGGGCTATCGGAGCATGTTCGGAATAATCTCAGAGAAGCTGCCAGTACCCCTGATTACGAAGGCCCTAGAATTTTGTTTTCAACGGAGCATGTGGAGGGGACCCTTAGCAATGAGCTCCGATCGATAAGCGAATTAATCAACGAACTTTTTTCAATATCAGAGGAGGAGTCGAGGAGGTTTGTTGAATTAGAGAATCTTGCTTATGAAGAAAAAAGCTCGCTTCAATCTTGGTTGAGCCGCCTTTCTGCAATAGCTGATTACGACCGGGGAGGAGACCGTCAAAAAGCTTTAGTTAAACAGATCGTCGCTTATTTGCAGCAAGCTAACGATGATCCAGAGTTTAGAGGAATTTTTTTTAATATCATTGTTGATGCTGCAGAAACTTGCGGTGACCGAATGGCGTTGTGTCTTCTGCATATTGGAATACAATCAGATTTGCGAAAAACAAAAGACATTAGCGCGTTAAGCAAGTTACTCATTAAAACAGTATGGCCACTTAAAATGCTTGAAGAGATTGCTCGTAAAAAAATTCAAAAACTAACATTTTTTGATGAAATTGAAGTCTATTTAGCCTTCCCAATCATGCTGAGAGCCCAGCTTGGATTGCAGATTGTTGTCAACGAAATGCTCCACTTTACATGCAGCGCTTTAAAGCAAAAGGATCTTAACAAGGCATTAAAGTTTGTACAGGAACAACAAAACAATAGGGGTGCCGTCTGCTCTTATCTTAGCGGTCACGAAACTTGGGTCAACGCCCTCAGAGAAAGATACCCATCTGATTGCGCAGAGATAGATAGTAAAGGCTTTGAAGAATTAGCTCAGGCTGAAGAGGGTGGTCCAATCACCATCGATGAAGTCAAAATCAATACAAAAAAACGCTGGGAAATTTTAACAGCTCGGGCATTAGAAGAGAATGCTGAAAGCCCTCATTAGGAACGCTACCTATTAGTATTCTGAATTTACCCATTTCCATCTTCTAAGCTCCAAGAAACCAATCATCTCTTTTCCATCAGCTGTAAATCTAGCTCCTCCCTTTCGAGGGACTGCTACTTCAATAACTTTCCCAAAATTGGGATGCGAATATTCATATTTGCAATTCCCTCTGTCATCTTAAAAAATAACAAAATGCGAGCATTTCCCAGCGCAAATTTTTTCTTTTCTCTATGTCGACAAAATTCCTAATTACCTCTGGTTTCATAAGGCTAAACGCCCTGATTTCCGCATCGCTTAGTCTTAAGGCAACAGCCAATGACTCATCAGCATTCTTGATAGCTTGGGATAGATTATTGAGACATCGGCAAAATAGACGCTGAGTTTTTATTAATCGGATAGATCCCGCTATGATCATAAGGGCCGGCAGCCAAGGAATGAGGAGCAGTCCTGACAAGCATTCAGTTGCAACCTGTATTCCCTGCAAAACAATCGTTGCGACTGTAGACCAAACAAATACTGTAGCTTCCAGAGGGTTGCGAAAAAATGGGCCGATCCACCTTTGCCACACCTTAGGAGACGAGGCGTAAGCCAATACCTCTTCAAACTGCTCTTCGATAAAATCGCTCCGGACAGCATGGATGATTTCATGGGCAGTGAGCTCTTCCTTGGAATAAAACCGCTGAGCCCGTTCAGAGATTTGAACTTGCGGCAGCACAAAGCCTCCACCCGTTTCCCCTTGCCACAGGACAGCGCCTTCCCAAAAATGTAAGCCTTCATTGCTACATGTAATACGAATCCAACAAGGGTTGATATCGAACATCCTGAGAAGACGGGGAAAAGGATATTCCGTGGTCGATTGAGAGGAAACGTGTTCGACTTTGGCCCAGAAGATCTCATCGCTTTGCCCGGGAGCAGGAAAAAGCCCATTTCTATTGAGTTGTTCTAACTGCCTCATAATAAAAAAGATATAATAAAAAACACCTTCTTAGGTCCGCAATTAATATTCGGGAACGCCCTCGTCAATCGATGTTGTCGAATAATTCAATATACTCTCGTCAGGCATCAACAGGCGTTTGACGGGCAAAGTGGTACACCCGGGAAAATACATTCCATTATAATACGATGGCTGCGTATTCGCCAGCCAAATTTCTGGAGCAAAGATTTTTCCAGATGGATTATCTTTTAAAAACGCTGCCATGAAGCTAAAATTAGAATTCGAGATAATATGATGGAGACAATACGTCATTAAGTAAAATTCCAGAATATGGTTATCCTCTTTAATAAAAATCATATTCGGCTTTACCCCCTGCAAGCTTTCTTTAGCCCACTCAATTCGGTCAGAAAAGATAACAAAAAGATGATCATCAGGAAAAAGATCCATCGCTTTTTGAAAATATTCCGATCCTAAAAAAATTTGCAAAGTAATTAATGGATGATAAGTACGCACATGAACTGCGACCGTGTTTGGATCATTGAAAACCGTCTGATATTTTTGAAACAGATACTCTTTGATCTCCTGAGCAGGAGAAAAATATTCCTTTAATCGATCCCGATGATGGGCGTAGGGATAGATTCCTGCCGCGCATAAGCACACGTTATGACCTAAATAGGGAGTATAATTGACCTCGGTAATATGAATAGGCGGGGTTTTGTCAACATGATCAGGGAGCTCTTGATTTAGTTTAGATAAAATATATGGATAATTGATGCTTGCACCTTTTGTGTTTAATAAAAATTCGCAAGGAAAATAGGGAACTAATTCGTTATCCCACGCAAAAGAAAGGACTGCACAAAAGTTTAGTAGTTGCCCGCCAAATTGATCTCCAGCTTTAAAACGTCCATCAGCAGGACAAAGCGTAGCATAGTTAGTCGTCATGCCAATGTTGGGCATTACATATGAAAAATATAGGCACAAATTAAAAAAAGGCGCAAAGATTATTCTAATAAAATTTTTCATCAATTTTTTTACGCCTGTATTTGGAATGTTTTTCCATAAAGCCCCTAAATACCTATTCTTTTGATGCCGTTTTTTCTAGTTAAAAACACCTTTTCGGATCCACTTCGTTGCAATCCATTTTTCCCCTTTTTTAACAGGAGCCCCTCCGTGAAAAGAGAGGGGATCTTCTATTCCATCTGGAGTGCAGTTATAGAAAAGAATGGCGTTGCCTTTAATGGGGAGAACTCCAATCTTGGCTTTAGGAAATATTGTTTCTCCGCCTTCATCTGTGGTGTGCAGATAGATGATCAGTGTTGCTATGCGTTGACCACCCCGGTCATAGCACGCCTTTCCCCCTTGAGTTGTGGGATCAAAATAGTCATAATGGGGCTGATACTCGGCTCCAAGACCGTAGGAAAGGACTTGAATTCCTTCTCCGTTTTCTTCTGGGAGCATCGTTAACGCCGCAATCCGCTTTTCAATGTTTCGAATGATCATATCGGATGAATTTTTCGGAAAAAACATTCCTTGGCTTGTTCGTCCTTGATGAAAGACCCCTTCTGAAGAGTATTCATCAACTACAGTTGAACGGGTTAGCTCAGGCCTTGCTTTTTCAATGATCAGGTCGCATTCGCTGGAAGAAAGAAAATTTTCAATAAGAAAGATTCTTGGGCTCCAGCTTAAGACTTGAAGTTGAGGAGCCGGCGAAGGTTCTTCCGGAAAGAGTTTTAGAGTAACGCAGTGCGTGCAAGCAACTAGAACGAAGAGTAATGCCCTGATTTTAAGACGCATGATTCCTCCTTAAACTGGCTAATCTAACCACTAAACTTCCTAGTTCGGGCAATTCCCAAGCTGATTTGCCTTCCTGACGCTCTTTGTTGCTATTTAAGCATCAGGCTAATCAAGGACTCCGCCGAGTCAATCATCAGCTCAGATGTTTGCCAAGAGCGCCGGAAAGCTTCATCATATCCAGAGGTTTATCCGAACCGAAGACTTTGGAAAGCTTGGCATCAGGCACGATCAACCTCTTATTCTTCTTGTCCTGGAGATCATGCTTTTTAATATACTCCCACATTTTTTTGACGGCTTCAGGTCGTGAGAGCTCTTTTTCTCCAACAACTGCCTGTAGTTCTTTAGAGAGGATGTGAGCTTTTTGGGGACGTGTCGATTTTGCCTTAGTTCCCCCTTTTTTCCCTTTCTTAGTGGCTTTTTCTTCTTTTTTTCCCTTGTTTTTACCAAATTTTCCAGTTTTTTTAACGTAGGCCGTTTTAGGATGGTTGGGGTACTTTTCATCAAGGTCGTCGAGGTCGTTGACGATTACATCGCAATCAGGAAAGTTGGAGCAGGAAAAAAAGGGCTTGCCAAAGCGAGATCGACGCTGTGCCATTTTACCATCGCACCCCAAGGCTGGGCATATGGGCATTTCGCTAGCTGGGACCTCATCTTTACGTGGAATGTTAACAATGCCGCGGCAATCGGGGTAACGGGAGCAACCAAGAAATGGGCCAAACTTGCCATACCGGATTTTCATCTCACTGGTGCATTTTGGGCAGGTTTGAGTCCAATCAAATGTAGGATCGAAGTCTTCTTTATTAAAATTAAAAGATTCTACAGGTGCAGTGAACCTACACTCTGGATAGTTAGAGCAGCCATAGAAATATTTTTGGCGAGACCAGATTTTTTGCAGAGACTTTCCACATTCGGGGCAATCAAGGTCCGTTTCCAACTTAGGCACATGGGCTTCTTTTTCCGCCGTTTCTACAGTGGGGATGAATTTCGTCCAGAACTCGCGAATCAGGTCCTTCCAATTCCTCTGGTTCTCTGCAACAAATTCAAGATCATCTTCCATTGCTGCAGTGAAGCCAATGTCCATGATGATCTTAAAATTGTCTTCGAGCATTTGAGCAATGACTTTACCAAGCTCTGTTGGTTTTAAAGTTCCCTTTTCTTTCGTCGTATAATCGCGGCTTTGGATTTTATTCATGATAGCAGCGTACGTTGAAGGGCGTCCGATACCCGATTTTTCCAGTTCTTTGACAAGAGAAGCCTCTGTAAATCGTGGAGGCGGGCGGGTAAAGGCTTGATGGAATTGGACTTCGTTAAGAAGGAGCGTCTGCCCTTTGACAAGCGGTGGGAGGATCCTATCTTGTTCATCTTTTTCTTCGCCGTTTGCCCTGTCTTCCCGTTCTTCATATACAGCAAGAAATCCTTTGAACTTGATTACGGAACCACTTGCTCGCAGCAAAAGGTTCTTATCGGTATCGATATCGCAAGAAACAGTGTCATAAATGGCAGGATTCATTTGTGATGCAAGAAATCGGCGCCAAATGAGGACATAAAGCTTATACTGGTCAAGATTCAGGTGGTTTTTGATCGAATCGGGCGGATGTTGAACATTAGTTGGGCGGATGGCTTCATGGGCATCCTGCGCGCTCTTTTTAGTCGAGTATTGCTTGCCTTCCGGAGGAAGGTATTGGGAACCGTATTCCTTCAAAATGAGCTTCCGAGCTGCATCGATTGCTTCAGGGGCTAGGCGGACTGAATCGGTACGCATATAGGTGATTAAACCCTCAGAGCCTTCATTACCCAGGTCAATCCCCTCATAAAGTCCTTGCGCGATGTTCATTGTCCGAGAGGCAGAAAAACCGTAATGGCGGCTTGCCTCCTGCTGCAATGTTGAAGTAATAAAGGGCGCGACAGGGTTACGCCGTTTTTCTTTTTTATCGACATTTGCAACACGGTAGGTGGCATTCTGCAATTTGGCAACGATCTCGCGGGCAGTTTTTTCATTGGAGATCGTGTAGCATTCCCTGCCGGAGACCACCTCTTTCTCGACCCTTTTACCATCAACCGAATAGAGCATGGCATGAAAAGGCTGTTCGTTTTTCTTAGATTGGAGGATCGATTCGAGGTTCCAGTACTCGATCGGTACAAAGGCTTCGATCTCCTTTTCGCGGTCGACGACTAATTTGAGGGCAACTGATTGAACCCTGCCAGCAGAGAGGCCACCGTCACGAGCGCCTTGTACGCGGCGGGTCAGAATAGGGGAAATTTTATAGCCGACGATCCGGTCCAGAAGGCGTCGCGCCTGTTGGGCGTCAACGAGGGCTTGATCGATTGACCGAGGATGCTCAAGCGCATCTAAAACAGCTTCTTTTGTGATCGAATTAAAAGTAACTCGCTTGAACTTTGTCCCTTTAGGGAGGATCGAGGCGATGTGCCATGCGATGGCCTCCCCTTCCCTGTCAGGGTCAGGAGATAAGTAGACAACATCGGCAATCTTAGCCGCCTTTTTTAAGCGGTCGATCACTTCTTGCTTATCGGGGAGGATGGCGTACTGGGGCTCGAAGTCGCATTCGACGTCGATTCCAAACCCTTTTTGGGGAAGATCGCGGACATGGCCGAGCGAGGATTCAAAAATGTAGTTCGGCCCCAAAAATTTTTTCAATGTTTTAATTTTGGCTGGTGACTCGACGATGATGAGTGCTTTTCCCATTACATCCCTTGTTGTGTCAGTTGCAAAACTCCACGGTTTTTTCGGAACGACCACATTTTGCAACACGCTCTTTTTACTAAATGAAGGGGAGCTTATTACGGTGGCAGCTCAAAATCAAGTGAATTTTTGTGACTTTGTTGACGGGAATCAAGAAAGAGCGTTACGATCCTTGGCATAGTTCTTCTCGAAGTAGGTCCTAAATATGAGTCGTTGGATCAAGTCTATTTTTTTATTTTTGGGCGTTATTTCCGCTTTTTTTCTTGGCACGCAATTCGAAAATAACGGAAAGTTGGCTAAAAAAACTGCAAAATTATTTTTTTCTTCTAAAGATAGGCCAGCATTTGCTGTTACGGAACATAAGCCATTTGTGGTCATCGTCCCTTCCTACAATAACAGCCTGTGGGTGGAGAAAAATTTAAGGTCGATCTTTGAACAGAAGTATGATAACTATCGGATTATCTACATTAATGATGCTTCTACTGATTCTACGCTGCTGCAGGTGCAAGACCTCGTCAATTCATGGGAAGAGGGGCATCGGGTCGAGATTGTCAATAATCTGACAAATCGGGGTGCCATGGAAAATATTTATCGCGCAGTGCATCGCTGCGACCCCGATGAAATTGTCCTTGTTTTGGATGGCGACGACTGGTTCGCCCATGACCTGGTCCTACAAAAACTGAATGAAGTTTATGCAAATCCGGATGTCTGGGTCACATGGGGAAGCTATGTCGAATACCCCAATTACTCCTCCTATCATGTTGCCAATTTCGCTCAGCCCTTGCCCCAATCGGTTATCGACGGTCGAAGGATTCGGCAGTATTCAAAAAATCATTGGTGCTTTTCACAGTTGCGCACGTTTTACGCGGGAATTTTTCAGAATTTGAAACTTAAAGATCTTACCTTTGAAGGCAAATTTGTAGATGCAGCCAATGACGTTGCTTTTTTCGTTCCCGTCATGGAAATGGCAGGGTCTCGTGTCCAGTATGTTCCTGAAATTTTGTATATTTGGAACCGGGCGACTCCTCTTAATGATGATAAAGTTCGGGGGAGGAGGCAGCTCGAGGTTGCCCAAGACATCTACTGTAGGAGCTCTTATTCTCCATTAAAAGATTTGCCGCAAGCGAAACAAGGTTTTCAGCAAACAGCAGATTTTGTCATCTTCTCTTATGATAGGCCGCTGCAGCTCTATGCACTTCTTGAATCGATCAAAAAATATTGCATAGGGATCGGCCAGATCACCGTGATCTATCGGAGTAGCGGAGAAGAATATGAAGCGGGATATCAACAGGTTTATGCGGATTTCCCCAATATTAGCATGGTGCGCCAGTCGTCAGCTCCTCACAAAGACTTTCAACCAAATGTGATCGGTGCATTGAAAAGTGGGGATGCAGAATATTTTATTTTTGCCGTTGATGATATTGTTATTACCGATACAGTCGATATCCGTCAGGGAATTTCGGCTTTGCAACAAACCGGAGCCTACGGCTTCTTTTACCGACTCGGAAAGGAGATCAACTACGACTATATGCTCGACATGCCTATCCAGCAGCCTGTCTTTATGCAAGTCGCCGAAGATGTCTATGCCTGGGTCTTTAAGCAACAGCAAGGATATTGGGGCTACCCGACATCGACGGATGTTGTCCTTTACAAGAAAGAAATAGTATTGCGCCAATTTGAAAAAATCTCATTTTCCAATCCAAACCAGCTCGAAGGGGAATGGCTCAAGGTTGCTAGCCCTCAGCGACTTGGCCTTTGCCATGAGACTTCTCGAATGGTGAATATCCCCTTAAATCTTGTCCACAACTCATCCAATCGCAACATGCAAAGCATAAGCCCAAAGGATCTATTAGAAGCGTTCAAGGACAACTTGAAAATGGACATTCAGCCCTTAGATCGTTATCAGCACTCCTCAGCGCATGTCGATTATGTTCCCACCTTTATTGCAAAAGAGCCCAAGAGTAATAAACAATGAAAAACATCTCGAAACTGTGTTTGTTCTTTGCAGCATTTGCTTGCGTATTCACTTTAGGTCTTAATAGCAAAAAAACGGTTGTGTCGCTTAAAAAAAAATGGGCTCCCAAGGTGGCGGAGAATGTTTTTCCCGTTTTAGAACATAAGCCTTTTGTCGTTGTTGTTCCTTCGTATAACAACGAAAAATGGATTAAAAAGAACCTGAGCTCGATTCTCGAACAAAGATACGACAACTTTCGGATCATCTATATTAACGACGCGTCGACGGATGGAACGGGGCTCGCAGCGGAAAAATTTTTTAAAGAGCATGTGCTTAGTATTCCTTACGATCTTTGGAATAATTCCCGCAACCTCGGCGCTTCGGAGAACATTTACCAGGCTGTAATGAGTTGCGAAAACGATGAGATTATTGTCATGGTCGATGGGGATGATTGGTTAGCCCACGACCATGTTTTAGAACGTTTGAACGAGGTCTATGCTGATCCTGATGTATGGATGACGTGTGGAAATCATCTCCAATATATCCCTTATACGTTTATCAAAGCCGATGCTGCGGGGGAAATCCCCAAAGAGATTCTCGAATCCAACAGCCTTCGTGCGTATGTTCAAATCAAATACCCCCTCTCTCATTTAAAAACTTTTTATACAGCCCTGTTTAAGAAAGTTAAGTTTGAAGATTTTCAGATAGATGGGCATTTTTTTGATTGCACTTCCGATGTGGCAATGATGGTTCCCATGGCAGAAATGGCAGGTCCTCATTACCGGCATATCCGCGACATTCTATACATTTACAACCATGTTTCTCCACTGAATGATGACAAGATTCTCTATGATAGACAACAGGAATGCTTAAAAAACATCTGCTCCCGCCCCCCTTATCAACAGCTTGCCAACCTTCCTATTGGGGTTGAAGAGGAGCATATTGTTAAGGAATGAACAGCTGGGGCCTTTTCTTTTTCCTATTCCTGTTCCCCTTCCTTGCACATAGTATGGACTTGCCCGATTTTGACAAGGCAATGGGAAAAGGGACGACTGCATGGGGCTGCATCCGCACCTCGGAAGATCGGCGGCGGCTAGATGAGTTCAAATCGCTTTATCAGCGGTATCGAGTTCAGGAGAAATTTTCCAATCGGCAAGACATTCCCAAGGTCCTCCATTGGATTTGGTTGGGGCCAAAACCTTTTCCGAAAGAGTCGATTATTCGTATGCAGTACTGGATAAAGCTTCATCCTGGTTGGACATTTAAATTATGGACTGACCAAGTCCGCAGTTCATTGCCTATTGAAGTAGTGATCTCTGACCCTCTAGCAGCCCTTGGGCCTTTAGCCGATTGTTATTTTAATTCAGATAATTTTGGTGAAAAATCGGAAGTGCTACGTCTTGCTGTTCTCAACGCTGAAGGAGGGGTCTACCTCGATCACGATATGGAATCAATCCAATCCCTAGACCCGCTTGTTTCAGATCTGACCTTTTTTTGTGGCCTTGAAAGATTAAAGGAAACTCTGCTCAGTTCATCAGTATATCCTGCTACCAATCTGATCGCTTCATCCCGCGAGCACCCCATTCTTGAAAAGGCAATCGAATGGCTAAAGTCAAACTGGGATCGCCTAGAGATACAATTTCCAGGTTCCGATGAAATGGCTGTTGTGAATCGGATCAAGCATCGGGGGTTTCGCGCAATTAGTTATGGAATAGAACTAGCTGGGAACAGCGAAGGATCGATTGTTTTCCCGTGCGCGTTCTTTAGCGAGTTCCATCCAGAAAAGGGGGTTTATGCAGTCCATTATCATCTGGCATCTTGGTTAAAAAAAGAGGAAAGCGAAAGAGTGCGCAATGCCTTTATTGCAGCGGAAGAGGAGATCGGACTGCCCGCAATCGTTGCTATTATATTGGGCTTTTGCAACCTCATGCTGTGCCTGTATCTCTTAAAAATGCTCCGGTCCCCATTGCGCAAGAGAGGGGCATAATGATCAATCGATCGATACTCTTCTGCATCGGAATCGTAATGACATGGGCTGCGCAAGGCTTTTCCATTGAAAAGCACATCGATTATAACAATTTTTTAGGTTTAATGGGAAAAGGGACATCGCACTGGGGCTATGTGCATCAAGAATGCGATCTTGCGCTCCTCAATGAGATGGAATCGCTCTATCATAGAAACAAAGATGCTCAGTTTACGACGTCTAAAGATCTTAAAATCCCTACTGTGATCCACTTCATCTGGCTAGGGCCTAAAGCGTTTCCGCCAACCTCGGTCGAAAACTTACGGTCTTGGATGGCTTATCACCCAGATTGGACAATCAAATTCTGGACAGATCGTGAGCGAGAGCCTCCTTGTGAAGGGGTCGAAATGATCGACATCTCGAACATTGAGTTTACAAAGCTGGAAAAGTGTTTTCATGATTCGCGCAACTGGGCAGAAAAGTCAGATCTTCTTCGTTATGAAATTCTCCTATTAGAAGGGGGGATTTATGTTGATCACGATGCCTATTGCATTGCATCATTTGATACGCTCGTGCGCGGCTATGATTTTTTCTGTTGTTTAGAAGCCCCCCATGAACCCTTTGCTGGCGCCACTGTCACAGTTTGGAATGGGCTGATTGGATCCCGCGCAGGACACCCCACTTTGGCAAAAGTGATCGATCTTGTTGCGGACAGGTGGGAAACTGTCGGAAAAAAATTTCGCGGAAATGATCTCTATTCCCAAGTCGAGGTGGTCATGCAGCGCACGTATATTGCATTTACTCATGCACTTGAAGGAACACTTGATCAAATCGGAAATATCGATATCGTTTTTCCCGCTGCCTATTTTTTTGCTAAAAGTGAAATCCCATCTATCTATTCCAAACACTTTTGTTTCACAACTTGGGATTCCTTCAAGTTTCGCAAATCGGAGCTGGAGAAATTCGGAGAAAGATCATTAACTAAAATTCGCCGCAAAAGCAGCAAGATTTTGTATGCAGTCGGAGGATTTTTGCTTCTCAGCTCTCTATGTCTTGCCCTATCCCTTAAATTAATTCAGCGAAGAGGCTACTAACATGTATAAAACTCTCTCCGTTTTAGCAATCCTTATTTTAACGCTGATTTTTGGTTGCGAAAAGAAAAAAGGGTATCAGAAACCGACATCAGATGATTTTGAGACGCTGACGGGAAAAGATCTCCCCACATGGCAGTTCATTAAAACAAAAGAGGACTTTGCCTATTTGAGTTTTTTTAAGGAGATGTATGAAAGTCAAAAATCCTATTATAAGACCCCTTCTGAATCTGTTAGAGTTCCAAAAATTCTCCACTTCATTTGGATCGGCCCTAGGCAGTTTCCTCGCGAGTCGGTCGAAAATATCAGGACTTGGATGGGATTGCATCCGGGCTGGACTGTCAAATTTTGGACCGATAGGGATCGCCCGCTTCCTGTTCCTGGCATGGTGTTTCAAGACGTTGCAGACCTCAACATCCTTAAACTGCAGAATTGTCTAGAAAAAAGTGATAACTGGGCGGAAAAATCAGATCTCTTACGCCTCGAAATCCTCTATCAGGAAGGAGGGATCTACATCGATCACGATGTCAAGTGCTTTAAAGCGTTTGATTGCCTGAATGCTGCTTACGATTTCTTCTGTGGGATGGACATGCCTTTTCGCAGCAGTCTGCCTTCTTGCGTCTACACAACCAATAACCTTGTTGCTGCCAAACCAGGTCATCCAATTATTTTTCGCTCCATGGAGCTTGTCGATGAGCATTGGGATACCCTTCAAGCCGCCTACCCTGGTTCCGATCGGGACTTGATGCTTAACCGTGTTCTCCACCGAACCTTCTGGCTTTTTGGTGAAGCGGTCAAGCAAACGCATGGTCAAAACGGAAACCGGGACATCGTTTTCCCCCCTTACTTTTTTGATGCTCCCAACGATGATCTTGCGATGTGGTCGCGCCATCAATATGCTGGAACTTGGCACGAGACGGAAAGCGTGTTTGAGAAGATGGTGCGCCAGCGCTTAATGTACCTGAGCAAAAAAAGCAATAAGATGCTGCTATTTGTCGGTGTGATGTCTACGCTTAATCTCATCGGTTTTATCACTCTGTTTGCAATGATCAAAAAGAACCGATCTCTTGAGCCTAGCGACAGAAAAAAAGGTTAAGAGAAGGAGGGAATGTGGCCTAGTTTTTTTAGTCTGAAGATTTCTTAAGGTTGAAGGTATTTCGATTTTTCTAGCAGGAATACTTGATATTATGCCAACCTAAAGATTATTCTAGGAGGCTATTAATGAAGTCGAAACATCTTTTGTGGCTGTACATCGCTTTCTGCTCCCTTTTTATCAGCAAAATACAAAATGTGAATGCAGCCGATGAATATTTGTCTGCCCACTGTATCGATCTTAGTCGTGTTTCTATTCCCAATCAGTTTGAATATGCACAAATAATATTTGCTAATAGCGCATTTAATGGGGCTCCAGAAATCGCCTCATTTGTTTGCATGCTAAAAAACCGATACAACATCGATGCAGCTATTGAAACCGGATCCCAATATGGTTATACAACCTCCTTCCTTGCTAGTATATTTAATGAGGTACACACAGTTGAAATCGTTTCTTCAACTTATGAAGTCGCCCAAAATAACTTGCGTAATTTTTCGAATACGATTTGCCATCTCGGTTGCTCCACGGAAGTGTTGAAGAACATTCTCCCAGGATTAGAGAGTAAGCCACTGCTTTTTTATCTTGACGCTCACTGGGAAGCCTATTGGCCTTTGCGAGATGAGATTGAAGAAATCAGTAAAACGCATCGAGATAACTGTATTATTATGATCGATGATATCAAGGTTCCTGGAAGACCAGACATTGGGTTTGATTGGAGTGGTGGTGATGAGTGTTCCTACGAATATGTGAAAGACAAGTTGGAAAAAGCATTTTCTGAGTATAATTTTTATTATGTTCTTCCAAAAAGAAATGAATCTAAAGCAAAGCTAGTTATTATTCCAAAAAAATGGGCTCCCTTATAGCAAACGTTCACCTCGCTCCGAAGGCGCGAGGTGAACGTTGGCAAGCGTAGCGACCCCATGACTTTTTAAGGACGTACTGGTTAGCAATTCCCCGAAAAATCCTTCTGCTTTCTTAGTTTTGCAATTGCCTTTGTACAAAATCGAGATTTTATACTTCAGCAAGCTCGTTAATGCCTTGTCCAATGGTTGCTGCGTCTTTCAATGGCAATCCTTTTCCATCGGCAAGCTTTACATACACAGCCTTTTCGATCTCATCGATAAGCTTGGGATTTTTTTTCAACTCCTCGCGTACAGCTTCCCGGCCTTGGCCAAGTCTGTTGGCATTGTAGCTGAACCATGTTCCTTTTTTATCGATAATTGCCAGGTCAACAGCGAGATCGAGAATCGATCCAACCCTGGAAATTCCCTCGTTAAAGAGGATATCGAACTCTGCAGATTGGAAAGGCGGCGCCATCTTGTTTTTCACAACTTTGACCTTAACGCGGTTACCAGCTTCGCTCCCATCGCTTCCTTTGATACTACCGATCCGACGAATGTCCATACGGATCGAAGAGTAGAATTTGAGTGCACGGCCGCCTGTTGTTGTCTCTGGATTGCCGAACATCACCCCAATTTTTTCGCGAATCTGGTTAATGAAGATGGCGCAGGTATTACTCTTAGAAAGCGTTGCCGTGAGCTTGCGTAAAGCTTGCGACATCATACGAGCCTGCAGTCCCATAAAAGAATCGCCAATTTCTCCTTCTAATTCATTTTTAGGAACGAGTGCTGCAACGGAGTCAATCACGATAAGATCGACGGCATTTGAGCGGGCAAGCGTTTCAGCAATATTCAAGGCATCTTCGCCGCAATCAGGCTGAGAGATCATCAGCTCATCGAGGTTAACTCCGATTTTGGAGGCGTAGGAAGGATCAAGCGCATGCTCAGCATCGATGTAAGCGGCAAGGCCGCCATTTTTTTGCGCATTGGCAACAATATGGGTAGCCAGCGTTGACTTGCCTGATGATTCAGGCCCGTAAATTTCAACGATCCTGCCACGCGGCAATCCGCCGATGCCAAGAGCAATGTCTAATGTGATAGCGCCAGTTTTAATGACGCTCAGTTCTCTGGACGCAGAATGTTTGCCGAGCGTCATAATCGAACCTTCGCCAAACTGCTTCTCAATATGGGTTATGGCAAGCTCTAACGCTTTTTTCTTTGCTTGGTTGTCTGACATGAAAATACCTCTATGAGGATTTGAAGAGTGGTCTAAGATTGAATCGCCGAGGGGCTTTGAGTCAAGTAAAAAAATCGACAGTCGTGAACAGAAGATTGAAAAATTTTATTGAGATAGGTTCAATGCTGGAAAAGAAAATGAATATCGCATATCTCAATATAATGTCGTATGATATGCGAGGTCTATGATTATTGCTGGCGATGTAGGTGGAACAAATGTAAGGCTGGCTTTTTTTAATAAAGGGGAAAAAAGAGATCCCGTTCTATTGGAAAAGCATCAGAGCGCCGACTTTGCTGATTTTTCTTCCCTGCTTAAAAAGTTCATCTCAACTTTAAATGGAAAACAGATCGAAGCCGCTTGTTTTGGAGTTGCTGGCCCTGTGCAAAATGGACGATGCCAAGCCACGAACTTGCCCTGGGTTATCGATGCAAGCGTGCTTTCAGAACAGCTTGGGATCAAAAAAGTTTGGTTGATCAATGATTTGGAGGCCAATGCTTGGGGAGTGACTCTATTGCGCTCAGAAGAGCGCATGGTCTTGAACCCAGGCGTAGCGCAACAAGGAAATGGCGCGTTGATCTCGGCCGGAACGGGCCTTGGAGAAGCGGGATTGTATTGGAACGGAAGTGGGCATGTCCCTTTTGCCTGTGAAGGAGGCCATGCTGATTTTGCTCCAGCAGATGAAGAGCAGGCCGATCTGTGGCATTTTTTAAAGGGGAGGTTCGAGCATGTCTCTTATGAAAGGGTCTTGTCTGGCGCTGGTATCTTTCAAATCTATCAGTTTTTAGTTGAAGTAAAAAAAGAAAAACAATGTTCTGCTATCCGAGGTTTACAACCTCAAAGGATTATTACGGAAAAGGCTCTGAAAAAAGAGTGCCCTACCTGCATCCGCACTCTTGACTTATTTTGCTCAATTTATGGGAGTGAAGCAGGAAACCTCGCTTTAAAACTGTTGTCGATGCATGGAATGTACATCGGCGGCGGAATCGCCCCCCACATCATCAGTATATTAACAAACGGCCGCTTTATGAAAGCTTTTACAGCCAAAGGGCGGTTTGCGCCTATGTTGTCGAAGATCCCTGTTCAAGTGATCCTCAATGACCAGACAGCCTTAATAGGAGCTGCGCATTATGCCCAAGAAAAGCAATGAAATTACAGCCGAGCATAAACGGTTGAAAGACAATCAGCAGTTTCCTGTCCCGAAGTGGTATAAATGGGGACCTTATGTCTCAAATCGAGCTTGGGGAACTGTCCGTGAAGATTATAGTCCAAATGGGGATGCTTGGAACTATTTCCCTTTTGAAATGTCCCATTATAAGACATATCGTTGGGGAGAAGATGGGATAGCAGGGTGGTGTGATCGGTATCAGGTTTTAGTGTTCTCTCCTGCTTTTTGGAATGGGCGCGATCCTATTTTGAAAGAGCGTTTATTCGGACTTAATTCAAATGAAGGCAATCATGGTGAAGATGTTAAGGAATGTTACTACTATCTCGATGGAATTCCGACCCATTCTTACATGAAGTTCCTCTATAAATATCCTCAGGAAGAGTTTCCCTATCAAAAGATCAAAGATGAAAATCGCAATCGGACAACAAAAGATCCTGAATATGAATTGATTGATACGGGGATATTTGAAGAAGAGCGCTACTTTGACATTTTCATCGAGTATGCCAAAGAGTCCGATGAAGATCTCTGTATTAAAATTGAAGTGTTCAATCGTGGAAACCAGCCCGCAACGCTACATGTCATTCCCCAGCTCTGGTTCCGCAATCAATGGGCTTGGGGAAATAAGCGTCAGGGAGCTCCCGTTATCAGTGCAGGAAGGCCTAAAAGCGGCAGCGATCTTTGCTTAATCGCCGATGAAGCAGCATTATCCCCTCCTTCCAACCTCTCTTTTGATTACCGGTTAGGGAAACGTTATCTCTATGGGCCGCACGGAGCAGAGCAACTTTTTACCGACAATGAGACTCGATTTGCTGGAAATGAGAAGAATAACGATTACTATAAAGATGGGTTTCATCGAAAAATTATCAGCAATGAAAAAACAGTCAACCCGCTGGAGAAAGGGACGAAAGCGTGTCTTCATTATAAGCTTGAGCAAATTCCTCCACAACGTTCGGTAGTTCTTCATCTTCGCCTATCCAATAAAGAATTAGAAACCCCTCTTAAAGACATTGAAAAAATAATCGCCCTCCGTAAAGCCGAGGCAGACCATTTTTATCAAGCGATCCAGCCGAAAGAGGCTTCCGTTGATGAAAAATTGATCCAACGGCAAGCATTTGCTGGGATCATATGGACTAAGCAAATTTACTTGTTTGATGTCAACTTGTGGCTTAGAGGGGACAACACGATCAGTCCGCCGCCCATTTCGCGGCATACCGTTCGCAATGAACACTGGCGCCACTTGAACTCGATGCGAATTTTACTGATGCCGGATAAGTGGGAATATCCTTGGTTTGCTGCGTGGGACCAGGCCTTTCATTGCGTGGTGTACGCTTTAGTCGATTTGGACTTTGCAAAAGAGCAGTTATGGCTTCTGTTATTTGATCAATTTCAACACCCCAACGGGCAAATTCCTTCTTATGAATGGGAGTTTTCCGATGTCAACCCACCTGTCCAGGCATGGGCTGTTCTCCGGCTTTATGAAATGGAAAAGAAGAGAAATGAAAAGGGAGACCTTGCCTATCTGGAAAGGTGTTTTCACAAGCTGCTGATCAATTTTGCCTGGTGGGTCAACAAAGTTGACAGTGAAGGCAATAACGTCTTTGAAGGGGGCTTTTTGGGAATGGACAACATCAGCGTTGTCGACCGATCGATGCGCTTAGCTAACGGCATCAAACTGCAGCAATCGGATGGAACGGGTTGGATGGCTTTGTTCTGCTTAAACTTAATGCGCATTGCTCTAGAACTAGCGAAAGAGAGCCCTGCCTATGAAGCTTTAGCGACAAAGTTTTTTGAACATTACGTCTATATTGCCCACGCAATGAAAAAAAGGGGGTTTCAGGAATATGAGCTATGGAGCGAAAGCGATGGGTTCTTTTATGATGTGTTGACATATCCCGACGGAAAATTTGACAAGTTTCGGGTCCGTTCGATGGTTGGGATTATTCCCCTTTATGCCATCGAGCTTATCGAAGAGCATGAAATGGACCGCTATCCAGAGTTCAAAGCAAATTTTATGTGGTTTATTAAAAATCGGCTCGATCTGGTTTCGGAATGCATTCTTCCTATTAAGCGCGGCGGAAAAACCCATTATCTCCTCACTGTCATGAACCAAGAAAAACTCAGAAGCGTCTTACGGTACGTCTGGGATCCTACAGAGTTTCGTTCTGAGTTTGGCTTCCGCTCATTATCGAAATTCCACCAAGATTATCCCTTTACTTTCCAAAATAAAAAAATTGGGTACGAACCTGCGGAGTCCCTTGAAAAAATTAAAGGAGGGAATTCTAACTGGAGAGGTCCGATATGGATGCCAGCGAATTATATGTTGATCGACGCCTTGAAAAAAATCGCTATCGTCTCTAAAAACGAGCTCAAAGTTGAGATTGAAGGGGAAAAACCAGTCAATATTCAAGAAATGGCTACATCATTTACCCAACGGTTAATCTCCTTATTTAAATTGGATCCAGATGGCGGAAGGCCCTTCTATGGGCCAAAATTTCCCTTTAAAAAAGATCCCCTCTGGACCGATAACATCTTGTTCTATGAATACTATAACCCTGAAACAGGTAAAGGCCTAGGAGCCTCCCACCAAACGGGTTGGAGCGCCCTTGTCGCTAATCTAATCGACGAATCCTATAAGTAGTCGCCCCTGATTTAGTCGATATCGATCTTTCGATCGAATACCATTTTTCAATGGAATTTTCGTCGAACCAAAAACCGATGCTTCCGCGATTTACTAACGATTGGTTATACTACTTCCAATTGCGGATTCGGTACTTGTCTTTCTTCTTGAGAGGGATCGTATCTTTCTTGGGAGCCATTTTAAGCCTCAACTTTTTGTCATAACGACAAAAAAATTTATAGACTCAGTGGTTTAAGAGCAAGAGGCTAATCATCTCCAGCTATTTGCCCAACAAAGCCAATAGAAAGCAATATTTGTTTAACCGAAATGGAACCCCTAAAAATCCTATGACCTCCCAGTTATTAAAATTTTTTTCGGCTTTTTTCTTCATCACTTTATGGTGCCCTTCTTGCCAATCCCCCTCTTCTAACAGCAAGAAGATCTCCCCTGAAAAAGTAGAAACCTCGATTCGGATGAATATTAAAGATGAACCGCACACATTAGACCCTCGAAAAGCTAGGGATTTAAACTCGATCACACTGATTAAGATGTTATTTGAAGGGCTAACACGCCTGGGCTGCGAAGAGAAAATCGTCTTAGCCCTTGCTGAAAAGGTTGAGCTTTCTCTTGATTTAAGAACCTACACGTTTACTCTGCGTGATGCGCTATGGTCCAATGGAGATCCAGTAACAGCTTCCGATTTTAGCTATGCATGGACAATGTGCTTAAGCCCCGACTATCCATCGGATACGGCGTTTCAGATGTACCCGATCAAGAATGCAAAATTGGCCAAGGAAGGTAAAGTGCCATTGGACGAAGTAGGTATTCGTATCTTAGATGAAAGAACGCTCCAAGTCGAACTGGAGACTCCGACCCCTTATTTTTTGAGCCTTCTGACCTCTCCGCCTTTTTTGCCAGTAAATCAAAAATTGGACCGGAAAGATCCTCAATGGGCTCAGAATGCGTCGACCCTTGTGTGTAATGGCCCGTTTTTGTTGAACGAATGGAAGCATCAAGACTGTTTAGAAGTAGTTAAAAACCCTTCCTATTGGGATGCTGACAACGTCAAACTTTCAGCGATTCATCTGATCACGGTTCAAGAAGGAACCGAATTAATGATGTTTGAGAAGAACGAGCTCGACTGGGCAGGATCCCCCCTATCTAATCTCCCTTTAGAAGCGATCAACGGGCTCCGTAAGAGCTCGGCTTTAAGAACGAAAGAGATGCTGGGAACCTACTTTTTGCGTTCAAATACGGAAAGAGCGCCTTTTAACCATCCTAAGATCCGCTCTGCGTTTGCTTACGCGATCAACCGGAAAGCGATCGTCGAACATGTGATGCAAGGAAATCAACTTCCTGCTACTGGATTAGTTCCCACTCTCTTTGGTTTGCAGAAGATCCCCTATTTTAATGATGCGAATATTGCAATGTCCCGCCAGCTTTTTGAAGAGGCCCTTTCGGAAATGGAAATGACGAAAGAGGCTTTTCCCGAGGTATCGCTAATGTATCGCGCTGGCGAGATGAATCATTTGATAGCGCAGGCTATCCAGCAACAGTGGTTTGAGGCTTTTGGTATCCGAATCAAATTGCAATCCGTTGAAGGGAAGGTTTATTTCGATCGAATCTCCAAACAAGATTTCCATCTTGCTTCTGGATCATGGATTGCCGATTTTGAGGATCCGATCAACTTTTTGGAAGTGTTCAAATATAAACAAAGTGGGTCGAATAATACCTTCTGGGAAAATCAGGAATATACGCAACTTCTTGATGCTTCTTTAAAGACCGCGGATCCCGATAAACGATTAGAGCTGTTAGCTGCATCTGAAAAAATATTGATTAGCGACATGCCTATCATGCCGATTTTTCACCTCACGATGCTCTATGTTAAGCACCCTGAGATCAAAAACGCCGTTCTCTCAAACACTGGCCAGCTTGATTTTAAATGGGCTTATATTGATAAAGGAGATCAGGGAGATACTGCTAAAGGGGATGTACAATGAAGGCATCGTGGATATTAGGCGCTTTAGTTCTGCATTTAGGCCTTCATAGCAATGAGCTGTGGATGACCAATAATAGTCCTTTTCCATTGCAAGCTCAGCTGTATGGAGCGGCAGGATTCTACGAAGAGCGGACGGTAGCACCAGGAACCCAATGGCATTGGAATGACGACCAAGCCTTTTCAGGTCCGGCAAATGCTCCGAATATAGGCGCATCGACCTATACGATCATCTGGTATTGCGCTAAGGGGGGCCAAGCCTATGGCACAAATACCAACGTTGCTGCAGGGTCTTGGGTCTTCGCCCAAAGCTCGGAAGGGCAAAAAATTTGCCCTCTTCCAAAAAAAGCGCTTACATCTCCGAATCAAAAAAAACAGCAGTAGTTTTTTAGAACTTTCGATTGTAGCTTTATCGCGCATTGGAATCATCATGAAGTTGAGGTTTTCCTTTTTCATAAGAAATTTTTTTCCAAAAGATCCCTTCGCTTGTAAACAATGTGGCTAACCCCTTTCCATTTTCGATTTTAGACACGGGCTTTTTATCCCCTTTTTTAAAATAGGATCCTTTAATCAGCAAGTCATTTGCATAGTCTTCGACCATCATAATATCGCCGTTTTTATACCATGCAAAACTGAGTCCCTGCTTTTTTTGCTGATGGACCTCTCTTTGGCTTTCAAGGGCCCCGTTTTCATACCATGTTTTTACTTGTCCTTCGATCTGATCTTCATGCCAGTGGAGGTTCAGTTTCGGCTTGGGCTTCTCTTGGGTAGATGCCGGGTAGTATTCCCATTCTTCGCCTTGCTTTTTGCCATTAAAAATGTAGTAGGAACAACGCAGGCCGCCGTTCGGGAAATATTCTTTGACTAATCCTTGTTGAATACCTTTCTGGTATTCAAGGCGCGAAAAAAGGCGGCCATTTTGAAAGAGTGGTTTGATCCCGTTGCCTTCGGTAATTTCTCCACATTTTTCCCCTTGGGGGTCATAATAGGCTCCCGATAAGAGAAGTCCTTTATCGGAAAACTCATCATAAGCTTTGGCAGATTCTGACCAGTTGCCGCTGGCTGCTCCGTGCTTTTGCCCTTGGACAAAAGGGATCCTTTCTAAAACACGCCCCTCTTCATCTAAACTTAGCGACTCACCATGGATATTGCCTTGGTTATAAGGGACAGTCTGAGAGATCTGCCCGTTAGGGTGGTAATAGACAGAGAGGCCGTGGAGAAGTCCTTTATCGTAATGAATATTTGCAATGGGCTTCCCCTGTTCATCCCACACTTGGCTCATTTCATGAAACACCCAGCTGGTTTCAGCCAGATCGTTAATATCTGCGATGCCTTCCATCACATAGGCATGGATCTTCTGTTGGCCATTAGCATACCATTCTTGGTAGCTCCCATGCGCCCTGCCATCGACAACCTCTAAAAGCTGCCAAATATGACCGTTGCTATGGTAGCTTGAAATTTTCGACATACTTTTGCCTTGAGGGCTTCTTCCATACACGCGTAACACTTTTTGATAGGGCTGAGGAGCAAGGAAATCGATGGATTGGTAAGGAGTCAGGCGGTCTTTAATGCTGATCGTTTCTGTAAAACCATTCCTATCGATGAGCTGCATGCTGACGATCTGATCGCTTTGGTCATGGAGTTGCTTCTGACAGCTGGAAAACAAAACAATCAAAGATAAGAGAGGAAAAAATCGGATCATAGTGATTCCTTAAGGAGATAAACTTTCCCGTTTGATCAATTGCATGCTGATCGCATAAACAAATTCTTGCGATGAAATCTCTTTTTTAGAGAGCTGAAAATCTTTGATGATTAATTGGGGCCTTTTTTCTTTAGGACCATATGGCCAAATAGTTACCCCTTCGATTAGGCTTAATATTTTTTTCAGGTCTTCTTCGTTCATCTCAACAAGGTGCTGCTGCTGCTCTTCGACTTCTTGGAAGCGGTTCTGCTGACGCGTCTGGACTTCTGAAAAAAGGAGGCGATTAGGCCCTTCTTTGAGAAAATGGAGCCGTTTTTTTAATGCCTCATCATTCGGGCTATCCAGCAGCAATGCTTCGGTTTTTTTAATTTCAGGCTCAAGAAAACAAAGGGCTTCTAGGTGCTTATCGATATAGAAATGGTCGGGGTTTTTTAGAGAAGCAAGGAAGTCATTTTCTTTTTGGTGCAGCGCTTGCAATTGCGAGCTTTTGATATAGATTTTTTGCATCTCATCTGTAAGATTTTCATAGACAAAGAGCTGGATGAAAAAATAGAAGAAAAAATATAAAAAAGGAATCGGCGCAATCACCAACAATGCAATGTAAGCAGAAGATCCTGTGCGGGGGAAGCGAAGCTTAGAAAGATACCGGTTCATTGAGCCTCTTTTTTGAGAGGATTCAGCTCAAAAGAAGCCCAATAGGTATTTTGCTGTGCATTCCATTTGATCTCTTTTTTAGCATTCACAATTTGGTCTCCTTTTAGAAGAGCGTCATGAAACTCTCTGGCCAGGCGGGGTGTAGCGGAGGTTATTTCCAGATCGACTTTGGCAGAATACACACCGCCGGGTTCACCAAGCTTAGGATGTTTATATAGTTGATAGCGAAAGTTTTTGATATCGATCTCCTCTTTTTTTCCCCCTTCAGGAGTCGAAAGGATGGGGTGGGAACTTAACCACGCAAGCACATCGCTGACCGTTGGAACAGTTGGCAAAAAAGGAAAGGAAAGTTTTTGAGCATTTAAGGAACTTTCCCATTCCCATAACATCTCTTTCCACTCTTCCGTGGATTGGGGAACACTTTTAGCCATTGTGGGTGGCAGGAAATTCAGCAATTGATAGGAGAGGGCCCTTTCTTTCTTTTTCAGCAGTGCATGTCCTCCCAATCCCATGATCAGAGCAGCGGCCAGGGAAAGGCTGACTAACCAGACAGCCGTTCTCTTTCTTTTTTCCATGTACCGTTTGGGGACCCATTTTCCTCGAAAAAATTGGACCGTGTGCTTATCTTGCGCTAAAGCATCCAAAGCGGTCCCAATGGGGATAGCATATTCATGCAGAATGTTTGAGGGGATGGAAAGAGACTTTAAATCTGTTAGAGAGTCCTGAGGGAAAAACGAAGAATAAGAAAATGAGGGGTATCGATCCCCAAAAATAATCCAATTTGGACTTTGAAGCGCTGGCTGCTTGTTCTCCAGATAGCAGAAAAGACGCTCGAGTTCGTTTTGGACTTTCTCCTTGACCTGACTAAAATGGATGAGAGGAACACAAAGGCTTGCAAAAAGAGAAGGATCTTGGGCTGCAGCTAGGATCTCGTCGATGGATTTTTCGGGGAGGTCTTTAGCAAGAGCGCTTAGAAAATCCTGATGTCCAAAATGCAGCGTTTGAGTTAAAGAGATCTCATCTTTCAAGCTAATCACACAACAACTCTTAGTTTCTCCAAAGTGAAACAGTGTAAACACATTCTCTTGAGGAAAAAGCCAGCGAGACAACCGATGAATGGCCATCGGGGCGCAAGAAATGCAGTCCGGTTCAATTTGAAGGGATTGGGCCCATTCGAGATGAGACGCTATCGCAGAATCGCGCGCAGCAAAAAGACTCACGCTAAAGGCCCCTTTCCCCATCCGCGTTAGACTAGCAGCGATATTGGCCTCGACAAGAGGATAAGGAAGGATCCCTTCCAGTTGGAAGGGGAGGACAGCAAGCGTTTTTTTTCGATCGGCAATTGGCAAGGAAAGGGCCCTAAAGAGAACCTCTTGGGGCTTCAGAGCTGTTGCGGTGTAAAAAGTTCCCTTCGCTGATAAAGGCAAAGAAATGTAAAGCTGTTTGACAAGCGAATCGGATGGAAAAAAAGACTTTACAAATTCAAGGCAAATATTCCCCTTTTCTTCTTTAAGGAGCGCCGTTTTCACTAAGTTGTTTTCGGCTACGAGCCCAAGGATGTGTTTCATCCGCATTCCCAGCTTTTCAGTTCGTTTGTAGATATTGTATGACTTTCTAGTATTTTAATGCGATTTAAGATAAGCTTACTAAAAAAATAAGCTCCCTTATGAATTATTTAGCCTATTCGATACATCTTGCCTTTACGACATATACCCTCCTTTTGTTTGTTAGGGTTGTCGGGTCCTGGTTTCCCTCTTTTGCCAGGCACTCCTTTATGCAATTTATCATGCGAATTACAGACCCTTATCTTGCGCTTTTCCGGCGCTTTATCCCTCCGATCGGCGGAGTTTTAGATTTAAGCCCTCTACTGGGGTTTTTTCTTTTACAGCTCGCTGAGCAATTTATTTTTTTTCTGTTGAGATGACCTTTTTAAAACGTCCCTTTATCTTCGGAAATATCCCCCTTCCATCCAACGTCTTTTGCGCGCCTTTGGCAGGGTGTTCTGATCTCCCTTTTAGGCGGATGACGACGCAGCACAAGCCCGGTCTTATCTATTGCGAAATGGTGAAAATGGATGCATTAATTCGCCATGATCCGAATACCTTTCGTCTTCTTGATTACGAAATCCACATGCATCCTATCGGAGCACAAATTTGCGGGTCTAAACCTCAAATTGCCGGCCAGTGCGCTAAAATAGTCGAAGACCTCGGATTTGATGTTGTCGATCTCAACTGTGGTTGTCCCGTTGACAAGGTCACCAAAGACGGTAGCGGTTCGGGGATGTTAAAAAATCCAGAGGCGATCGGTGAAATATTAGCCAACATGGTTGCTGCTGTTAAAATTCCTGTGACTGTCAAGATCCGGGCTGGATGGGATGAAAAGAGCATCATTGCGGAACAGGTCACACAAATTGCGGAGCAAGCTGGGGCAAAAGCAATCTGTATCCATGGAAGGACACGCGCTCAGGGTTATCAAGGGTTTGCCGATTGGGACCACATCCGCCGGTGCAAGCAGATTGCCAACAGCATTATTGTGATCGGCAACGGAGACCTCTTCGACGCACCAAGCGCCAAACAGATGTTTGAAAAAACTTTCTGCGATGCAATTTTGGTATCGCGGGGAACGATGGGCCAGCCTTGGATCATTGATGACATCTACCGTCTCCTCTCAGAAGAAGAGATTCCAAAGCGAGATGGCCTCTTTTATCGAGATATCCTTCTGGAGCATCTGGATCACATTGCCTCCTACCAAAATGAGAGAAGGGCTACGATGGACCTGAGGCGGGTCGGCTGCTGGTATTTGAAAAAAGGGAAAGGAACCCGTAAGCTTCGTGAATTGCTCAATAAAAGCAAAGCGGTTGCAGAAATTCGGCAGCTGATTTGCGACTATCCATGGCAAGAAACCGATTTTTCTTTAGAGAACGTCTCTAATCATCCTCTTTAAGCTTTTTCTCAAAGATAGCTAACAGTCGAGTGATTTCTGCGCTAGAATCTTTAAACGAGGCTTCCGAGGCTGTCTCTTTTTGTTTCTTTTTTTTCCTAAAATTTTTTTTCTTTAACGAGGAAATAAATGTTTCGATGCTTTGAGTTTTTGCCCCGAGGTTTTTACAAGTCTGAGATAAACCCCGATCGGAGGTGATCACAAGAATCTCTTCCGGACGACGGGTCGAGTGGACCTCTTCAATAATGTATTCGTCAGCGGAGAGATTTTGATAGGTATAGATGATTTCAAGAGCATCGAAATGGTGACGCATCACGTGTGAAAGCCCAGGATGGGATCCGTCAAAAACAACGATAACCTTCAACTTGAAATCAGAAATAACCCGATTGAGCTCTACGATAAGGCTTTCCCTCTTTTTTTCTAGGGCGGATCCAGGTTTTGCAATTCGAAAAAGAAGGTTGTAGCCGTCGATAAGATACCGCATGTTAAGTGGATAGAGCCTCTAATGCTGGAAGGATCTTATCAAGCGCCTTTCTGCGATGGGAGATGCGATTTTTGATGTCTTCTTCGAGCTCTGCAAAAGTCTTCCCATACTCATGCTTAATGAAAATCGGATCGTAGCCGAAACCTAAGCTCCCCTTTTCTTCTTGTGTGATCGTTCCTTCAGACAATCCTTTAACGCATTTTCTAAGTCCTTGAGGAGATGCTAAGGCTATGCAACACTCAAAATAACCTTGTCGGCAGGCCTCATCCAGGTGTCTCATCTCTTTCAACAATTTTGCGCAATTTTCCTTATCGGTTGCAGACTCACCGGCATAGCGTCGGGAATAGACTCCGGGAGCTCCGTTTAATGCAGGGACTACGATTCCTGAATCATCGGCTATGACCCAACGTTGAAGTTCTGATGCTGCATGAACAGCCTTAAGGATCGCATTTTCTTCAAACGTAGAGCCTACTTCATCAGGTGAAGTATATTGAGGAAAATCAATTAAGCTCAGGAGATCGAATTCGAGTAAAGGTTTTAAAATAGCGCGGAATTCGCGGATTTTATGTACATTACGGCTAGCAATAACAAGTTCCATGATTAACTTCCGGCTTTTAGGAAAACTGCGCTTGACCGAAGTGGAGCAAGCTACATCTTCATTTTATCCTAGCATGTTGAATGTCATTATGCCAGGGCGTTTTGTTAACTCGGTATTAGGCTCTAAGATTCAGATGTGTCTCTATGGAAGTTAAGTAAGCGGGTAATTTTATCTGCTAATGATCTGTCAAGAGGACCGTTTTCAATCCCCGTTTTATATTCTTGCAAAGTCAGACCTTGGCTTCTCAGTGGATCGGACAAGACGGCTAGTTCTAGAGAATTAGGATCATTTTTAAGGATGACTCCGAAAAAAGCAGCCGCTCGATTATTAGGAAATTTGCATGCGCTATAAAACGAATTTGAGGCCCTTTCGGGGGTGTTATAAAAGCGACCCTCGTCCGGAGAAACACACATTACCATTGGCTGCCCAGCATCTTGATTCGGATGAATATGGACACTTTGGCTACCGAATTGATTTAAAGAAAGCGCTTGGTTTTGTGGTCCTCTGGCGACCTCTATTCCTTCCGGCTCAAACATTCCCATTAACAGGTCTTGGTTATGTGTTTCTCCAAACTGGGCATCTGGAAAGGCGATGGGATGATAAAGGATATTCCGCTTTCCCTGCTGAATCGGATCTTCATCCGCTTCGGAGATATCCTGCCAAACAATAAAATACAGATCCAAATGCTCTGGATCATAAGCTGCAAACTCATTTCTAATCGCCTCAGGAAATTGGTGCAATTGCCTAATGGGGAGTTTGACTACAATTGATTGATGTAGGATCGGGTAATTTCTCATGTATTGACCGATTTGCGGAATCCGGTCCATCAAAAGCGCAGCGCACTGGCCTGGGTCAGTCAAGCGTCCGCTTAAATCAACAAAGTTGGCTGATCCTGGCCGCTGATCCGGAGCTGTAATAGGCGACTGCATTTTGATTTGCCAAGAAGCCAGATCTCTTGCTTGCGCCAATCTCCGCTCCGCTATTTGTTCGGGTGTTAGCAAAATAATTGTTTGTGGAACAAGCTCTCCCTTTTTCTTGTGACATAACATATTCCAGACCCTCGTTAAAAAACCTGCTACTACATTCCATATATAGTTCAATGTATTAGCAACTTTTTGAAAAGAAGGCTGCAGGCTAATAGAGTCGGCGATCCTCAAACAGCCTGAGGGGCATGGGATGATTGGAGGTGAAGCGGTGCTTTGCAATAGAGAGGTAACAGCCGATGCTCTAGAACAGCTAAAATCAGTTGAAACCATAAAAACAACAAAATCCATTTTAAACTTCAGCGCATTTTACAATGAACTTAATTATAAACCAACCTTAATTCTAATACCATTCCAAGAAAATAGATTCATGAATTTATTTTCTTGGAATGGTATAAGTGTATTCTGGCTTACTCAACTTTATTTTTAACATTTTTGGCTTGTTGGTAACCGAATACTTGCAACACCTGTTGCGCCATTAGGGTGATATTAATCCATTCAGCAGAATAGAGAAAATCAGGTCCTAACTCAAACCTAACACTAGAATTAAAGTCTTGAACAGCCTCTCTCAATTTAATTAATGAATCTAACTGTCTCTTAGTAATTTCATAACCTTCGTAGTTAGAAATTATTGGATCTCCATCATCAAAAAAATGACAGATTGATTCTGTGTAATCATCACACTCTGGTCCTTCTCCACGAATCCAGACTCTTTCTTGATATTCTCGATCTGCGATGCCCGAGATTACCTCTAAATAGCTAATTAATATTTTATTATTTTTCATATTTACATCATTGAACATATTTAAATTCCTCAAAAGGATTATGACGATATCGTGCAGGCTTGTTGTGATGCCTGGAATAGGTGGGTCGATATTCCTACGAATGTGAAAAATCTTTGTTCCAGATCTTGGGCTAATTTATGAATTTATTTTCTTGGAATGGTGTTACCGTTTGCTTTCCCGCCTACAAATCTTCAGTAAACATTCATAGCGGGAAAGCTGGCGCTGAGCCTTATGCTAAAAAGCTCTTAATGGCAACAATGGTATAATCTTCATCTTGGAATTTGAACTTGTCGCCGACTTTTTTGCCTGTTATTACTTGAGCAAGTTTCGATTGGAAAGAAAGAATGTGCTTATCTGGGTTAGCATCCCAGGGGCCAAGAAGGGTATATGCAAGCTTTTGGCCTTTGGAATTTTGACATTCGACAACAGCTCCAATGCCAACTTCATCCGTTGAAACATCTTCCTTGCTAATAACACGAGATCGGTTGAGCTGTTCCGAAAGAAACTTTAGTTCCGATTGCAGCCTATCCCGTTTTTCTAAAGCAGCTTTGAACTCAGCATTTTCACGCAAATCACCATGGGAGCGAGCAATTTCAATTTCTTTTGCATTTTCAATAGTTTCTATTGTGGCAATTTGTTGAATTTTGTGCTGCAGCTTTTGAAACCCTTCTGCAGTGGTCCAAATGACCTGGCTCCCTCCATCCGAAGCTCCCTGTTTTTTACGCATTTTGGCGATGCTGGGGTGAGCCACTTCGGCAAGAGAATGCAAGATCTTATGATCGTGATCGCTCAGAGAGTGACACTTAGTCGCCAACAGCAAAAACTCTTTGACGTTATCAACTGTCGCGTCTTGCATAATTTTACGAACAATAGCGTACCTTCCATTAGAAATGAGGGCGTGGATTTTTTTTACCAGATCGCGATGATCAGTGTCATTTTCAAGCCTGGATAAAAGGATCAGTAGTCCTTCAAAGAAACGGACTTTGCCCATTTTATCGCTGAAAGGGATCTCTTTTTGATTCATTAACTTTTGAAAGTACCATAGGAAAGCGTTCGGATAACGGTAGGGATAGGTGCAAAGCTCGTCAAATTTTGCATTGAGTTCCTGATTTGCTTTAGCATCCAACAGTTCTGAAAGGACATAATCACGCAGCGGCGCTTGGCCCAGCTTGAAGAAGAGGTCCAGAAAAAGCTCTTGCCAATTAGGAAGGACTCGATGAACTTCAGTAAGGGCTCGCTTCTTAAAGCTTAAAACAATGATTGCGTTAATAAGCTCTTCAATAGACGCCGTTTTTTTGATCACTTCAGCGATTTGCGGCAATTCCTTTGCAATGTTTAAGTCTTGAAGGAAGAAATGGATTTGCAGTTCTTGAGCGTGGGTGAGCTCAGGGTAAGAGAGCACCTCCTTCATCTTACTTAATAAGGTCGACTTAAAATCACTGTTTTTCAGCGTTTCAGGGAAATCTTTTAAAAAAGAATACACCATTTGAATCAGAGTGTTCGCGTCAGGCTTGTTTTCAAGAACCTTTTGCAATCGCTCTTCGTGCGTGACTTCACTTTGCCGAGTGCGAAAAGGATCCCGCAGCTCATCAGGAGTTTCGATCATCGTATCTTTTTTAATCTTGGCGCGTGTTGTTTGCCACCAACGAGTCCACTCTTCAGCGGGAATCACAAGCTCGCATAATTCATCTTTAATTTCTGCTGCTGTTTTTGGACCTAGGTCACGCAAAAGCATCCGAATAACTTCGACGGGATTTTCTTTTGCTTTTTGCTCTAAAAGATCGGGATTACCAAAGCGCAAGGCGAGAAAATGATCGTTAGGAACTGGGACCAGTGTTTTAAAGGCTGAGGCAAATGAGATCTCTTTTTTACCAGGAACATAGTCAAACTCTATCACCAATTGTTCCCGGACTAAGGAGACGTCGGAAATTTCGCCAACCCCCCATCCTCCGGTATGGAATACAAAACTCCCCTTCTCCATATGGGTCAGGAGCTCGTAGTTGCTGATCGCTCCCTGGAATTTTTCTTTGCTACGCAGCCCAACCAAACGAATTTTCTCGTTGAAATGCTTGTGGTCGGAATATCTTTCCTGAAGATGGTTATAAGCGAGCTGAGCATAGTTTTCGTTATTAGTCGTCTGGATGTCTAAGATCAGTTTCAGGACATCGTGGGACACGTCGGAAACGGGAAGTTTCTTCCAGAGCGGGAGAACCCGTTCAACGTGACGTCCAAAAGGATCGGCGATATCAGAACCTTTGACGGATCGGAGGATTTCGCGAACCTCTTCTCCCTCAATCTCATCGCCAGAACAGTATTCTTCCCATAGTTTTAAAAATGCCGGATAGTCGTGATTGGCAATGTGAGTTTGAAAATCCTTAAGGTAACTCATCTGCATTCCTTGATTTGTTTGAAGATGGCAAGCTAGCATGATCTTCTAAAGCTTCCAAAATTGAAAACGTGTATATGTTGCATTGGGCAGTATAGAGAGCCGATTATTTAATCACAAGCCTGAGTCTGCCTCTGATTTTGAGCCTCCCTCTTTTTTTGTCTATAGCTCTTCTTGCAATAAACAAATCTTCTCTTTAATTTTGATCCTTCCATTTCTTCTAAGACGAAACATCCAGTGAAAAAAAATTTTTTAACTCCTTTTGCTCTTGTTCTTCCCTTCGCCTTACTTCTTGCTCAGGGTAAAGAGCAGCGCTTTGATCCCATCATTTGCCAGGAGTCTAGCGCAGAACAGGGGAATTTGGAAGATACAGCAAATTTTAATGCTAACTCCAAGGACATTTTTGATCAAACCTACAACGATTCACTATTTAGAGATCTAGAACTTGTCGATAAGATCAACAAGCAAGTCAACGATCAGCTCCCTTTCTTTTACAACTATTCTGCGGTCGGCGGTTACTTTGTGATGCCGTCTGGCAGAATGCCTAAAACAAGCATGGTCGGCATTGGCGGAGCCTACGTGCCTCCTTACACAATATACGGGGTTAATTTTCAAATCTTAGACAGGATTGAACTATCGGCTAACTACCGGATCTACAATGGAGTTTCTGAACCGAACTTCGGGAACGAGGGATTTGGAGATGACGCAGAGAGGATTGGGAATATTAAGATAGGCATTCTCACACCTCAAGATGGATTTCCGATACTTCCGACAATCGCTGTTGGCGCAGATGATTTTATCGGGACCAAGAGGTTTAATTCCCAGTATGTCGTAATGACAAAACAGTTTTTAGATTGGAATTTAGAGTGTACTCTCGGATGGGGAAAAAAAAGGATCAAAGGTCTTTTTGGAGGTGTAGCATGGTCCCCATTTCGCAATTTAAAAACCCCTATTATCAGAGACATTTCCTTTGTGGCTGAATATGACGCCACAAATTACAAAAAACACCCGCATGAGCACCCTAGCGGTAGAAAGGTCAAATCGAGGATCAATGGAGGGATCTCCTTTGTTGGATTGGACACGCTCCAACTCTGCGTGAGCAGTATAAGGGGAACAGATGTTGCCGCTTCGGCATCTCTACGCTATCCGATCGGCTCCTCTGAGGGATTCTTTGCAAAAATCGATGATCCAAGCTCCTATCAATCTCCCATTGATACGGAGCCTTTAGGGTCCCACCGCCTCGAAGAGGAGTTTGTCCAAGAGCTCACCTATGCCTTAAGCGATCAAGGACTGGACCTCTACACAGCGTTCTTGATGTTCGATGGCGACAGCAATAGGACGCTCTGGCTTAAAATTGTCAACAACCGGTATCGAGAAGAGAATGTTGTCCGTCTCCGTGTTGAGCATGTGCTCGCAGCCTTGATCCCTTCCAATATCAAGTCGGTCGTTGTTATTATCGAAGCCGACGCTGTTCCTTGCCAAGCCTACCACTTTCGCACCGAAGACTTGCGTCGATGGCGCTTGGGGCAAATTAGCGATTTTGAGCTTCAGACTGTCGGCCCCATGCGCGATCCTCCACCAATGCCCAGCGAATATGACGCTGCGCTTCTTTTTCAAAGGAAAAAGCCAATTTGGACCTTCACAATCTTGCCAAGGTTGCTGACATTTTTCGGAGCTGCTTCTGGAAAGTTTAAGTATAACCTGAGCGCTGTTGCCTATCCTGAGGGCTACATTTTTAACCAAGTCTATTACCGTTTTACAATTAGCTATGCACTTGCCTCTAGTATGTCCGGGCTGGGCAGCCCTGATAAGCTGAACCCATCCAAGCTGCCGAACGTACGGACAGATTCAATGAAGTATTATCAAGCAAACTCCTTTTCAATGGAGCAAGCTTTTTTACAAAAAAGCTGGAGCTTTAACAAAGGATGGTATTATAGGCTTGCCACCGGCTATTTCGAACCGGCATATGGCGGCGCTGCAACAGAAATTCTCTATTACCCTATCGGTTCTAATTGGGCAATCGGCCTCGAATTTGCAGCTGTAATGAAAAGAGGCTACCACGGCATCAAGTTTTCTCGCACAGTCCGAGAGTATCGCGATGCAGAGGTTAAGAACATCCCTTTTGTCGGGATCCAGTATTTTCTCGATTTACACTACGACTTTAAGCCATTGAACATGGACCTTTTAATCTCTGCAGGAAAATTTCTTGCTAAAGACAAGGGAGCAAGATTTGAAGTGGGGCGGTATTTCAAAAGCGGCCTCCGCTTTGCCCTTTGGTATACCGTGACCAATGGCCACGATCATGTTAATGGCCACACTTATTATGATAAAGGCTTCATCTTTAGCATGCCACTTGACATGTTCATGAAGCAGAGCAGCCGCACCTATTTAAGTTATGCAATGTCAGCATGGCTTCGCGATGTCGGTGCACGGGCCGCAACGGGCAAGCAGCTCTATTGGACCGTAGAGAAAGAGCGTTACAATTTTTAAGAGCCGCTTGTAACACCTGAGGGAATTGCAAAACTGACGACCTAAAAAGAAAAAAATAGCGCCTATTTCTTAGTTTTGCAATTGCCTCATAGAGGCCAAAAATCCCATGACAGGAACAATCGCATCCAACTTTCAATAGTTTCGCAAGCGTCTATTACTGGAGATGGGAAAACAAGTATTAACCTCAATAATGGGTTTAGTGGATTGAGGTTGAGTGTGATAAAGTAAAATTTT